>NZ_JBEYVW010000014.1:0-212489 GCF_040644175.1 Streptomyces sp. NPDC047017 | reverse complement strand
GACGGCAAGACCGACCTCATGGCCATCTGGAACGACGGCACCCTCCACCTCTACACCGGCACCGGAACCGGCAACGTCAACGCCCCGAGCGGCGCCCTCTACGGCGGCACCAGCTGGACGGCCATCAAGGGCCTGACCTCCGGCGACTTCAACGGCGACGGCAAGACCGACCTCATGGCCATCTGGAACGACGGCACCCTCCACCTCTACACCGGCACCGGAACCGGCAACGTCAACGCCCCGAGCGGCGCCCTTTTCGGCGGCACCACCTGGTCGACCATGGCCTCCATCGCGGCGGGCGACGTCGACGGCGACGGCAGGACCGACCTCGTCGGCGGCTGGTCGGACGGGACCCTCCATGAGTACAGCGGCAACGGCGACGGCACCATCGACGCCGGCGTCACCGCCGCCCCCGACTCATCGTGGCGCAGCGCGGCGCAGTCCGTCTCCGCAGACCTCAACGGCGACGGCAAGTCCGACCTGATCGCCATCGACAGCGGCAACCGTGCCTGGTTCTACCCGGGTCTGGGCAACGGCCGCTTCGGGGCAGGCAAGCAGCTGTACGGCGGTACTTCCTGGAAGGACGTCAAGGGTCTGGCCGCCGGTGACTTCAACGGTGACGGCAAGGCCGACGTGATGGCGATCTGGAGCGACGGCTCACTGCACCTGTACAGCGGCAACGGCGACGGCACCATCAACGCCGCGGGCGGCGCCCTCTACGGCAGTACGACGTGGGGGACCGTACAAGGGCTGGCGGCCGGCGACTTCAACGGTGACGGCAAGTCCGACCTCATGGCCATCTGGAGCGACGGCACCCTCCACCTGTACACCGGTAATGGCGACGGCACCATCAACGCCGCAGGCGGCGCTCTCTACGGCGGCACGAGCTGGACGGGCATCAAGGCCCTGACCTCCGGTGACTTCAACAGCGACGGCAAGACCGATCTCTCGGCCATCTGGAACGACGGCACCCTCCACCTCTACACCGGCACCGGAACCGGCAACGTCAACGCCCCGAGCGGCGCCCTCTTCGGCGGCACCACCTGGTCGACCATGGCCTCCATCGCGGCGGGTGACTTCAACCAGGACGGAAAGACCGACCTCGTCGGTGACTGGTCGGACGGCTCGCTCCACCTCTACACCGGCAAGGGCGACGGCACCATCAACTCCGGTTCCCTGATCAGCGAAGGCGGCTGGTAGCGGCCACCGGGCGGCGGCTCACCGGCCACAGCGGTCGGTGAGCCGCCCCCCATCGGCTGTCCGCGAAGCCCGCGCTGTCCGCGAGGCGCACGCGCCGCCCGCACGACACGCGTCCCTGATCACCCACCACGCCGCCGTCCCCGTCGCGAGGACCGGGACGGCGGCCCCGAAAGGCAGACCCCACGTGTTCACCTCATCCCGTGCGGCCAGACGCACACTGGGCGCCGCGGTCCTCGCCGCGGCGACACTCACCGGCTTCGCGGCCCTGCCCGCCCAGGCGGACACCGCGCCGGCCGCCTCCACCGCACCCGGGCCCGGTCGCGCCGCCAGTGACGCGCACCCCGTCGCGACCTGGCACGAGGACCTGGCGAAGGCCAGCCCCGACGACAACACGACGTACAGCCGGGGCACGATACGCATACGTGACCGCGCCGCCCGCCGCACCCCCGAAGGGGGCCGGCCCGCCACCGCCGTCAGGGACCTGCCCGAGCGTCACCTCACGACGCCGGCCACCGCCGTGCACTTCACCGTCACCTACACCGCGCCGCAGGGCAGCGGTGTCACCGTGGAAGCGCGCGGGAGGCGTGGCGACGGCCGCTGGACCGAGTGGCAGCCGGCCGACGCTTCCGGCACCGCCCGGCTGGGCGCAGCCGTCACCACGGTGCAGGCCAGGCTGATCCTGGTCGCCGGCTCCGGCGGGGTCTCCCCGGCCGTCACCGGGCTCAGCACCACCGCCGACGCCACGGGCGGTCGCACCATGGCCCCCCATGCGGCGGACGCCGCCGCGACGCCGCTCACCTACCGGGTGCACGCCACCCGTGAGGGCCTCGTCGGGGGGCGTACCGCCAACGGGCATGTCATCCAGAGCAACGACCACTTCGTCGCGCTGCCCTCCGGCCGGGCGCTGTCCGGTGAAGGCGGCACGGAGTACTCCGTCAGGGTGTGCAAGGCCGGCACCTCGACCTGCGAGACGGCACCGGTGTGGGACATCGGCCCCTGGAACGTGAGGGACGACTACTGGAACCCCTCCGGGGTGCGCGAGGAGTTCTCCGACCTCGCCCAGGGCACTCCGGAGGCGCAGGCGGCGTACGACAGCGGGTACAACGGCGGCCGGGACGACGGGAATCGCTCGGTCCTCAACAACGCCGGCATCGACCTGGGCGACGGCGTCGCCGCCGATCTGGGCCTGGGCGACGGCGGTTCGGTCGACGTCAGCTATCTGTGGACCGACGGCGGCTCCGCCTCGGCACCGTACAGCGGTCTGGTGATGACCACGGCCGGTGACTTCAACGGCGACGGCAGGACCGATCTGGTCGGCATCGACACCGAGCACCGGCTGTGGCTGTATCCGGGCACCGGCACCGCCGGGACGTACGGGGCTCGGGTGCAGCTGTACGGCGGCTCCTCGTGGAACGGCGTGCACGGCCTGGCCGCGGGCGACTTCAACGGCGACGGCAAGGCCGACCTCATGGCCGTCTGGTCCGACGGCACCCTCCACCTGTACACGGGCAACGGTGACGGCACCGTCGACGCCGCGGGCGGCGCCCTGTACGGCGGCACCACCTGGACGACGATCCACGGCCTGGCCGCCGGGGACTTCAACGGCGACGGCAAGACCGACCTCATGGCCGTCTGGTCCGACGGCACCCTCCACCTCTACACCGGCACCGGAACCGGCAATGTCAACGCCGCAGGTCCCGCGCTGTACGGGGGCACCACCTGGGCGGGAGTGTCCGACCTGACGGCCGGTGACTTCACCGGCGACGGCAAGGCCGACCTGGCCGGCATCTGGGCGGACGGCACCCTGCACACCTACCGCGGCAACGGCTCCGGCGACCTCACCGGCCCGAGCGCGGCGCTGTTCGGGGGCACCACCTGGAGCACCGCCCACGGCCTGGCCGCCGGGGACTTCGACGGCGACGGCAGGACCGACCTGTCCGCGGTCTGGTACGACGGCACGGTCCACGACTACGCCGGAAACGGGGACGGCACCATCGCGGCCGGCACCGCCGTCACCGTCTCCTCCTCCTGGCAGTCCGCCGCGCGCACGGCGCTCGGTGACTTCGACGGGGACGGCCGGACCGACATGGTGGCCCTGGACTCCGCCGACCGCATGTGGTCGTACCCGGGCCTGGGCAACGGCAGGTTCGGTCCCGGCAAGCAGCTGTCCGGCGGCAGCAGCTGGCACGACGTCAAGGGCCTGGCGGCCGGTGACTTCAACGGCGACGGCAGACGGGACCTGATGGTCATCTGGTCCAACGGCACCCTGCATCTCTACGCGGGCGACGGCAAGGGCGACATCGGCGCCGCGGGGCCCGCGCTGTTCGGCGGCACCACCTGGAGCACCATGCAGGCCATCGCCGCGGGCGACTTCAACGGGGACGGCAAGCAGGACCTGATGGCCGTCTGGAAGGACGGCTCGCTGCACCTGTACACCGGCAACGGGGACGGCACCATCAACGCCGGCAGCGGAAACCTGTACGGGGGCACCAGCTGGACCAGCGTCAAGGGGCTCACCGCGGCCGACTTCGACGGTGACGGCAAGACCGACCTCATGGCCATCTGGAGCGACGGCAGCCTCCACCTCTACACCGGCACCGGAGCGGGGAACGTCAACGCCGCCAGCGGCGCGCTGTTCGGCGGCACCACCTGGGCCACCGTACACAGTCTGGCCGCCGGCGACCTGAACGGCGACGGCAAGGCGGACCTGCTCGCCGCCTGGTCGGACAGCAGCCTGCACGACTACGCGGGCAACGGCGACGGCACCGTGAACGCCGGCTCGCTGGTCAGCCAGGGCGGTTGGTGACCTCCACCGCGCAGCGGGACGCCGGCGCGCCGGAGGGCGACGGGCAGCGCTCGCTGCTCGCCCTCCGGCGCCCGCACACCGCACACCTCGCCCCTCAGCAAACTCAGGAGACCCACACCCATGAAACGGAAACCGGGACGTGCCCTGGCGCTCCTCGCCGGTGGTCTGCTCGCCGTCGCCGCGACGGTCGTGGGCACCGGCGGTGAGGCGCAGGCGGCGACGCCCTTCGCCTCGCTGCCCGCGTCCACGCTCAGCCAGTTCTCCCTGGATCCGGGAACCTCGTTCAGCGACTTCGGCACGTCCATCGCCGCGGTGGAGGCCGCCGGTGATGTCACCGTGGAGAACGCCGACCAGGTGCTCGTCTCCGGTGGCACCCGCGGCTCGACCGGGCTGTGCCACAGCACCGGGCTCGCGAGCAGCCTCAGCCCCACCGGTTTCTGCTGGGCCAAGCCGGACGACACCTCCGACTCCTACACCGCGGCCGGCGGCTGGACCCCGCAGGGCATCACCGGCTCGTACGACGCCCAGCCGAACGGCTCCTGGGGCGACGGCACCACCGCGCACACCGCCTACCTCGCCTCCTGGCACTTCGACCAGGACATGGGCACCGCCGACGCCAAGGAGAACGAGTTCGCCCGGGTCACCCTGGTGAACGCCGACAAGGGCGCGATCACCTACAACCACCTGCTGCTCGTCCAGCCCACCGGCGACGCCTCGGCCGGCGGCAACTTCACGGCCGCGCCCAACACACACGCGGACGGAGTCGTCTGGTACGGCAACAAGGTCTTCGTCGCGAGCGGCCGCTGGCTGCAGGTCTACGACCTCCAGCACATATGGAAGGTCAGCTCCACCCAGCAGTCCGTGGGCATATCCGGCGGCGCCTCCTCCGCGCGCGGCTACGACTACGCCCTCCCGATGACCGGCCGCTACCGGACCACTTCCTCGGACAACACCGCGTGCGCCTCGACCGCGGGCACCGGCCCCTGCCTCAACTCCCTCAGCCTCGACCGGTCCGGCCAGGACGGCCTGGTCTCCGCGGAGTTCTCCGACAAGAACGCCGGCGGCGGCCGGGTACTGCGCTGGCCCCTGAACTACCGGACGGCGCTGCCGGCCACCACCGACCCCTCCGGTATCGGCCTCACCCACCCCACCCTCGGGTACGTCTCCCCGGTCTGGCACATGCAGGGCGCCGCGACCGACGGCGCCAACTGGTACATCGCGGGTGACTGCCCGGGCGGAGTGGGCGGCGGCTCGGGAGACGCGCTGCCGTACTCCTGCATCCACAAAACCCAGCCCGACCAGGCACCCCACGTCCTCAGCACCTCTCCGGTACTCACCGAGGACCTGGGCTACTCACCGTCCGCCAAGCGCCTGTGGGGCATCAACGAGCGCATCAACAGCACAGTCGGAGAGCGGGTGGTGTTCTCCGTCACCACGGGTTGACGCGGGTCGAACCAGCGCTCGGCGGCGCCGCGTTCGGCGTCGTCGACACTGACGGCGAAGTCCTTTTCCCTGCCCCGCGCGCGGATGACGAGGCATGGCCCGCTGCGCGGCATGACCGTGGTACCCGGGCCGCTGAGCCCGTACCCCCAGCCGCCCACCGGCGCGGGGGGGTGCGGTCCTCGGTGCGGGCGGACTCGATGTCCGCCGCGTCCCAGCGGCGCATGGGCCGGCCGAACGGCCCGAACGCCACTTCCGGACCCCGGCTCCGACACACGCGCTTGCACCACCGCGCAGCTGACCACGGCGAGGGAGACGAACACGAAGGGCGTGAACAGCCCCCGGAACGCCCTCGGTTCCGCGCAGCCCCTGACGAGGGACGACGACCGCCGCCACGGCCATCAGGCCGGTCACCGCGGCCAGCGACTGGAGCCAGGGGTTGGCCGTCCGGGAGAGCCACACCATGCGCTGCCCCTCGGGTGTCTCCAGAACGGGACCTTGCGGGTGTTCCCGCACAATCGAACCGTCGGGGCCCTATCGCCCCCGAGCTTCCCCTGGGTGGCCGGCCTGTCCGGCAGCCGTCCGCTCGCGGCCCACGGCAGCCGGGCGACCAGCGCGGCGGTGCCCGCCGTCCACGCCACGCTGCCCCAGCGCGCCCCGCGGCCCGACCCTGTGCGGTCGTTGACGGTATCCCCCTGATCATCTCGATGAGTTCGGACCTGCCGTACCCGAGCCGGGCGGCGTCGTCCACACGGAGCGTTCGACTCCGGCAGCCGAAGCCCGTATCGCGATATAGCGTCAGTCTTCTCCTTGCGCCGCTGCCCGTGCCGCGCGGAGACCTTCGACAGGACCGGGACGGAAGCCTGTCGGGAGAGATTTCACCCACCGGGAAGCGCTCGGGCCCCGGCTCGGCGCCCGAGCCGCGCGCCTCTCACGCGGACCGGGACCGGACGGTGGATGTGCTGCGCATCGCGGCGGGGGACGGGCTGCTGACCGCGGACGAGCTGGACGAGCGCCTGGAGATCGCCCTGTCGGCGCGGACACTGAGCGAACTGGCCGTGCTCACCGCCGACTTGCCGACCGCGTCGGGCGCGTCGGGCGCGTCGGGCGCGTCGGGCGCCGCTGACGGCACAGCGGCAGAGGCCGCACAGGTCAAGGACGTCGTCCGGATCGAGCAGGTGTCCGGCGGCGCGGTCGAGCGAACGGGCCGCTGGGTGCCGCCACGACGGCTGGAACTCGCGGTGACCTGGTGCGACGTGACGCTCGACCTCACCGAGGCCGTGATCACGCAGGACACCCTGCGGATCGACGTGGCCATGGTGGGCAGGAGCCTGACGCTGGTCACCAGGCCGGGCGTCGAGGTGGAGGTCGACGGCCTCGCCCTGGCCCACTGCAAGCTCAAGCACCGCCGCATGCGGACGCGGACGCCCTCGGGCACACCGACCGTACTGCGCGTCGAACTGGTCGGCCAGAAGGCCCACGGCAAGGTGGTGGTGCGGCCCCCGCGCCGGACGCTCGGCCAGTGGCTGCCGCGCAGGTCGGCGCCTCCTTCCGCAGGCGCCTGACTCCAGCACTCCCTTCGCGCCACGAGCGCGAGTGATCGAGCCACTCGGACTTCACCGAGTAAGAGATGCCCGGGGGGCTGAGTGGTACCCCACCTCTCCGAATTCCGGACCGGAGCGTATTGCGTTGGAGTGCGCTCCGACTCGTAGGTTCGAAGGCATGCGATACATCAGACTCGGAACGACCGGACTGGAAGTCTCCGCCATCGCCCTCGGCTGCATGAGCTTCGGCGAGCCGGACCGGGGCGGCGAACCCTGGTCGCTGGGCGCGGACGCCAGTCGGGAGATCATCAAGCAGGCCATCGAGGGCGGCGTCAACTTCCTCGACACGGCCAATGGGTACAGCGCCGGAAGCAGCGAGGAGATCGTCGGCCGGGCGGTCAAGGACTTCACCCGGCGCGAGGAGGTCGTTCTCTCCACCAAGGTCTGGATGCGGATGCGCCCCGGCCCGAACGGTGCCGGGCTGTCCCGCAAGGCGATCTTCACCGAGCTCGACGCCTCCCTGAAGCGGCTGGGGACCGACTACATCGACCTGTACCAGATCCACCGCTGGGACTACGACACCCCGATCGAGGAAACCCTCGAAGCGCTGCACGACGCGGTCAAGTCCGGGAAGGTCCGCTACATCGGAGCCTCTTCCATGTACGCCTGGCAGTTCGCCAAGGCCCTGTACCTGGCCGACCTGAACGGCTGGACCCGGTTCGTGTCGATGCAGGACCACTACAACCTCATCCACCGGGAAGCGGAGCGGGAGATGCTCCCGCTCTGCGCCGACCAGGGCATCGGCGTGATCCCGTGGAGCCCGCTGGCGCGGGGCCGGCTGACACGGGCCCGGAACACCGCCACGGCGCGTGCCGAGACCGACCCGGGCGGCAGGATCCTCTACCGCGACGAGGACCAGGCAGTGGCCGAGCGCGTCCACGAGATCGCGGGCGAGCGGGGTCTGTCCCCGGCCCAGGTCGCCCTGGCCTGGGTCCTGCGCAACCCGGTGGTGACCTCGCCCATCGTCGGGGTCACCAAGCCGGCCCAGCTGGCCGACGCGGTCGCCGCGGTGGACGTCGAACTCGACGAGGACGAGGCCGCCTACCTGGAGGAGCCCTACCAGCCGCACGAGGCCGCCTACCTGGAAGAGTCCTTCTACAAGCGGCAGCCTGTGGCGGGCTCCCGGTAGTCCGGGCTGCCGCCGGGCCTTGGACGAGTCCCTGGCCCCGGCCTTCACAGCCCCGTGGCCGGCCCGGCGGTCCGTGCGGGCGGCCACGCGCAGCCGAACGTGCCCGTGGGCACCGAAACAGCCGACGTCCACCGGCTGCTCCCGAGTTCGGTCAACGGGTGAGGGATTTCGCGGGTAGGGGCGTCAGGTGTCGTCGTGCGGCCGCCTTGATCAGTTCCCGGATGTCGTCGAGGTCGGCCTCGAACTCGGCGGTGAGATCGACGGGCAGGTCCAGCCATGGCGCGAGTCTGGTGTGGCCGGGGAGTTCACTGTCCGGGAGTTGGCCGCGGCGGCCGCGCGGGTCGAGGGTGCCAGGGGTGAAGCGGCCCGATGCCTCGGAGGCGGCGAACCCGATCACGAAGGTGCTGACCAGGCGTTCCAGGCGGGGCACTTCGGGCTCGGGCACCCCGGCCTCGATGAGCGCGGTGTAGATCACGTCCACCGCGCGTACGGCGTCCGGTGTGACGGCCGGTCGCGAAAAGAGCAGGTGCGCGGCCCAGGGGTGGCGCTGGGCCACCCTCCGGGACGCGTGCGCGAGGTCGGCCAGCCGCTCCTCCCAGGTGCGGCCCTCGTCGGCTTCCGGCGGCAGGAGCGCGGTGAGCAGGCGCCCGACCATGCCGTCGAGCAGCGCGCCCTTGTCCTTGACATGCCGGTACAACGCCATCGGTGTGACGCCCACCCGGTCGGCCAGGGCCCGCATCGAAACAGCCTCGATGCCGTGTTCGTCGGCGATCGCCAGCGCCGCGTCCAGGATCTCTTCCCGTCTGCCACTCATGGGTCTACAGTGTAGACGTATACGGCGTAGACTATGGGAGGCGGAGGCGGGATGCTCGCCGCGGAAGGCTTGGTGAAGTGCTACGACCGCCGTCGCGCGCTCGACGGCTTCGATCTGACGGTCGCACCCGGCGAGATCGTCGGCCTGATCGGGCACAACGGCGCCGGCAAGACCACCTTCGTCGAGATCGTCACCGGTCTCGTACGTCCCGACGCGGGCCGGATACGCATCGGGGCGCATGACGCACTGCGGGACGGGCGGGCCGCGCGGCGGCTTCTCGGCGTGGCTCCGCAGGAGCTGGCCCTGTACGGCAGCGTCTCGGCGCGGGAGAACCTGCGGCTGCTCGCCGGACTGGCCGGGCTGCGCGGGCGGCGACGGGACGCGGAGATCGCCCGGGTCCTGGACGAGCTTCGGCTGGCCGCCGTCGCGGACCGTCCCGTGGGCGTCCTGTCCGGTGGGCAGCGCCGCCGTGTCCAGGCGGCCACCGCCATGGTCGGTTCTCCACCGCTGCTCCTGCTGGACGAGCCGACCGCCGGGGCCGACCCGGAGACCCGCTCGGCCCTGCTGGCCGCCGTCAAGTCCCGTGCCGAAGCGGGCACCGCCGTCGTCTACACGACTCACTACCTGCCGGAACTCGTGGACCTGGATGCCACGTTGGCGCTGGCCCGAGCCGGGCGCGTGATCGCGCGAGGGACGCAGGAGGAACTCACCCGCCACCTGCCGGGCGAACTCCGGCTCGCCTTCGCCGACCCGGCCGAGCCCGAACTGCGCCTGCCGACCACGGACGCCGGCGCCGACCTGGCGGCCCTGCTCGCCGCCGGCCGCACACCCGTCTCCGTCGACGTCCGCCGCCCCGGCCTGGACGACCTCTACCACTCCCTGGAGGCCACGGTGACCGACGAGGCCACAGCGACCGAGCAGAAGCAGAAGACGGAGCCCCGTGATGTCGCCGCGTGAGTCCGCCGCCCGCCTCAGTGTCCTGGTACGCCACAACACGCTGCTGATGCTGCGCGAGCCCGGCCCGCTGCTGAGCCGGATGATCCTGCCGCTCGTCTTCATCACCCTGCTGCGCCCGCTCTACCTGGCCGCACAGGGCCGGACGGCCGGTACGGAACAGGCGGTCGTCGGCACACTGGTCACCTTCTCGCTGCTCGCGCTCAGCATCTCCGGCAGCGCGATCCTCACCGAACGGCTCGGCCGCACCTGGGACCGCCTGCGCGGCACACCGCTGCATCCTGCGCAGATGCTCATCGGCAAGGCGGTCCCCGTCTTCGCGGCGCTGCTCGCCCAGCAGGTCCTGATCGTCGGGTTCGGGGTGTGCGTTCTCGGGCTGAGGGCGCCGCATCCGATCCTGCTGCTGGCCGTCCTGCTGAGCTGGAGCTGCACCCTGCTCGGCCTCGGGACACTGCTCGGCGTGCTGGCCCGCAGCATGGGCGAACTCTCGGCCGCCTTCGACATCGGCGGCATGCTGCTCAGCAGTGTCGGCGGCGCGCTGGTCCCGTTCAGCGCCCTGCCGGCCTGGGTCGCGACCGTGGCCCCGGCCTCCCCCGGCTACTGGGCCGCCCGTGGCCTGCACGCCGCCCTCACCGGCGACACGCACACCGCGACGGCGGCCTGCGGCACACTCGCCGGCGTGGCACTCACCTGCGGCACCCTGGCCTCGGTCCGGCTGCGGGGGCGCAGTGGGCGGTTGGTGGCTCTCTAGTGGTTGCCCCGTACGAGGATTCTCTGGAATACGTGAACATCGTTTGGTTCAGTTTCGTCTGACCGACAGACCGACTGACCGATAGACCGATAGACCGACTGACCGACTGACCGACTGACCAATCGGATTTTGCATGAGCCCAAGTGGGGGCTCCCCGCCAGGGAACCCCGCGCTACCCGTCCTTCTCAGGAACTGTGCGGTCGGCCCGGGTCCGATCCCCGTTCCCCGATCCCCTTCCCCTTTCCGTTCAGCAGGAGCGCGCCCAGCGCCGCCGCCGCGGTCTGACAGGCGGCCACCGCCAGGAGCAGGGCTCCCGGTCCGGTGGCCTGCCAGGCGCCCGCGAGAGCGGCTCCGCCTGCTGCGAAGGTGCTCTTGATGCTCGCTCCCAGGGTGAACACCTGGGTGCGGGCGTCCTGGGGGGCGTAGCGGTCGCGGCCGGCCAGCAGCGCGGCGAAGAGCGGGCCGGTGCAGCAACCGGCCAGGGCGAAAGCACCGGCTGCCGTGGTCGCGCTGTCCGCCCAGGGCACGGCGGCGAGCGGCACGCC
Organism: Streptomyces sp. NPDC047017; assembly: GCF_040644175.1. Taxonomy (NCBI): domain Bacteria; kingdom Bacillati; phylum Actinomycetota; class Actinomycetes; order Kitasatosporales; family Streptomycetaceae; genus Streptomyces; species Streptomyces sp. NPDC047017. The sequence goes on along the minus strand of NZ_JBEYVW010000014.1, from coordinate 201,246 downwards.
GGTCGCCAACAGCAGCGTGATGACGGTGCGTTCGGGGCGCCGGGTGCCCCATGGCCGCCAGGTGTAGGCCAGGGAACCCACGAGCGATCCGAATGCCATGGCGGTCATCAGGCCGCCCGCGGCCCACGGCGTGTGGTACCGGGCGGCCAGCAGCACGCAGACCACCGGCAGTGCGCCGATGCCGAGTTGGCCCACCGCGCTGGCCCAGGTGAGCGAGCGCAGCGGCGGGTCGCGGACGAGCAGGACCGCGGCGGTGCTCAGGTCGGCGGGGAGCGGTGCGGCACCCTGCCCGAGGCGGGGTCGCAGGGGCAGGGCCGATACGAGCAGACCGCCCGCGACCGCTCCGACGCCCAGGGTCATGAGGGCCGGGCCGGGACCGTACGCCGCCGCCAGGACGGAGGCGAGCGACGGTCCGGCGATCCCGGCCAGGTTGTAGGAGACGGCGTCCAGGCTGAACGCCCGGTCCAGCGCCGCCGGTGGCAGCAGGTCGCCCAGCAGGCTGGTCAGGCCGCCGGTCAGCATGGGTGTGCAGCAGCCCGCGGCGCCGGCCACGGCCAGGGCGACCGGGGCGGGTGCCCGTCCGGCCAGCCCTGCCACCGCCGTCAGTCCCGCGCCGTAGCACACCAGACAGCCCGCGTGGAACAACCGACGGCGCCGGACCCGGTCCGCCAGGGCGCCGGCCAGCGGGGCGGCGACGACGCTGGGCACCAGCAGGGCCGCTACCAGGGCGCCGCCGAACCCGGCGCTGCGCGTACGGTCCACGGCGAGCACCACCAGGCCGACCCGTGCCCCCTCGGCGGCGAGGCGGACCAGCAGGGCCACCGGTAAGTAGCGGGCCAGTACCCACCTCTTGCGCGTGTCCGAGTGTGCTCCCCGTTCCAACGGCGTCCGCGTACGCACTCTCCGCCTCCAGCCCGATCCGCGTCCCGGCCGCCCGACGCGACCCCGCCCCCTCTCATCCGTCATACCCTTGAGGTATGACATCATGTGCATCCCGTGCCGCCGCTGCGCATACTCGGGGCGTGACCTTCGCCTTCGTCAGTGATCACCTGGCCCTGGACTTCACCGCCACCGTGTCCTGGCGCACCACCCGCCCCGAGGAACTCCTCGCCGCGCCCGCGGACTTCGCACGGTGGGCCGTCGCGGCGGGAGTGGTCGATCGGCTGGAGGCGGTGAGCGAGGCGGACCTGGCCGAGGCCCTTGCGCTGCGCGAGGCGATCTACCGACCGGCAGCCGCCGCCGGCGGCGGCAGCGCACAGCCGGCCGGCCCGCGCGACGCCGACCGGCTCCCGCAGGACATCGCCCGGATCCGGCAGGCCGCCGCGCACCCGCCGGTCCGGCCCACGCTCCGGGCGCTGGGCCACGTCGAACGCCTCGGCGGAGTACGGGAGGTGCTGGCCACCCTCGGGGCGGCCGCCAGTGATCTGCTCGGCGGGCCGGACCGCCTGCTCATTCGGCGCTGCGAGGGTGAGCCGTGCACCCGTCTCTTCGTCGACCGTTCCCGGGCGGGCACCCGGCGCTGGTGCTCGAAGCGTGGCTGCGGCAGCAGGGTCAACGCCGCCGCGTACCGGCGCCGGGCCCGTCAGGACGAGCAGATCTGACGGGTCCGGCAACGGCCTCGCAGGCCGTAGTCTGGTCCGTCCCGTTCGGGCGGCCGATACCACTCACTTCACACCGCGGGTGAGCTGCCCGGCCGTCCATGCTCGGCCGGTTGACGTGCGTCGGACATGCGCGGCGGTCCCGATGACGGCACGCGCGTCCGGTTTTGCTGACGGCACGCGTGGCAGGCGGCCGCGCCGGACGGACGGTCGGACGGTCGGTGCGGAGGGCCCTCGGCTCAGGGCGCGCAGCCGGTGGCCAGAAGCGAGTCCCCGTTCACCGTCACCGCCGAGCACGTCACCGAGAGGTTGTGGACGACGTAGGTCCTGGGGCCGGACGGGGTCTGCGCGTTGGAGGTCGCCGTGTCGACGGTGAAGTGGTAGGGCGCCCCGCTGTCCACGAAGCCGCACGCCGAGACCGAGGCGATGAGATTCGGGAAGAGGTAGCCGCTGCCGGCCGGCAGGAGGGCGATGGACGTCGAGGTCGGGCAGTGCGTGGAGGTCGAGGCGATCGACGCCGGCGCGGAGGGCGCGGCCTGTGCCGGGGGCGCGGCCGCCACGAGCACTGCCGCTGTCAGCAGTGCCGCGCCGGTGCCCGTCAGTGCCAAGGGCAGCGACAGATGTCTCGACGAGGGGTTCAGGGGGTGTCCCATGGGGCTGCCTCCGGAGGTCGGCTGGTTTCGATCGCCCGGTCAGCCTTCCGGTCCCGGCCCTGGGGTGCCAGACCGGAACCGGTCAGGGGCCGGCCTCGTTCCCGGTGTGCGAGGCGAGCAGGATTCCGCGAGGTCCGTATCGCTATCGTGTGACCCGACAAGGTTCGACGATCATGTGAGGTGCGCACATGGGGGAGTCAGGACGCCTGCCGGTGCCGCTGCGCGACGACGGACGGCGCTGGAGCACGGTGCTCGCCCAGCGCAGCGTTCTGGGGATCGTCCATAACATCACCTCAGCCACACGATTGCTGGATCTGTTGTCCGGCTTTGATGGCGACGAGCGGATACAGGTCTTCTTTTCGTGCACGGACTCATCGGCACTTGACGAAGGCACGATAGAATTCCTCACCTCGCGAGGTATGCTCCATCTTCCATGGCAGGAAGCAATTTCCAGCCCTTTCGACGTTGCTCTTGCGACCAGTCGGGGCGGAGATCTGCATCAAATACCTCTCCCGCTCATAAGCGCGCCGCATGGAGCCGGGTACAACAAACAATTGAGCCGGGAGCCGGGAGCCGGGAGCCGGGAGGCGGGAGCATTCGGCCTGACGGATGAATGGCTGATGCATGAGGGGAGACTGATTCCCTCCGCAGTCGTCCTGTCCCACAAGGAGCAGCTCGGGCGGCTTGCCGATGGCTGCCCGCAGGCATTGCCCGTGGCCCATGTCGCCGGTGACCCCTGCCTCGACCAGTTGCACGCCGGTCTCGCCTTCCGTGACACCTACCGGCAGGCGTTCGGCCTGCTGCCCGGCCAGCGCCTGGTGGTGGTGTCCTCGACCTGGGGCCGGGGATCGGTCCTGGGTTCCCCGTCGGCCGATGTGCTGCGGCGCACCCTCGCGGAGCTGCCCGCCGAGGAATTCCGTGTCCTTGCCGCCGTACACCCCAATGCGTGGTACGGCCACGGATCGTGGCAGATGCACTCGTGGCTCGCTCCGCTGCTCGACGCGGGACTCGTTCTTCCCACCCCGGAAACCGAGACATGGAAAGCAGCTCTGTGCGCGGCCGATTTCCTGATCGGCGACCACGGATCATTGACCATGTATGGATGCGCGCTCGGAATTCCGTGCGTCATCGGCGCTTTCCAGGAGTCCGTCGTGGCCCCCGGGTCCCCCATGCGGCGCCTGGGAGAACTCCTGCCCCGGCTCACTTCGGCACAGCCCCTGCCCGACCAGCTCGCGCGCGCCCGGGACGACCAGTCCCACGACCCGGAACTGACCTCACTGAGGCGGAGCGTCACCTCGGAACCCGGCCGGTCGGCCGCTCTCCTTCGCCGGCTCTTCTACTCCTGGCTGGACCTCCCCGAGCCCGCTCACCCCGCCGCGACCCGGCCGATTCCCGTCCCGGCCCGTCCGGCGAGGCCCGGTCACCGGCTCCCCCAGCTGCCCGCCATGCTCGTCGCCACGACGGTGGACGACAGCGGCCAGGAACCGATCGTGTCCGTACGCCGCTTCCCCGGTGCGCTCCAGCGCCCGCACGCTCGTCACCTCGGCGGTGCGCATCTGGCCGCCGACCCGGACGACCCCGACCCCCGTTGGCCACGGTCCGCCGACGTCCTGCTGCTGCCGCGCGAGCGGTGCCCCCGGCCCGGAGCGGTGAAGTGGTCGGAGTTCACCGCCCGGTTCCCCGGGTGCGGTCTGCTCGCGTGGGAAGAGGCCGACGAGGGCTGCGGGGTGCTGCTCGCCGACGGTACCTGGCTGCAAGCGCGCTGGATCGACCGTCCGCCCTGGGCCTCCTTCTCCGTCGCCGCCTCGGCCGTCCACGCCTGGACGCAGCGGTGCGGCGCACGCCGTTCCCGACCGGCCCCGTCCCCATACCCGTACCCGGCTCCGTCCCGGCTCCAGGTCCGCGCAGGCGAGCACCTCGGTCCTGGCCTACTGGAGCTCGTCCACGCCCTGTGACCCGGACAGCCGTTCCGTCGCCTCTTCCGCCCGGTTGCTCCGGGCCGCCGTGAACAGTTCCCGGGCGCGTTCCCAGTCGTCGGCCGCACCGCGATCGTCGCTCAGGTCACGGCGGACGTCGCCCCGCAGCAGATGCGCCGCCGCCAGGACGTAGGCGGAGTCGGCCTTCGCCAGTTCGGTGATCGCCGCGTCCAGGGCCCGGAGCGCGGCGTCCGGCTGGATGCAGGCGAGCCGGTCCTGCGCATACCGCATCCAGGCCTTGCCGATATTGAGGGCGATGTCCTTTCCCTCACCGAGCGCCCGGAAACGGGCCCGGGCGTCCCGCAGGACCCGCTCGGCGTCGCCGTGCCGGTGCAGCGCGGTGTACGAGGGCGCCGTGTGATACGCGAGCAGGGCGAGCCCCCGGGGGTGGTCGACCCCGTCGAGCGCCGCTGCGGCTCGGTCGAAGTGGGCGAGGGCGTACTGCGGACGCTTGAGTTTCTGTTCCAGGACTCCCATGCCTTCCAGTGCGCTCGACTGCGTACGGCGCTCGCCCTCGCTCCGGTCAGGCGACCCGGGACGTACGAAGTCCAAGGCCCACGTGAACAGTTCACGCGCCCGGCGCGGGTCGTCCTTCTCGACGCTCCACCGGTCCAGGTGGGCGAAGCCCAGCTGGTAGCACATGCGTGCGATGGCCATCGTGTCGCCGCACTCCCGAGCCGAGGCGAGACCCACCTCGTGGGACTCGATCCACTCCGCGTGGCTCGCCGTGCGCAGGTAGAAGGTCCACAGCCCTTGGCACAGCCGCCATGCCTCCATGTGCATCCCGCTGTCATGGGCCAGATGGACGGCGGCCAGCAGTCCCGCGCGCCTGCGGCCCAGTTCGCGTTCCGTGTACGCCGCGTGCTCCGGCGTCGGCCGCACGTCGCCCACGTAGACGTGCATCGGGTCGTGGTGCCAGCAGGAAGAGAGCGTCGCCTCCGCCGATTCGACGAAGCGGAGGCAGTGGCGGACGATCCAGCCGCGTACGGTGTACCGCTGGGCCTGCGTCTCCTCCGTCTCCGCGGCGATCGCGGCATGGTCGTGGACGAGGGGATGCAGCCGGTAGGTGTCGACGCCCTCGCACTCCACGAGCCGGGCCGAGATCAGCGCCTGGAGACCACGACGCGTCTCGACGGGCTCCCAGTCCGGAGTGAGCGCGTACACGGTGTCGATCTGGAAGTCGGCACGGGGCAGGATGCCCAACCGCCGGTAGAGCCCCGCCGCTTGGGGGACAAGGCCGGCGTAACTGACGTCGAGCGCATAGGGCAGGTCCGGTACGTCGTCCACGGCCAGCAGCTCCTGTCGCGAAGTTCGGTGTGCCAGGCGGGCGGTGAGGTCCTCCAGGACGCCGGGCACCGGTGACTTGAGCTGCCCGGCGATGAGGCGCAGGGCGAGCGGAAGACCGCCCACCTGCTGTACCAGCGGACGGAGCCGTTCGGGGCGCTCGGTACTGCGGCTGACCCTCACGAGCAGTTCGAGGGCGTGCTCGTCCTTCAGCGGCTCGACCTCCACCGGGTCGAAGTCCAGTACCGACGCCAGTCCGGCCGGTACCTGCTGACCGGTCATCAGGAGCACGGTGAGCGGCGAGTCCGGGATCAGGGGCCGCACCTGGGCCAGCCTCGTCACGTTCTCCAGGAGCATGACCACCGGCCTGCGACGCAGGTGTCGTCTCACCTCGGCCGCCTTCTCACCGAGGTCGGCGGGGCGGTCCTCGCGGGGCACCCCGAGCTGTTCCAGCCAGCGCTCCAGAATCGAGGCCAGGTCGGCGGGGCGGCCCGTGTCGTCCGCGGCGAGGTCCGCATGCAGGACATCTCCCGGCAGTGCGCCGCGGTGGGACTGGAGCCACTGGCGGGCCGTCGTGCGCTTGCCCACTCCCGGCAGACCGCACAGGAACATCGCCGTCATCCGGTGCGCGGCGGTGCACCGTGCCCAGTAGTCGTTCATCGCCTGGAGTACGGCGGAGTTGTTCACGTAGTGCAGGATGTTGGCGAATGCCACCGGGGCGGGGCTGCGCTCGACCACCTCTCCGACGATCACCCGCATCCGGTCGGCGGCCTCGGGCCGCTCGGCAAGGAGAGTCTGGAAGCGCTGCATCCACGCGGCCTGCACGGCCTGCACGGCGTCCTCGTCCCCGGTGCGGCGCGCCTCAAGCAACTGCCGCCGCAGGAGTTCCAGCTCGTCCTCCGCGGCGGCCTGTCCGGCGGGGGCTCCACGGCCCAGGAGCTTGGCGAACCGCTTCTTGCCCCATCCCCACAGATCCTGCAGGGCCAGTCCCGTGAGGCTGCTGGCGCACAAGGCCGCCAGAGCCATCATCTCGGCTTCCACCGGTTCCCCCCATGTTCCAGATGTTCCAGTCGCTGCTCGTACACCGCTAGGACCCACCGTAGGGATCACCTGAGCGCCTTGGCACGCGGTACCGGGAGGAAATGGCCGAATCAAGCCTCCGCACCCGTACGTTGTGCCGGCCGACGACTCGCTCAACAGCCGCCTCCGGCCCCCAGGCAGCCTGCCACAACCCTGCGGACGGCGCCGGACGGACTCGTGGGACACCGGCGAAATGACCCGATCTTTCCGCCGTCCGCCGTCGCCTTGTGGCGGCTCGCCGTCCGCGCCTCCGGCTGGGCGACCGGCCGCCTGTGCGCCCCGGACCAGCGCGTTCACTTCACCACCCCGGACGCATTCCGCCCCTGCGGACCGCGTTGTCAGTGCCCCTTGGTAGAAATTCGGTGATCACGGCCCGTGGTCGGTCGATCCGGCCTTCGTTCCACTCCACCCGGGAGCATCCGCATGACCATCGGAGAACACCTGCAGACCTTCCACCGGCTGCCCGTGTACGCCTTTCCGGGCCCGGACGACGAGGGCGACCTGCCCGAGCCGGACGCGTACGCCTGGCGTGTCACCAGCGATGTCTACGACGCCGACGAGCCGTGGGAGGCCGCCTTCGCCCGCTTCCTCGACCGCGTCGACACCACCCGGGTGAGCGCCCTGGTCGTCGGCGCCTGGCAGGAGGCGTACGAGACCGATCCCGGCCCCGTCGTCGAGGCGCTGCTCGCCGCCAGGGACCGGCTGCCCGCGCTGCGCGCGCTGTTCCTCGGTGACATGGTGATGGAGGAGTGCGAGATCTCCTGGATCCACCAGACCGACGTCACCCCGCTCCTGACCGGCTTCCCCGCCCTGGAGGAACTGGGCATACGCGGCGGCGACGGTCTGGAGTTCCCCGCCGTCCGTCACGACAACCTGCGTCGGCTGACCATCGAGTCCGGCGGGCTGCCCGCCGGCGTGGTGCGCGGAGTCGGTGCGAGCGACCTGCCCGCCCTGGTCCACCTCGACCTGTGGCTCGGCACCTCGGACTACGGCGGCGACAGCGAGGCCGCCGATCTGGAGCCCGTCCTGTCCGGCGCCCGCCTGCCGCGCCTGCGCCATCTCGCCCTGCGCAACAGCGAGATGCAGAACGCCGTCGCCGCTGCCGTGGCCGCCGCCCCGGTCGTGTCCCGTCTGGAGGTGCTGGACCTCTCCATGGGCGTCCTGACCGACGAGGGCGCCGCCTCCCTCCTCGACGGCCAGCCCCTCACCCACCTCAAGAAGCTCGACCTGCACCACCACTACATCGGCGCTCCCCTCCTCGACCGCCTCCGGCAGACCCTGGAGCCCGCGGGCGTGGAACTCGACCTCGACCGTGACGACGCCGACGAGGACCAGGACGGCGACGGTACGGTCTGGCGCTATGTGGCCGTGGGGGAATAGGTGTCCACGATCCTTCCGGCCTCGGCCCCGGCCCCGGTCCAGGTCCGGGCCCAGGTCCAGGTCCAGGCGCAGGTCCGGGCGCAGGGCGCGGCTGTGACCTCGGCTGCGGCTCCGGCTCCGGAGTCGGCTGCGGCTCCGGAGTCGGCTCCGGAGCCGGGCCGAGCGCCCCGCCTCGCCGTGGTCGGCAACCCCGAGAACCGGCGCGTCGCGCTCTTCGCCGAGGCGGTGCGGGCCGCAGGGCTGCCCGCACCGCGCGTCCTGCCCTGGGCGCGGGTGCTGCGGGCGGGCGGCGCCGACTTCGCCGCCGACGAGATCGTACGGCTCGACTCCCCCGGTGAGAACGCCGACGTCGACCGGCTGCTGCGCGGCACCGACGACCCGACCCGGGTGGAGGGTTCGGCGCGCTGGTACACCGGGTTCCTGACCGCGCTGCGCGGTCTGCGCGGCGGTGTCCGGCTGGACGACCCGGAGGAGCTGGCCGTCCTGTTCGACAAACGGCGCTGCCATGCCGTGCTGTCCGCCGCGGGCGTACCGGTCCCGGCCTCGCCCACCTCCGGGCCCGACGCGGCACCGGTGCGCGGCTGGGACGACGTACGCGCGCTGATGGCCCGGCACCGGATGCCACGGCTGTTCGTGAAGCTCGCGCACGGCTCGTCCGCGTCCGGTGTGCTCGCGGTCGAGTCCGCGGCCGGCGGCCGGGTCCGCGCCACCACCTCCGTCGAACTCACCCCGGACGGACGGCTGTTCAACTCGCTGCGGGTCCGCCGCTACGACGACGAGCGGGACATCGCGGCCATCGTGGACACCCTCGCCCCCGACGGCCTGCACCTGGAACGCTGGCTGCCCAAGGCCTCCCAGCACGGCCGCGCCGCCGATCTGCGCGTCCTCGTGGTGGCGGGGAGAGCCACCCATGCCGTCGTCCGGACCAGCGCCGGGCCGCTGACCAACCTCCACCTCGGCGGCCGGCGGGGCGACCTCGACGAGGTCCGCGCCGCCGTGACCGCGGCGGGCGGCCGCTGGGCCGACGTGCTGGCCGTGTGCGAGCGGGCGGCGGCCTGCTTCCCGCGCACCCTGTGCGTCGGCGTCGACCTGCTGCCCGCGATCGGCTGGCGCCGCGTGGCCGTCGGCGAGGTCAACGCCTTCGGTGACCTGCTGCCCCGGCTGACCGGCCTGCCGGGCAGCGGAGCCGAGGGCCTCGACACGTACACGGCACAGGTCGCGGCCACCCTGGCCCGGCACGCGCCCCCGAGCGACCAGTCCCACCATCTGCACCACCAGCACCACCCGCACCACCCGCACCACCCGCACCACCCGCACGAGAACGGAACGGAATCCCGTCATGTGTCCGACTGACCCGCCACCCGCACACCACCCCCCGGGCCGGACCGGCGAGCCGGGCTCGGAGCCGGACCGGCAGCAAGTCCGGGAACAGCACCGCGAGCGGCACCCCGAGCCGGACATGAACCAGATCATCGGCACCCACGACCTCCTGCTCGTCACCCTCGACACCCTGCGCCACGACGTGGCGGCCGAGCTGGCGGCGGCGGGCCGCATCCCGCACCTGGCCCGGCGGCTGCCCGCCGGCCGCTGGGAGGAACGGCACGCGCCCGGCAGCTTCACCTACGCCTCCCACCAGGCCATCTTCGCCGGGTTCCTGCCCACCCCGGCCGCCCCCGGCCCGCACCCCCGCCTGTTCGCCGCGCGCTTCGCGGGCAGCGAGACCACGGCCGACGGCACGTTCGTGTACGACACCCCGGACTTCGTCTCGGGGCTCGCGCAGGCCGGTTACCGCACGGTGTGCATCGGCGGAGTGGGCTTCTTCAACCAGCAGGGGCCGCTCGGCTCGGTGCTGCCCGGCCTGTTCCAGGAGTCGCACTGGGAGCCGGAGTTCGGTGTCACCTCGCCCACCTCCTTCGAGGCCCAGGTCACCCGGGCCGAGGAGGTCGTCCGCCGGCTCCCCGCCGACCAGCGCCTGTTCCTCTTCGTCAACGTGTCCGCGCTGCACCAGCCGAACTGGTTCCACCGGCCCGGCGCGACCCGCGAGGCCGGGGACAGCCGGGCCAGCCACGCCGCCGCGCTGGAGTACGTGGACCGGCACATCGGCCGCCTCTTCGCCGCGGCGAGCAGCCGGCGCCGCTGCTTCGCCATCGTCTGCTCCGACCACGGCACCGCCTACGGCGACGACGGCTACACCGGCCACCGCCTGGGCCACGCGTCGGTGTGGACCGTCCCCTACGCCCACTTCTTCCTCGAACAGGACCGGCCGGCGGCCACGGAGGCCGTCCGATGACCCTCGCAACCCGGCGGCCGGCGCAGGCGAGCCCGTACCAGAACTACGTGTACGCCTACCCCCACAAGACCGCCTACCGCCGCCTCGACGACCGCCCCCTGCTCGGTGACCTGTGGGCGCGCGAACCCAAGGACGCGCTCTCCCTCTATCTGCACATACCGTTCTGCGAGGTCCGCTGCGGCTTCTGCAACCTGTTCACCCGCATCGGCGCCCCCGACGGGCTCACCACCGCCTACCTCGACGCCCTGGAACGCCAGGCGACCGCGGTCCGCGCCGCCCTCGGTGACACGGGGGAGGTCCGTTTCGCGACGGCCGCGTTCGGCGGGGGCACCCCGACCTTCCTCACCGCCGGTGAACTGACCCGCCTGTGCGACATCGCCGAGCAGCGGATGGGCGCCGACCTGCGTGCCGTGCCGCTCTCCGTGGAGGCTTCCCCGGCCACGGCCACCGCCGACCGGCTCGCGGTGCTGGCCGAGCGCGGCACCACGCGGCTCAGCCTGGGCGTGCAGAGCTTCGTCGACAGCGAGGCCCGTGCCGCCGTACGCCCGCAGCGCCGCGCCGACGTGGAAGCGGCCCTCGCCCGGGTCCGGGACGCGGCGATCCCCGTCCTCAACGTCGACCTGATCTACGGCATCGACGGCCAGACGGACGCCACCTGGCTGCACTCCCTGGACGCCGCCCTCGCCTGGCGCCCCGAGGAGCTGTACCTCTACCCCCTCTACGTCCGCCCCCTCACCGGCCTCGACCGCCGCCGCCCCGACCCCGGCCCCGTCTCCGGCCCCGGCCTGGATTCCGGCCCGGACCCCGACTGGGACGAGCAGCGGCTGCGGCTGTACCGGCTGGGCCGCGACCACCTGCTGAGCCAGGGGTACGTCCAGGAGTCGATGCGCATGTTCCGGCGCGCCGACGCCCCGCCCGAGGGCCCGGACGACTACGCCTGCCAGACCGACGGCATGATCGGCCTCGGCTGCGGCGCCCGTTCGTACACGGCCGCCCTGCACTACTCCTTCGACTACGCGGTCGGCATGCACCGGATCCGCGGCATCATCGACGACTACGTCTCCCGCCCGGCCGCCGACTTCGCGCACGCCGAGTACGGCCGCCCCATGACACCGGACGAGGCGCGCCGCCGCCATCTGCTGCAGTCCCTGCTCCAGGCGGAGGGCCTGTCCGTCACCGGCTACCGGGCCCGCTTCGGCACCGCGCCCGCCGCGGACTTCGGGCCCGAGCTGGACCGCTTCGGCGAACTGGGCTGGCTGGCGGCGGACGGCGACCGGCTGCGTCTGACACCGGACGGGCTGGCGCACTCGGACGCGATCGGGCCGGACCTGTTCTCTCCCGCCGTACGGGCCGCCATGGCCGCGTACGCACGCAAGTAGGCGGCCCTCGATGGACCTGACAGACCAGAGGGACCCGACAGACCAGAGGGACCAGAGGGACCAGAGGGACCAGAGGGAGTTGACGATCCTCTACCGGGGTCCGCTCGCCTCCTGCGACTACGACTGCCCCTACTGCCCGTTCGCCAAGCGGCGCGACAGCACCGCCCAACTGCGGGCCGACCGCGCCGCGCTGGCGCGCTTCACCGGGTGGGCCGGGGCGCAGCGCGGTGAGCGGCTGTCGGTCCTGTTCACGCCCTGGGGCGAGGGCCTGGTCCGCTCCTGGTACCGCCGCGCCCTGGTCGACCTGTCCCGGCTGCCGCACGTCCGCCGGGTGGCGATCCAGACCAACCTCAGCTGCCGTACGGACTGGCTGGCGGACGCCGACCCCGAGACGGTGGCCCTGTGGTGCACGTACCACCCCGGCCAGACGCCGTACGACCGCTTCCTCGGCAAGTGCCGGGAGCTGGCGGAGCGCGGCATCCGGTACAGCGTCGGCATCGTGGGCCTGCCCGAGCACCTCGACCACGCCCGCCGGCTGCGTGCCGACCTGCCGGAGCACGTCTACCTGTGGGTGAACGCCGCCGAGGGGCACACCTACGACGACGCGGACGCCGCCGTGTGGACGGACCTGGACCCGCTCTTCCCGTACAGCCGCCACCCGCACGCCAGCGCCGGACTGCCGTGCCGGACGGGGGAGTCGGTGATCTCGGTCGACGGCGAGGGCACCGTGCGCCGCTGCCACTTCGTGCGCGACGAACTCGGCAACCTGTACGACGGCTCCTACCGGCAGGCGCTCGCCCCGCGCCCCTGCCCGCTCACCGCCTGCGACTGCCACATCGGCTATGTCCACCTCGAAACCCTGCCGCTGTACGACGTGTTCGCGGGCGGCGTCCTGGAGCGCGTTCCGGCGGGGTACCCGGGGGTCGGACGTTTGCCCGGGCAAGTGCGGGCAAGGCGAGGTTCATGACTGAATCCCACGGCAGCAGCCGGAACAACACGGCGCGGAAGCACACCGCGGCGAAGGCCGAGAAGGCGGCCGGCAAGGCCACCGCGCCCGCCGCGCGGGCGGCGAAGCAGGCCGCCTCCGCCACCGAGGACGCGACGTCGGCGGCCCAGGCCGGGACCGCGCGGGTGGTCGGGGCGACCAACGCCGCGGCCCGTACGGCGGCCCGGGGCGTCGAGTCGGGACGCCAGGCGATCGTCACCGCGTCCGGGCAGGTCGCGTCCACGGCGAAGACGGCGTGGACGGTGTTCGCCCAGCGCAAGCTGATCGCGGCCGGGGTGGGCGCGGGCCTGACCGCGCTGACCGCGACCTCGTACGCGCTGGGCCGCCGGGCCCAGCGCCAGTCGTACGGACCGCTCACCCGCCTGACCCAGGGCCGTATCTGACGTCCCGTCCGGGCGGGCAAGGGGGCCTCACCTCACCCTCCGGCTGCCGGTGGCGGCGACGACCGCGACACCGAACGCGAGCCGTGACGCGCTGAAGGCCGTCGCTGCCGCCGGCGCTGTCGCCGGGGACGCCGGGGACGTCGGGGACGTCGGGGACGTCGGGGTCGGGGCCATCGAGGCCGAGGTCACGGACCGGCGACAGGCGTTCACCTCTTCTCCACGCGTGGTCCAGCATGTTCCGCCTGTACTCGTTTCCCCGGGGGGAGACCCATGCGTACTCGCGTCATCAGCGCCGTCCTGCTCTGCGCCGCCGCCGGCTTCACCGTCGCCTGCCGGCCGGAGGACGGCTCCGGCACGAGCGGCGGCAACTCGTCGGCGGCACCGAGCAGGAGCGCCTCGTCGTCCCCGGACGGCAAACCGGCCGGTGCCGCTCCGAAGGCGGTGCGGAGTTACGTCGGGATGGGGCTGCAGTCGGCGCAGGACGCCGCGCAGGCGGACGGCTTCTACGCGTTGAAGTCGCACGACGCGCTCGGCCACGCCCGGATGCAGGCGTTCGACCGGAACTGGAAGGTGTGCTCGCAGAACGTGGCCGCCGGCAGAACCGTACCGGCGGACACGACGCTGGACTTCGGAGCGGTGAAGCTCGACGAGACCTGCCCCGCGAAGGACGAGAAGGAGCCGACGGCCTCGGGCGGCAGAATGCCGGACTTCAAGGCCAAGTCCGTGAAAGCGGCGCGAGCGGCACTGGACTCCGGGACGTCGATCACGGTGAAGGACGCCTCCTCGGACGGCCGGTGGGTGCTGGTGGAGAGCAACTGGCAGGTCTGCGCCCAGACGCCCGCGGCCGGCAGCGCGTTGAACGGCCGGCCGGTCACGTTCACCGTGGTCAAGTTCGGTGAGACCTGTCCGTAGCCGAACCGGGACGCGGCGGACAGAGGGTTCCGCCGGCAGGTGTTTGCTGGTCCGGGCCCCAGGGGAGACCGGGAGCGGATACGGTTCGCACCGGAGCGGGCCGGCGCGTCGGCGCGGGTTGACGGTGCGGGGTCGGCGGTGCGAGGCCGGGCACGCTCGCCGGGCGTCGGCTGTGCGCCGTCCTGGCGTCAGGGTCAGTCAGCAGGGGGTAACGACATGCCGCAGGAGCCGTGGGCCGAGCTGGGGGAGACCATCAGCGCGATCCGTGCCGAGTTGCAGAGCGCCCTGGACGCGGGCAGGGAGGAGTCCCTGAAGTTCAGGACCGGGCCGGTGGAACTGGAGTTCACCGTGGAGGTCAGGAAGGACGGCGGGGCCAAGGCGAAGGTCTTCGTTCTGCCCTGGACGGTCGAGGCCCATGGTGCGGCGAGTGTGGGCCGCACCCACCGTGTCAAGCTCACCCTCCAGCCGGTCGACGGTGACGGCGACGATCTGAGCATCTCCGCCGACTCTCCGCAGCGCCCGAAGTGACGCGCGCGTCCCGACGGGCGAGGCCGGGCGAGGCCGGGCGAGGCCGGATGAGGAGCAGGACGGGGGATGGACCAGGCGCGGGTCATGGAGATCTGGAATCCGGTCCGGGGGAAGTCGGGCAGCGGATACCTGATCGGTGACGATCTGGTGCTCACCGCGCGCCACGTCCTGGCCGGGGTCCGGATGCGCGGTGGCGTGGAGGTCCGTCAACTGGACCCGGCGGCCCGTACGGACTGGACGGCCGCCGAACTGGTGTGGCTGCCGCAGGCAGCGGCTGCGGAGGTGTCGCCGGACGCGGACGCCGCGCTGCTGCGGATCACCGGGCCGCGCTGGCGGCCGCCGGTGACCGAGCCGGTGCGGTTCGGGCGGATCGTGGGCGATCACCGCGTGCCCTGCCTCGGCCTGGGCTTCCCCGACGCGGTCGCGCGTCCCGACCACGCGCGGGACACCATGCCGATACGCGGCCATGTGGACCCGTTGCACGGCATGAAGTCGGGGATGACCACGGTGCATGTCGACGTGGGTATCGTGCCGAACCGTGCGGGGTGGCACGGCAGTTCAGGTACCGGGCTCCTGTGCGGACCGCTGCTGATCGCGGTCGTGACGACCGAGAAGAGCTTCGCGCCCGGTGTGCTGGAGGCAGTGCCCGTCAGCGTCCTGGCCCGACTGCCGGGATTCGAGGAGACCTTACGCGCCCAGGGCGTCCGGTTCGTCACCGAGGATGTGGGCGGGGAGCCGCCGGAGCCCGACGACGAGCCCGAGTACGCGGAGTACGCGCCCCTCACCCCACCGCCGCCCTCCTCACGGCGCCGCTCGGCGAAGCTGCTGGTGCCCGCCGTGGGAGGGGCGATGACGATCCTGGTGCTCCTGGCCCTCTCCCCGCCCGCGTCGGGCGCCACGTGGCCGATCGGATCGACCCTCTCCGGCCTGCTGGCCGGGTGGGGCATCGAACGGTTCCGTGGCCCGCGGTCACCGGGGGCCGGCCGGGAAGCTGCGGTCCACAGGCTGCGCCAGGCCGTCCGGGGGGAGGTGGAGCGACGGCGTTGGCAACTGCTGGGCAACGACAGCAAGGCCATCAACGTCACCTTCGTCACCGTCCCGCAGGACGGCCGGGACGCGGACAGCGCCTGGCCGCGCGGCGACTTCGACCGCATCGCCCGCTACCTGGACGGGCTGCGGCCCAGACGCCTGGTCATCACGGGCGGCCCCGGCTCCGGCAAGACACTCCTCGCTCTCGAACTCGTCCATCGGGTCCTCGCCCGCAAGCACTACGACGGCCCGGTGCCGGTGCCGGTCGGCCTGTCGGAGTGGGACACCGGCGTGCCGTTCGCCGACTGGTTCAGCGCCCGCCTGGGCCAGGAGTACCTGGGCGGTTCCCAGGCCACGACGCGGGACCTGCTGGCGTTCGGGCATGTCATGCCGGTCCTGGACGGCCTCGACGAGATGGACCCGCCGTACGGCGGACGGCCCAGAGCCGTCGCCGCGCTCGTCCAACTCAACCGTTTTCCAGGCCCGTTGGCGCTGACCTGCCGCTCGGACGAGTACGACGAACTCGGCCGCGCCGAGCAGCGGCTGCTGGACTGTGCGAGGGCGCGGATCGAGGAGGTCCAGCCGGTCGACGGGCTGCGGTTCCTGGAGGAACGGACCAGGAACAGGTCCCGGCTCGCCGTGTGGAAGGACGGTCTCTTCGCGCCGGGAACGGCCACGCGAGCGGTGCTGTCCTCACCGTGGATGCTCACGCTGGCGTCACTGGCATCGCAGACGGAAGCCGGAGCCGCCAGACTCCGGTCCTTCATCGGAGTACCGGACACGGGCGGCCAGGGGCAGGAGGAGTTGCACGCGGCGCTGCTTGAGGAGTTCATCCCGGCCCTGTGCGAGCCGGACCCGGCCGACCGGCGCCGGCCCTACCAGGCGCAAGCCGTCACACGGTGGCTGCGGCTGCTCACCGCGAGCCTGCGCGGCGGCCACGCGGCACCGCCCGACGGTGGCGATGGCGGTGGCCGTGGGAGTGCGAGTGGGAGTGGCGGAGCCGTCGTACCGTCCCGGGACCTGGCCCTCCATACCCTGTGGCCGGTCGCCGGACCGCGCGGCGCCCGTTACGCCACTGCGGCGATCACTCTCGTCTGCTGGCTCCCCGCCCTGCTCGCCCTGGCGGTCTGCCTCCACCGCAACCACGCCCTGCCCCTGCCCGGCGCGATACTGTTCGTGCTCCTCTCCCCCGCACCGCTGCTGTCGGCCTGGAACGCACGCGCACGCTACGTCCAGCCCCGCCGCATCCAGTTCCAACGGCTGCGCGGCAGGCTCGGCTGGAGCCGGGTCGCCCTGGGCACCACCCTGGGCGGCCTCCTCATGCTGCCGCTGACCCCCCTGTTCGGTCCGGGCTTCGCGCTGGCCGCCGGTGCCGGGTTCGCAGCCGTCTTCGGCTTCGGCCTGGCGCTGTCGGTACGCGCGGACATCGACCGCCGCCATCTGATGGCGGCCGGCACCCCGGCCGCCCTCGCGGTGACCGTCGCGGCCGGATTCCTCGCCGGCCGGCTCGGCGATTTCATCGGTCTCACCGCGGGCTGCGGCGCCGGGGCGATCGGGCTGACGGTGGGAGTGCCCGCAGGACTGCGCGCCGCCCGGCGCAACGACGGCGGAGACCCGGACCCGAACCCGCCCGGAGTGCTCACGCCGCTGTCCCCCCTGCGCAACGACGCCATGGCGGGGCTGGTCTCCGGAGCCGTCGCCGTAGCCCTCGCCCTCTACGGGACCCTGTGCGTCGAGTGGTTGCGGGCGCCCTGGCCGCTCGCCGTCGCCACGGCCCTGGCCTGCGGGGTGGCCGCCGGGCCCGGTTTCGTCTCGGTCACCAGCCGCCAGTACCTGGGCCTCATCTCGGCCACCCGCGGAAAGCTGCCCTGGCGTCTGACCGCGTTCCTCCGCTGGTGCCATGAACGCGGCCTGCTGAGATCGGCCGGCACGGTGTACCAGATACGCCATGACGAACTGCTGGAGTGGCTGCGCCGCTGACCCCCACCTGACCACGGGTACGCCGAGGAACCACGGTCACGGAGAGGAACGCCGTTACCGCCGCACACCCTTGTCGACGACCTCCAGCGGCTTACCCGTCGCCTTGTCGATCACTTCCCGGTCGCCCAAGGGGGTTCGTAACCGGTAACTCACACGGTCGAGTCCGACGTCGGCTGCGCAGACCTGGCCGGCCGGCTCGCGCGTGATGAGGGACAGCACCAAGGTGACCTTTGAGTCGGCCTCGCTGCCCGTCAGTCGGCCCTCTTGGCATCCGCCCACCGCGATCACCGTCGTGATGGTCCGGCTGTCCGGCCCGAGGACGACAGCCCGAGTGATGGACTGCGCTGTCGCGAAGTGTGGCGTCTCCGGGCCCATGGTGTCGGCCGCACTGCCACATGCCGCGAGTGCAACCCCGGTGAGGAGAGCGAGCGTTGCGGCAGCGGCGTGGCGAGGACCTGCATTCATATCGGTGAGATGCATGGGGGACGCTTCCGGTTCCAGGCTCGGACAAGGGAATCCGAGAACGCCGTCGTCACCGGCGAGGTGAAGGAGAGGGACCGGGCAAGAAACCGGGCTGCCGACAACCAATGCCGTTGATATGTTGCGCCGATGCCCACGATCAAGAAGTTCCAAGTCACCTTCGACTGCGCGGAACCTGAGCGTCTCGCTCGCTTCTGGTGCGATGTGCTGGGGTACGCCGTACCGCCGCCACCGGCGGGGTTCGCCACGTGGGACGACTACCACCGCTCCCGGGCTCCCGAGGACCGGGATGCGTGGTTCGCCTGTGTCGATCCGTCAGGCGTCGGCCCGCGGCTGTACTTCCAGCGCGTGCCCGAGGGCAAGGCCGTCAAGAACCGGCTGCATCTCGACGTGCGGGTCGGTACCGGGCTCCTGGGGAAAGAGCGCCTGGCCGCGCTCGAAGCCGAATGTGCCCGGCTGGTGCCGCTCGGCGCGGTACGCGTACAGCTCCTGTACGACGGCGGCGACGACTCGTGCATCGTGATGCAGGACATCGAGGGCAACGAGTTCTGTATCGACTGAGCCGACTCCAGGCCGCACAGCGCCGGCGACGGTATCGGCGCCGGTGACGGTATCGGCGCCGGCGACGGTCACTACGGCCGGTTCGCGGCCTGCTTCACGGTCCTGATCACCGGTGCCGTTTCGAGATGCGTGATGGCCGGGAGCGCGGCGACCCGGGTCGTCAGGTACCGGTAGAGCTCCTGCTGGTTGGCGCACACCACGCTGGCGAACAGGTTGGTCGGCCCGGTCGTGGCGGCGGCGAACGCGATCTCCGGGTGCCCCGCCAGCGCCTGGCCGGCCTCCTCCAGATGCGCGGGGGCGACCGAGAGCCAGAGCTGGGTCCGGGTGTTCACGCCGAACATGCGCCAGTCGACGTCGATGTCGAGATAGAGCAGTCCGTGTTCGCGCAGTTCCGTCATCCGGCGCCGCACCGTCGTCGGCGACCAGCCGGTCGCCGCGGCCAACTGCTCGTACCCGGACCGCCCGTCGGTGGCGAGCAGCGCGAGGAGCTTGCGGTCGCCGTCGTCGAGCCGCACCGGTCCCGGCCGGCGCGGCACCGGAGGCGGCCGCAGCCGCTCGACCGCCGCCGCGTCCAACGACCCGAGTTTTCCGACCAGATTGTCCGGTCCGCCGTAGAAGGCGTGCAGCAGGCAGTGCGCGGTCACGCCCTCCACCCGCGGGGTGCGGGGCAGTTTGGCCAGCAGCAGTGCCTCGCTGTCCGCCTCGCTCTCGGTACGGACCACACAGGTGATCTCGGTGCCGCCGGAACCGAGGCTCACCCAGGACGTGTCGGGGCGTCCGGCCAGCGCCTCGGCGACCGGGAGCGACGCGGCCGGCGCGCACCGTACCCGCAGGAGCCACAGCACGGCCCCCAGCGCGGTCGGATCGACCCCGCACAGCACCCGTACCGCCCCGGCCGACCGCAGCCGGGCGTACCGGCGGGCGATGGTGCGGTCCGACACGCCGAGCACTTCGGCGATGGTGCTGAACGGGGCGCGGCCGTCGATCTGCAGGGCGTGTACGAGCCGACGGTCCAGCTCGTCGTAGTCGGATTCCACCGAGATGAGGCTAGAGCGTGTCGGATGTCTGCGCAATCGTGCCGGTTTCTGGCCTGGGCGGCTCGGCGGGCGGAGCGTTGCTCCTGTCCTGATCGACACGGCCACAGGAGAGTCCATGGACACCGATGTCCTCATCGTCGGCGCCGGCCCGACCGGAATGACGCTGGCCAACGAGCTGCTGCTGGCGGGGGTGTCGACCGTACTGGTCGACAAGCTGTCGCGGCGCAGCGACCTGTCCAAGGCAGGTGGCGTGCAGTCCCGCACGCTGGAGGCGCTGGACCAGCGGGGGCTGCTGGAGCCCTTGCTGGCCACCGGAGATCACCCCGTCACCACCGGCCACTTCGCCGGTATCCCGCTCCCGCTCCAGTCCAGCCGGCACCGGCTGCCGTGGCGGTCCGTGCCGCAGGTGGTGATCGAGGGTTTCTTCGAGCAGCACCTCGCCGCGCACGGCCTTCGGGCCCGCCGGGACCACGAACTGGCCGGCCTCGCCCAGGACGGCGACGGGGTCACCGCGGCCTTCGCCGACGGCACCACCCTCCGCTCCCGGTACCTCGTCGCCGCCGACGGGGCCCACAGCACCGTACGGCGGCTCCTGGGGGCCGCGTTCCCCGGTGAGGCCGGTACGTTGACGATCACCGCGGCCGACGTACGGCTGAACGGCGACGACGCGTTCGCCTCGCACACCTGGAACGAGGACGGGCACTGGGCGGCGCTGTTCCCGCTCGGCACCGATCCGCGGGGCAGGCGGCTGCGCCGGCTGGTCATCGGCGGACCGGGCCGCTCACTGCCGAGGGACGTCCCGGTCACCGAGGACGAGATCCGCCAGGGCCTGACCACCGTGTTCGGCACACGGGTGCAGCTGCTCGAACTGCTCTACGCCCGCCGTATCACCAACGCGTCCCGGCAGGTCGAACAGTACCGGCACGGGCGGGTGTTCCTCGCGGGCGATGCCGCCCATGTCCACCTTCCGCTCGGCGCGCAGGGCATGAACACCGGGATGCAGGACGCGCTCAACCTCGGCTGGAAGCTCGGCGCGGCGGTGCACGGCTGGGCACCGGAGGACCTGCTCGACACGTATCATGCGGAACGGCATCCGGCCGGGGCCGCCGTCCTGCGCAACGTACGGGCGCAGAGCCTGCTGATGGACTGGGCCGGCGCCCGCGATCCGGACGTGCTGGCGGCCCGGGAGATCTTCAGGGACATGGCCCGGCTCCCGAATGTCCAGCGCCATCTCGCCGACCTGATGTCCGGGATGGCGGTCCGCTACCCGATGCCGGGCACCGAGACCCATCCGCTGATCGGCCGGCCCGCACCGGACCTGGACCTGGACCTGGACCCGGGCCTCGGGCCGGCCCGGGTGCACGAACTGCTGCGGTCCGGGCGCGGCATCCTGCTGGACCCGGCCGGGGCCTTCGCCAGGACCGCCGCCCCCTGGTCGGACCGGGTGGACCGGGTGGAGAAGGGGTTGGACCGGGTGGAGCGGGGGGACCGGGTGGGCCAGGGCGGCGGCGCCGAGCCGATGCTCATCCGGCCGGACGGGTACGTGTGCTGGGCCGGCGCGGACGGCCTGGAAGCGGCGCTCGGCCACTGGTTCGGCGAGCCCCGCTGAGCCACTGATCACATCGCCATGTGGCCATGAACCCCCGTAGCCCCGAGGCGGCCGACTGGCCTCCCCTCCCCCGCTCTACGTCTCGCAGCTACGCCTCGCACTTGTACGCGAGGAGCTGGACCTCCTGGAACTGCCGCCGGTCGGTGGGCTCGGGCTCGATCACCAGACGCGCCGACTCCACCAGTCCCTGGTCACGCAGGAGCCCGGCGAGGTGGTCGGGGGACCAGCGGTAGGCCGTCGCCACGGTGTGGTCGTACGCCTGTGTCTGCTCGTGCGGGCCGTCCGTCGCCGGGAACTCGATCAGCAGGCGTCCGCCGGGGGCCAGGACCCGGGCGATCTCCGCCAGGATCGCGGGCAGGTCCTCCGGTGGGGTGTGGATGACGGACCACCGGGCGAGCACCCCGCCCAGGACGCCGTCCTCGATGTCCAGCGCGGCCATCGAGCCGACCTCGAACCGCAGCCCGGGGTTGGCCTCGCGAGCCAGCTCGACCATCACGGGGGACGCGTCGACGCCGAACGCCTTCAGGCCCAGTCCGTGGAGATGGGCCGTGAGGTGGCCCGGTCCGCAGCCGAGGTCCGCGACCGCGCGGTCACCGTCCGCCCTCACCAGCTCCGCGAAGGCGCTCAGGAGGGCGCGTTCCAGCGGGCGGCCGGCCAGGGTGTCGTGGAACTGGCGCGCGTAGGTGGCGGCGACGGCGTCGTAGGCCTGGCGGGTGGCGTGCAGGGTGTCGAGTTCGGTCACCGGGAGACCATAGCGGGGGGAAGAGGGATCGCGATCGCGGAAGGCGGTCGCGATCCGGGCCGAGGAACGGCGACGAGGAACGCGGTTGCGCATCGCGGTCGATGCGCTCCGCGGGCTCCTCGACGGCCGCCGTGGTCCGGCCGGCTTCGCCGCCCGCCCGCGCCCGGCCTCAGCCGCGCGGCAGCAGGACCCGGGTGAGCGCGGAGGTGACGAGGAGGACGACGGCGACGGCGAGGAGGCCGATGCGCATGCCCGGCAGGGAGAAGCCGTCGCCGGTGCCGACCAGCAGACTGCCGAAGAGGGCGACCGCGAGGGCGCCGCCGGTCTGCCGCAGGGCGTTGAGCAGCCCCGAGGCGGTACCCGCGCGCTCCGCGGGAACGGCGTCCATCAGCAGTGCGGTCAACGCCGGCACCGCGATCGCCCCGCCGATGCTCAGCGGCAGCAGGAGCACCAGCACCAGCCACACCGGGGTGTGCGCGCTCAGCGGCAGCATGGCCGCCATCGCGACGATGAACATCAACTGCCCGGCGACGATGACCCGTCGGCGTCCGACCCGTTCCGCCAGCCGGGGGGAGACCAGATTGGTGCCCGTCACCACCGCCGACATCGGCACGAACATGAGTCCGGCCTCGATGCCCGACATCCCGCGCAGTTGCTGGTAGTACAGCCCGAGGATGAAGATCCCGCCGTAGAAAGCGGCGTTGAGGGCGAAGCCCACGGCGAGTGCGACACTCACCCGCCGGTCCGCCAGCATGCCGAGGGGCACCATCGGCATGGGGTGGCGGGCCTCGACCGTACGGAAGGCGAAGCCGGACACGACGGCGAGGGCGCCCGCGGCCAGCACGGGGGCCTTGGTCCAGCCCAGGTGGCCCCCCTCGATCACCGCGAACGCCAGCCCGGCCAGGGCCAGTACGGCGGTGAGCTGGCCGCCGGCGTCCAGTGCGGCGGGGCGGCGCGGGGAGCGCGGTACCCGGGTCAGCAGGCCGAGGATCACCGCGCCCACGGGCAGGTTCAGCAGGAAGACCGACCGCCAGCCGGCCGCGTCGGTGAGCAGTCCGCCCAGCACGGGACCGGCGGCCATCGCCACCGAACCGCCGACCGTCCACAGCGCGATGGCGCGAGCGCGGGCCCGGGCGTCGTCGTAGGCCTGCCGGACCAGCGCCAGCGAGGCGGGCATCACGACGGCGGCCGCACCGCCCTGCGCCACGCGCGCGGCGACGAGGACGCCGATGCCGGGGGCGAGCGCGCAGGCCAGAGAGGCCAGGGTGAACAGAGCGACGCCCCAGGCATAGGCGCGGCGGGCGCCGGCACGGTCGGCGAGCGCGCCGGCGGACAGCATCAGGGCCGCGAACATCAGGGTGTACGCGTCCACCACCCACTGGAGTCCGGCCATCCCCCCGCTGAGGGAGTCGCGGATCGCGGGCAGTGCGATGTTCACCGCCGAGACGTCGATGGTGATCACGGTGAAGCCGAGCAGCGCGGCGATCAGCTCCACACCCTTGCGCTGCCGGTTCTTCGTCTCCGGCTCGGCATCGCGCCCGCGGACGGAGGCGCGAACGGACTGCCGGACGGACCCGCGAACGGACGCGGAGACGGACTGCCGGAGGGACGCGGAGACGGGTATGGAGGGCGGCGGTGGGACGAGGCGTGGAGTGGACGGCATGGTGAACTCCCTGACGGCGGGCCGGGTGTGCCGGCGGTATGGCGGGTGGGCGGGCGGCCGTGGTGGCACCGGGCCGCGGTCCGGTGTCGTGCACCCCCTGGGCCCCGGTGGCCGACTCCGGCCGCCCGCTCCGGTAAAGACTCTCCACCATGGAGCGCCCGTTCGGCAGACCGCGCTGTTACGGGGCGTCGCGTTCCAGGCCCTGGCACACCCCCTCACGTGCCTTGACGGGCTGCGACAATGGCCTGATGACAGCAGCAGACGGGCGGGGAACCGAACTCGGCAGGTATCTGAGGGCGCGTAGGGCGCAGGTGCGCCCGGAGGACGTCGGCCTACCCAGCGGGGCGGGGCTGCGCCGTACTCCCGGGCTGCGGCGGGAGGAACTGGCCGCGCTGGCCGGGGTGAGCGTGAACTACTACATCCGCCTGGAGCGCGGCCGGGAGACCAATCCATCGCCCGCCGTGGTGGACGCCCTCGGCCGCACTCTGGGGCTGCGCGGCGACGGCTACGAGCGCCTGCACGAACTCGCCGAGCTGGCCTCGGGCCGGGTCTCGGAACTGCCGGCCTGCGCCGACCGTACCGTCCGTGACTCGGTCCTGCGGATGCTGGAGTCGATACGCCCGCTGCCCGCCTACGTGGTGAGCCGCCACAACCGTGTCCTGGCCGCCAACCCGCCCGGCCGGCGGCTGTTGCCGGGCCTGTGGGACTGGCCGGAGGAACAGCGCAATCTCACCCGCTACCTCTTCCTCCACCCGGTGGGCCGCACCCTCTACGACCCCTGGGAGGAGACGGTCTCCCACTCGGTGGCACACCTGCGGGCGGTCGCCGGAGCCGACCCGGACGACCCGGAACTGACCACGCTGGTGGGCGAACTGCTCCTCAAGTCGCCTGACTTCACACGGATCTGGGAACGGTACGAGGTCTGCGAGCGTGGTGGCGGACAGAAGACCTTCCGCCACCCGGCCGTCGGCTCGATGACCCTGACGTACGAGGTGATGCGGCTGGCCCGGACGGGCGGTCAGCGGATGGTGGTCTACCAGGCGGCCCCAGGCAGCCAGGACGAACAGACCATGCTCCGCCTGGAACCCGCCCGCCGTCCCGTGTCCGCCGGTTGAGCGGCCGGTGCGTCCCGATGAGGTGGTGGCGCAAGCCGTTCGTCAACGCGTTGACGGTCCGCCCCTCTGCTTCCTGCTGCGACTTCCCACTCGGTCTTCCTGGTTCTTCTCTGTTCCTTCTCTGTCTTCCTACTTCTTCCCCGCACTCGCGGATTCGCTTGCCGTGGCCGCCGGTCGCCCCAGTCGGCGGCGGACGGCCCACACCGGCGCCGCCAGGGCGAACCCGTAGACGGACACGAGTCCGTGGCCGTTGTCCTGGGCCAGCCACATGGCGAGGCCGAGCGCCGGGACGCCGACCGCCAGGGCGATCTCCTTGGGGAGGCGGGTGCGGGTGAGGAAGGCGAGGGCGAGGGTGGCGCCCAGGAAGTAGGTGGCGCCGGAACTGCCCGCGAAGTTGCGGGGGTCGGTGCTGGGGCCGTCGCCGAGGCCGAGCAGGGTGTCGACGCGGCCGGGGAGCACGATGCCCGCGAGGAAGAAGACCAGGGTGAGCGAGCCGCCCCAGTACCACTGGGCGAGCGCGGCGACGGCGGCGAGGGTGACGAGGTTCCACAGGCCGCCGAAGAAGCCGCCGTTCTGCATGAACACCGAGGTGAACTCGCGCCACCAGCCGGACCTGGCGGGGTCCGCGTCGAGCGCGTCCATCGCCCCGGGCCAGGCCAGTTGGAGCAGCACGCCGCTGACGGCGAGCGCGGTCAGGGCGATCGCCGCCCACGGCAGCGGCCGTCCGCGCAGGGTGTCGCGGCCGACGACGCCCAATCCGCAGTTGACCATCATGACCATCAGCGCGGCCGTGGTCACGTTGAAGACGATCGCCTCCATGCCGGCCCCTCCCCCCTGTCACGGCGTTTTCCAACACCGTTCGAAAACCTGATGGCGCAAACCTAGCACAGTTTTCGAACGGTGTTGGAAAGAGGCGTACGGTGGGACGCATGAAGCTCACCAAGGAGCGCATCGTCGATGCGGGGATGGCCGTTTTCGCCGAGGTCGGCTACCAGAACCTGTCCATGCGCCAGGTCGCCGACCGCCTCGACGCCCACGCGGGCAGCCTCTACTACCACGTACGCGGCAAGGACGAACTGCTCTCCCTGATGGCCGATCAGGTCTGCCGCCGGGCGTACGACGCCGGGACCGCCGCCCTCACCGCCCTGCCGCCCGACGCCCCCTGGCAGGACCGCGTCGAAGCCCAGGTCACCGCGCTGCGCCTGAGCATCAAGGAGCACCCCGGCGGCGCCCAACTCCTCGCCGAGAGCCCCGGCATGCTCAGCCAGGGTGCCCTCAGCCTCATGGAACGCCTGCTGCGCACCCTCGCCGACGCCGGCCTGCCCGCCGGCCACTGCGGCATCGCCGCCGACACCCTGTTCAGCCATGTCACCGGCTTCGCGCTCCAGGAACAGAACCAGCCGACGACACCCCCGGACGTCAGCCCCGAGCTGTACGCCGACCTGTGCGCACGCTTCCCGCTGGTGACGGGGCCGCTGATCTTGCGCCTGAGCGCGGACGAGAAGTTCGCGCGGAGCGTCCGCCTGCTCTGCACCGGCTTCGCGGCCCTCTCCTGAGCAGGGGAGCGGCCGGCTGCGGCGATCCGGATCGGTTCTCCCCGCCGGTGCGCACAGCGAGCGCGGACCCGGTCCGCACGGGCCGGCTGTGAAGCCCGCGCCCGCACGGACCGGGTCCGCCGGTCACTGAAGTGCGGTCCGTCCTACAGGGCGGCGACCGTCTCCGCGTCGCCGTACCTGAACCCGTCGTTGTCGAAGTAGAAGACGGTGACCTTGACCTTGTCCCCCTTGTCGAAGTGCGCGCCCGCGGCCGGGCGCAGGGTCACCAGCGCGACATGGTCCTTGTAGTCGCAGACCAGCTGGTCCTTCTTGATGGTGCCCGCGGCGATGGACTGGTCGTGGGCGCTGTGGTTCAGCGTCGTCGCGTTGGCCACGAGTTCGTGATCCATGCCGGTGTCGCAGGAGTAGGTGACCTTCACCTGCAGGCCGGGGGCGTGCCGCGTCACCTTGTCGATGGACAGCAGGTTGGCCTTGGCCGACGCCGAGGGCGCGGCCACCAGGGCGCCGGCACCGATCATGAGAACCGTGGCCGCGGTTCCGGCGACGCGCCGGCGGAGACTGGATGACGTCATCGTGGGTTCTTCCTTCCCCCGCACGCGGTCACCCTTGGTCGAAACATGGAGAATTCTCCAACTAGACGAGTGACCGCGATAGTTGATCAATTCGCCCCTGAATGTTATGTGATCTTGGGGTTCCGCCGGTACCGGTTTTCCGGCGGCGCCGGGTGAGGAACACCGCACGCCGCCGAATGAACCACTCCCGGCCCGTCGTCGTCGGCGGTCCATGCCGTCCTGTGTCTCCGGCCGCGTCCGCACGCACACGCATGCCGGGCCCCGGCCGTCAGACGGCCGGGGCCCGGCAGATCCCGCAGAGGAGCGGGTGCGGTGCGCGTGCGGTGCGCGCGCGTGGTCCGCGTGCTTTTTCAGGTCACCATCGGTACCAGCGGCCCCGGCCGCCACCGGACGTCGTGGAGCGCATGACGAAGCCGAGAAGCCACAGCACCAGAACGATGACGGCGACCCACCACAGGATCTTGACGGCAAAGCCGATCCCGAACAGGACCAGGGCGAGAAGCAGAACGAGCAGCAAAGGAACCATAGTTATCGACCTCCTGACCCTCCGTTTTCCCCGGAATTCCTTACACATTCTCGTTGCCACCCTGTTTCTCTGGAGATCGCCGGGGCACAAGCGGACTACCGCGACAGAACAGCGGCACGAAAACCACGAGGAGGCGCGTTCCATGACTGCCGGCGAGAAGGCCAAGGCGAAGACCGAGCAGGCTGCGGGCAAGGCCAAGGAGGCGCTGGGCGACGCGGTCGGCAACGACCGTATGGCCGCCGAGGGGCAGGCCCAGAAGAGCAAGGGTGATGCGCGAGAGGCCAAGGAGAAGGCCAAGGACGTGTTCAAGCGCTGACACCCGAACACGGATGCCGCTTCTTTTTCAGGAGCCGTGGAAAGGGGCCTTCCCGGGCTGTTCCGGGGAAGGCCCCTTTCCCGTTCCCCGGCGGCCGAACGGTCGGCCCTGGCGAGCCAGGTACCAAGTAGGTACCATCAGGGTATGCCATCACTGAACGTGTCCTTCTCCGACGAGGAAATGGAAGGCGTCCGCGCGGCCGCCGCCGCGGAGGGCAAGAGCCTGAAGCAGTACCTGCACGATCTCGGCGTACGCGAGATGCACCGCAGGCGGTTCGTCGCCGGGGCCACCGCCTGGGCCGACAGGCTGCGCGGCGAGTTCGACGAGGCGTTCCCCGACGAGGTTCCCCCCTCCCGGCGGGGCGACGGGACCGTGGCCGCCTGATGGTCCTGCACATCGACGTCTCCTGGCTGCTCGACGTCCAGGAGGCCGCCCTCGGGCACGAGGACGTGACGGTGACGGACTACTCGGGCCTGGTGGCGGCCGTCGCACGGCACAAGACCAGGATGCCGACGCTCGAGACGTCCGACCCGGATGCCGCCTGGCGCGCGGCGGCGCTGCTGCACACCGTCGCCCGCCTTGAGCCGCTGCCGCACCGGAACAGCCTCTTCGCCGCGTTCGTCGCCGCGCAGTACATGGAGCAGGCGGGCGAGGGGATCGACCCGCCGTACGGCGCCCTGTCCGATCTGGTCCGCAAGGTCCGGGACGCTCGCCTGAGCGTGTACGCCGTCGCCGACGCGCTGCGGGCCTGGCGGCTCTGAGCCCGCCGGCACCGGCACCGGCACCGGCATCAACACCGGCGTCGATATCGGTATCGGTATCGGCACGGCATCGGCCTCAGTCCGGTAGGCGTTCCGCCCACCGGTCGTGTGTCACGCCGGCTGCGCCTGGGGCCGTCCATGTCCTCGCTCGCCCGCCAGGCGGGTGAAGGCCTTCGCCAGGTGGGGCTTCTGTATCTGGCGGATCACCCATGCGGCGGCGCGGATACCCAGCTCGGTACGGGGTGCCGCCTGGCGCACCCGGCCGGGAAAGAGTCGCTGGGCGTCCTGGACGCGCGGGCGCATGGCGGCCTCGTACGCGGTCAAGGCGTCCGAGAGGCGGTGCGGCAGCCGCTGGGCGTCGGCCGTGTCGATGGCGTCGGCCAGCGCCGCCGCGCCGCGCAGCGCGAGGGCGGTGCCGAGGCCGCTGAGAGGGCTCGCGCACCAGGCGCTGTCCCCGATCAGGACCACCCGGCCGTCGTGCCACTTCGGCAGGTGGATCTGGTCGAAGGTGTCGAGGGCGAAGTCGGGCGCCTGCCGCGCGGCGGCGAGCAGCTCCCGGGTGCGCCAGCCCACGTCCGCGAACACCCGGTCGAGCAGAGCGAACTGGGCCTCGCGGTCGTGCCGAGCGGGCAGCGTCGCCGTCGCGAAGGTGAACCCGATCTCCTGCTGGCCGGGGTGTCCCGGCCGTGCCTCGACGGAGCGGCTGCCGGGGGCGTTGTGGGTGAGGAACCAGCCGTCGATCGCGGGGGTCGCCGGAGTCTCGTCCATGGTGAACCAGGCGTGTGCCAGCCCGAGGGGGCGGCGGAAGCTGTCCTCGGGCCCGAAGCGCAGTCGCCGTACCCGCGAGTGCGCGCCGTCCGCGCCGATCACGAGGTCGAACTCGGCGGGGGGCGCGTGGCGGAACCGTACGGACACGCCGTTCGGGGCGTCCGCCAGCTCCTCCACGGTCTCGCCGAAGAGATGCGTGACGTGCGCGGACGCCGCGTCGTGCAGGATGCGGGCGAGGTCCGAGCGGAGCAGTTCCTCCTTGGAGACATAGCCGTTGCCGCCGAGCGCCTCGACGGGCATGGTCGCCAGCGGGTGTCCGTCGCCGTCCACCCAGGCCGCGCCGCGCTGGTCGAGCAGGTTCGACAGGACCTCGTCGAGCAGGCCCAGCCGGGCGAGCACCTCACGGCTGTCGCCGCGCAGGTCGACGGACTGGCCGCCGCCGCGCAGCGCGGGGGCGATCTCCGCGACGGTGACCTCCCAGCCGGCCCGGCCCAGCATGAGCGCGACGGTGTCCCCCGCGATCCCTCCACCCACCACGAGCACCCGAGACATATGCCCCACCTCCCTTAACGCGAATCTGTCGCTTTGGAGCGTACACCGACCGAGCCTCTAACGCGAATCCCTCGCGTTACTTGGTGCGGCGGGCACGACGGGTACGGCTAACGCGAGAGTGTCGCGGTAGTAACATGAGCACCATGGGGTCCATGACGCAGGCAGCTGGAACGGTCCGTCCGGGCGGCAGATCCGCCCGGACGCGCGACGCGGTGCACACGGCGGTCCGGGCTCTGCTCGACGCCTCCCCGGACGGCACGATCACCGTGGCCGAGGTCGCCGAGCGCTCCGGAGTGCACCCCGCGACCCTCTACCGGCGCTGGCGCACCCCCGAGGGCCTCGTCCTCGACACCCTCTTCGAGGAGCTGAGCCGGCGCTCACCGCTGCCCGTCACCGGAGACCTGCGCGCCGACATGCTGGTCTACGCCCGCCACCTCCTGGCGGACCTGCGCGCCGACAAGAACCTCGTCCTCGCCCGGGCCCTCGCCGCCGCGATGCGCTCGGGCGTGGAGGGCCTGGGCGGGCTCCGTCAGTACGTCGAGCCCCGGACCAGCCAGGTCGAGGCGATGCTGGCCGCCGCCGGCACCGGTGAACTCGACTTCCAGGACGTCCTCGAACTGATCCTCGCCCCCGCCTACACCCACGCCCTGCTGGGCAGCCCGCTGGACACCGACGCCGACGCCGAGCGGCTCGTCGACAACCTCCTCGCCGTACTCACCCACCGCAGGGCGCGCACCGGCGGCCCGGACGGCGACGCGTAAGCCCGCCGGCGCCGTCGCCGCACAGAACCACGATCCGCAGGGCGGCCACGCCCCGGACAGCCGCCACACACCGGACGGCCGCCACGACCCGGCGGCCGATCAGCGGGGCCACTCCCAGGACATGCCGTGCACGCCGGGCGGGCACTTGTGGAGCAGCATGTGCGAGGCGTGCGACACGTCCAGGCCGATACGGCGCTCGTAGCGCAGGGGCGCGCCGATCCGCTCCTTGAAGTAGCGGTGACAACTCGTCGGGAGCGCGTCGGGCTGGAAGCAGACGTGCAGCAGGAACTCGTGCGGGCTGGTGCGGACGCGCCGCTCGTAGTGCGAGCATTCCGCAGGTTCGGGGCCGTACCGCAGGGTGTAGGCGATCAGCGCGGTCTCGTCGCGGGCGAGCGGCCTGCCGAACTCCAGCTCGGCGACGACCGTCCGCAGCTCCGGCAGCCTGCGCACGGTGCCGAGCCGGCCGTGGTGGGCGATGACGGTCGCGGACTCGGCGGACAGCTCGTCGTGCACGACGGTGATGTGGCGCGCCCCGTCCCGCGTCGCCCGCATCACCTGTTTCACGGTGACGGCCCGGCACCGGCGGTGCGCGTCGATCTGCACCGTCTCGTGGATGGAGAGCGCGACGAGGTCGCTGTTGAACTGGGGGAACTCCGGGCCCAGGGCCAGCTCGATGTGGGAGCACTCGCCGAACACCTGGCGCGACACGTCCAGTCCGGGGGCTTCGCTGGTGATACGGCCGCGGGGCCGGCTCGGCCCGATGAGGGAGCGCAGGGTGCCCGACGGCAGGTCGAGGATGCTTTCGAGGGCGTCCACGGCGCGCAGCGAGCGTGCTTGTTCCGGCTGACTGCGTCCGCGCTGCCAGTAGCTGAGGGTGGCGAGGCTGACGCTGATGCCCTGGGCGGCCAGCCGCTCGCGGACCCGGTCGAGGGAGAGTCCGCGGCGCTGGACGGCGTCCCGGAAGGCGGCGGCGAAGGCGGCGGCGAAGGGGGGTTCGGCCTCGTACGGCCTGCTCATGGCGCCTCCGCGTCGCTGGTGCGCGTCCCGTGGTGCGCGTTCGTGGTGCGCGTCCCGTGGTGCGGGATCATACGCCTGACTGAGGGCGGCCCCGCTCTCAGCGGACCCGCCCTCCGACTTCCGGCTTCCGTCTTCCGTCTTCCGGATTGCCGGTCAGTTGGTGTTGAGCGTCAGGCCGTAGTACGACAGGGCGTCGTCGAGGGGCTGGAAGTACGACGAGCCGCGGGAGTTGGTGCCCGAGCACTGCTGGCCGGTGGGGCCGCCCGAGGTCATGCCCTGCGCCTGGTTGCCGGAGATGTACGCGCCGCCGCTGTCACCGCCTTCCGTGCACACCGAGGAACTGGCCAGTCCGGTGACCACGGTGTCGGGTCCGCCGTGCTCGTCGGTGTAGGTGACGGAGACGTTGTACGACTTCACCGCGCCGCAGGTCCACCCGGTGGTCTGGCCCGACTTGCACAGTGAGGCCCCGGAGGCGGCACGCTTGCCGCCCTTGACGGCGACGTTCGAGCCCTGGCCCCAGGTGCCGACCTGGGTGGCGATCGAGTCGTCCGTGTCGACCTGGGCGATACCCATGTCGACGCTGCGGCGGCCGAGCGCGTAGCGGCTGTGGACGCCCTTCGCGAAGTGCGCGTTGTTGAAGTACAGGTCGGTGAGGTCGGCCACGCAGTGGCCCGCGCTGACGAGGTACTGGCGCCCCGAGGAGTCGTGGGCGCCGTAGCCGACGGAACAGACCCAGCTGCCCTGGCTGTTGGTCCAGGACATGCTGCTGCCCGGGTAGACCGTCGACTGGGGGGCGAGGCGCCGCCCGTCACGGACGACCCGTACCGCGCTGCCGTGGGAGGCCGCCGCCTTGAGGAACGACTTCGCCGCCGCGGACGTACGGGCGGGGTCGACGTGCACGGTGACGGTGTCGCTGGGCAGGTCCACCGACCATGAGGTGACGCCGTCGGGGGCGTCGCGCAGGGCCTGGGTGTCGAGCGACGCCTTGATCCGGTCCAGGGTGTGCTCGCCGCGCCGCGGTACGCGGGCCGTCAGGCCGTGCTGTCTGACCTGTGTGGCCGCGGCGGCGGAGGTGACGTTCACCGTCAGCTTGCCGTCCGCGGTGAAGTAGGCGCCGTCCGTCGCCACGCCCGAGCGGCCGAGTTCGGTCAACTCGCCCTGCTGAGCGGCCTGTTGGTCGAGCCGGGCCACGGCGGCGTCCTCGCTGACGCCGAGGGAATGGGCCAGCGCCGCGATCATCGCCGGCTGGTAGCGGGGTGCGGTGGGGGCGGCGGTGGCCTGAGCGGCGCCCGTGACGACGGCGGCCGACAGCAGCGTGCCGACCGCGGTGGCCATCAGGGATATGCGAGAAACGCGCACAGCTTTCCTTTCTGCATGGGCATGTCACGTCACCGTCCGCATGTGGGGATGCCGGAATGTCTCCTGGGGCTCGGGGACAGCCGTCGGTGGGACGCGAGATGCCGGTCCAGCGGCGTATTGGGGGGTGCGCCGCTGCCCGAACTCTGGCCCGGACCAGCCGGGTTGTTCAAGATGCGTTCACCATTCCGTTTTCAACAGAGGTACGGATAACTGTTGACTACGGCGATGCCTGCGGCGGGCTTCCCGGGCGGGCGAAGACAGAGGCGAGGGCGGGGGCCGGGACTCGGGCTAGGACTGGGCCTCGAACTCGGACTGGGACTGGGACTGGGACTGGGACTGGGACTGGGTGAGGTTGTCCAGTACCAGGCCGAGCGTGAACTCGAACCGGTCGTGGCCGGTGCCGGAGGTCAGCTCAGCGGCGTAGCGCCGGGTCTGCGGGAACGTGTCGGCCGGCAGTGCGGTGAAGCGGCGGATCAGCTCCTCGCGGCCGAGGACCCACTCCTGGTCGGGATGGCTGCGCCGCTGCTGGACCAGCGACTGCTCCAACGTGTAGGCGTTGACGTAGAGCGACAGGGCATCGAGCACCCAGACGGCGCGCCGCGGTTCGATTCCGCCCGCGAGCAGGATCGCCAGAAGCCCCTCCTTGACCCGCAGCGTGGAGAGGTTGGTCGGGACCACGGCCAGCGCGGCGCGGGAGACTCCCGGATATTTCAGGTACTGGTCGCGGAGCTGCGCGTACACGTCGAGGGTCTGCTCGCGCCACCTGGCCGGGTCCGGTTCGGGCAGTACGACCTCGGAGCAGAGCCGGCCGACGAGCAGATCGTCGATGTCCTCTTTGCTGACGATGTGCGCGTACAGCGACGACGGCCCGGTGCCGAGCACCGCGGCGACTCGGCGGATGGTCAGCGCGTCGTAGCCCTCGGTGGCCACGACCCGCAGAGCGGCGTCGGTGATCCGGTCGACCGTGATGGGCTTCTTGCGCGGTGACCGTGACGGTGCCGCCGCTGAGGACTCCCCCGCGGGCTGGGCGTGACGAGCTGCTCGGCGTTGCCGTGGGTCGGAGGGCATGACGGTCACTATAGCTTGACACGATCTAAGTTCACCGAGTAGAGCTTAGATCGTCAGAAACGAACTAAGTTCGTTCCGTTCGTTCCGTTCCGGGAAGTGTGTGATGCGAGTTTCCCTGGTCGGGGCCGGTCTGGGAGGTCTGTGCCTGGCACAGGGCCTGCGTGGCGCCGGCATCGAGGTCGATGTGTACGAGCGGGACCCGGCGATCACCGCACGGTTCCAGGGGTACCGGCTCGTACTGGAGCCGGTCGGATTCGAGGCGCTGCGCGGCTGTCTGCCGCGGCGCTGGCACCCGCTGCTGGACGCGGTCGTCAGCAACGCCCGCGTCGAGCGCCTGGCCCTGGACACCCAGCTGAACACGATCGGTGAACTCGGTCCTGCCAGGAGCGGGATCGTGGTCGACCGGCACGTACTCCGGCACCTGCTGCTGACCGGGCTCACCGTGCACACCGGGGCCGCGCTGACCGGTTACGACGTACTGGACGACGGCAGGGTCCGAGCCCGGTTCGCGCGGCGCGATCCGGCCACCGCCGACCTGCTCGTCGGGGCGGACGGGGTCGGCTCCGCGGTGCGCCGGACCCTGACACCGCAGACCATCCCGACGGACACCGGCGTCCGGTTCGTCATCGGCCGCACGCCGCTGACGGAGCGGTTCGCCGGCCTGTCCCGGGCGTACGGCGGGAAGATCGTCGGGGACGGAGTGAGCCTGCTGCTCGGGGCGATGCGGTTCCCCGTTCCGCCGAGGGAGGCGGCGGAGAGGCTGGCCCCCGAAGTGACACTCCCTGACATCCATGACTATGTGCGCTGGGCCATGATCCTGCCGCCCAACGGCTCGCTCGGCACCTTGACCGCGCAGGAGGCCGCGCTGTCCCGGATGAACGGCTGGCACCCGGACCTGCGGGCCCTCATCGAGCAGGCCGACCCGGACAACAGCACCCTGCTGTCGATTCGGGTGGTCGAGCCCCGCGAACGCTGGGCGCCCGGTCCGGTCACGCTGCTCGGAGACGCCGTCCACGCCACCTCGCCGACCGGCGGCAACGGCGCGAACACCGCCCTGCGCGACGCCGACCTGCTGCGCCGCTGCCTGATCGAGGCCGCCGAGGGCCGCCACGACCTCCTCGGCGCGGTCGACGACTACGAGCGGCAGATGTTCGCGTACGGGGGCGAGGCCGTGCGCCGCAGCCTCGCCGCGCTCCCCGCCTTCGTCCCGGACCCGGACCCGGAGCACCGACGCCCAGCACCCGATGCCTGATGCCTGATGCCTGACACCCGGCACCCGGCACCCGACGTCCTGACCAGCCTCTCTCAGTACGTCCAACGCCGGTGCCGAGGCGATTCGTTCCCGATGCGGATGTGAGGTTTCGCCCAGCTGTTCGGCCTGTCGCGGTGCCCGGCCCCCGCCCCATACTCCAGGACCTGGCGGACCGGCAGGTGAAGCGGATGAAGGAGCACGATGAGCGCGGCGGCGGCAGCGGGGACCTGGAAGCTCGGGGATCTGGAGGTGAACCGTGTCGGTTACGGCGCGATGCGGCTGACCGGCAACGGCATGATGGGCAACTCCGACGGTACGCCGATCGACCGCGATGCCGCCGTACGGCTGCTGCACAGCGCGTTCGAGCAGGGCGTCGACCATGTCGACACGGCGGCCTTCTACTTCTCGCCGCTGCGCTCCGCGAACGAGCTGATCAACCGGGCCCTCGCGGCCTGGCGGGGCAACGACGTGGTCGTGGTGACCAAGGTCGGGCCGGGACGCGAACCGTCCGGTGAGTGGCTGCCCATGGCCCGCCCCGACCAGTTGCGCGGGCAGGTCGAGGAGAACCTGCGCCAGCTCGGCCGGGACCACCTGGACGTGGTGAACCTGCGGAGCGACGGCATGGACTCGATCGCCGAGCACTTCGGCGCCCTCGCCGAACTGCGCGCGGCGGGCCTGATCCGGCACCTCGGGCTCTCCAACATCCGGCCGCGGCACGTCACCGAGGCCCGGGAGATCGCGCCCGTGGTCTGCGTGCAGAACTCCTACGGCCTCGACTGGCGCCGCGCCGACGAGAACGGGCTCGTGGACCTGTGCGGGGAACTGGGCATCGCCTTCGTGCCGTTCTTCGCGATCTCCGGGCAGCGGCGCGAGGCGGGCGCGGCGCGGGAACGGGACGTTCGCCTCCACACGGTCGCCCGCGCCCACGGCGCGACGCCCGCCCAGATACGGCTCGCCTGGACCCTGCACCGCGGGCCGCACATCCTGGCCATCCCCGGCACCGCCGACCCGGCGCACCTCACCGAGAACATCGCCGCCGGCGCCCTCCGCCTGACCGAGGAGGAGCGGGCCCTCCTCGACCTCGACCTCGGCCTCGACCAGCCGGCCGGGACCGGCGGCTGACGTTCCGCTCAGCGGCCGACGAAGGTGAGACTGGTGCCGGGGATCGGCCCGACGTCCCCGCCCGCCCCGGTGCCGCACCCGGGCCAGCGTCGGCTGACCGGCGGTGACCCCCTTCGCGGCGGCCGGCCCGTCCAGCTCCGCGACGATCGCGAGGGTGCGTTTCGAGGTTGCCGTCGGTGAAGCGCGGCCGGCTGCGCCGTACGTCGGTCTCCGCCATCTCCTCGACCGAGCGGTAGCGGCCGGTGAGGAAGCCGCGTCCGCGCGCCGGCCTCGGACAGCCCGAGGTGGCGGCCCGTAGGTCGGAACCCAGGGCGCTACGTATACGTAGGGGAGTGCGCTCCATGTCGAACGCCGGCGTTGATAGCGTGAGGTGGTTCGTGATGTGGCGTGATGTGGCGTGGTGTGACCAGTCGGGGGTGTCGAGGTGGCCGTAGAGGTCGCGGAGGTCGTCGTCAGGACGGGGCTCGGGTACGGGACCGGTGGCCGGCTCATGGACGTCTACCGGCCGACGGGGACGTCGGCTCCCGCGCCCGCGGTGCTGTTCTGGCACGGCAGCGGCCCCGACGAACGGGACGTGCTCGCGCCGGTCGCCCGCGCCGCGGCGGAGCGGGGTCTCGTCGTCCTGGTGCCGGACTGGCACCCCGACGCCTCGGACGGCGGGCGGACGCACCTGGCGGAGTCCGCCGACTTCGCGCGGCGGAACGTGGCCGGCTTCGGCGGGGACCCGGACCGAATCGTGCTCGCCGGCTGGTCGCGGGGCGCCAAGGCCGCCGTGGGTGTCGCCGTGCGCCCCGCCGCGTTCGGTGACTGGCGGCCGGGCGCCGTCGTGGGGATCGCCGGTGCGTACGGATCGGCCGCACCCACCACCGGCACCGCCCCGCTCGACGATCTCCGCCGGGGCGACAGCCTGCCGCCGCCCGTGCCGGTGTGGCTGGTGCACGGCACCGCCGATCCGGTGGTGGACGTCGAGCGTTCACGCGAGCTGCGCACGGCACTTGAGGAACGGGGCTGGCCGGTCTCGCTCGACGAGGTCGGGACCGATCACGCGGGCGTCATCATGACCGAGTACGTCCTCGCGCACCAGCGCTGCCTGCCCAGCACCGCCGGCCACGCCGTCGAGGCGGGGTCACGGACCGCCGACGTACTGGCCCGCGCGGCTGGAAGCATCGCTCAGCACCCCCGCATCAGTCAGCACCCCGGCGTCGCTCAGGACTCCGCCCTCCGGGAGTGATCCTGCGCCGTACGTGCAGGTGGCCCTCGCGGGGGAAGGCGGGCGGCGCGGCGGTCAGGATCGTGTCGAGGTCGTAGCCGCACTTGTGGGCCACGCGGCAGGAGGCCAGGTTGTCGACCTGGTGCAGTAGTTCCAGCCGCTCCAACTGCTCCAGCCGCTCCGACGCCCCGGTCTTCAGGGCGACGTCGAAGGCCCAGTCGCTGAGGGCCTGCACGGCGCGCGGCGCCACGCCTCGACCGCGCGCGTGCGCCGCGGTCCAGTAGCCCACCTCGGCCGAGGGTTTCCCGGCGGCCACGCCCTTGAGGACCACATGGCCGGCCAGTCGCTCGCGTACGGCGCCGGTTCCCGCTTCGAGGACCGCGAACCCGTACCGGTCCCCCGTCGCCCACCCGCCCTCCTGGCCCCGCAACCACCGCGTCGCATCGGCCTCGTTCCGCACGTCCGCACTGATCCAGCGGCGCAGTGTGGGGTCCCGGAACACGTCGATGAGGGCGGCGGCGTCCTGTGTGCGCCAGGGGCGGAGGACGAGGGCCGGAGCGGACGGTGTCGCGTCCGCGTGCAGGATGACGGGATCGTTCACCGGCCGATCGTATGCGGCCATGCTCTGCCTGTACGCCGCCGCCGTACAACGGTCCGCCACTACGGTCCCGTTCGCAGGCGCACGGCCCGGACGGACCAGTCGACCGCCGGGGACAGGCTCTCGGGGGCGGGCCGGCCGTTGATGACGGCGAGCAGGTGGAGGTGACGGTCCCGGCGTGGGTCGCTCATGCTCTCCAGCCGGGCCGGCAGCAGGCGGCGCAATTCGGTGTCGTCGGGGCGGCCGAGGACCTGTGCGTGGTGGGCCGCGAGCGCCGCGACGATCGGCTCGGCTCGGGACGAGGCCGGGGCGATGCCCGCCGCCAGGGCGGGGCCGACCTGCTCACAGACGACCGCACCGAGATCGCGGCGCGGACCGCCACCGCCGCCCCCCATGGAGCCGCCGCCTCGCGCCTGTTCGGCCGCATGGCTCTCGACCGTACGCCGCAGGCCGGCGCGGAAATCCGGGTCCATGGCCAGTTCGGCCCACTCCGCCCAGGCCCGGACCTGTTCCGCCGCGGGGCTGTCGGTGACTTCGGGCGTCAGCGAGCGTCTGATTCCCGCGAGCGTGTCGCCGGAGCCGGAGACAGAAGCGCAGTCGGAGTCCCAGGTCGGGGGCGGAGGCGGAGGCGGAGGCGGAGGCGGAGGCGGAGGTGGGGGCGGAGGTGGGGGCGGAGTCGGGGTCGGGGTCGGGGTCGGCGCGTGGTCCGTCGAAGACGGCGTCGAGGAAGTCCCCGATCAGACGGCGGCGTTCGTCCTCGGAGAGCTGGGCCAGCTGGTGCATGAGATCCGTTTCCTCAGCGGTGAGCCCGCGTTCGGCCACCGCCGTCAGTACGGCATGCCGCAGGCGCAGCACGCGGATCTGTACGGCCAGGGCGTCGGCGTGCGTTGCGGCGGTAACCGGCCGGGCTGCGGTCCCTCGGCGCCACGATGCCGCGATCGGAGTAGTACCGGATGGTCTTGACCGACAGACCGGTCCGCCGGGCCAGTTCACCGATCGAGTAGAGCGTGTCGCCTTCCCTCTCATGCCCCTGCCTTGACGTCTCCCCCTACGCGAGACTCAAGCCCGTCCGGCATTCCTGCCATGTCATGCCGTGCCCGCCGGGGGTCCTGTGAGTCGGTTGTGCGTGTAACAGGAATGTACTAGGCGGCGGCCAGGTGGAACGTGCGGCTGGGGCAGGGCTGTCCCCTGGTAAGAGTGGTCAGAACAGTCCCCACCCATGTTGAGGAAGAAACGATGCGCGTTCACAAGGTCACCTTCGCGGCCCTGGCTGTCGCCGCGAGTCTCTCGCTCACGGCCTGCCAGAACGACGACGGCGACACGGGACAGAGCGCCCCGTCGTCCGCGGCCACCGCGTCCTCCTCGGGCGGCGGCGCGCAGGAGTCCGCGGGAAGCGGCTCCGGCGGGAACAGCTCCGCCGGGAAGACCGGCGGGCAGGGCACCACCTCGGGGACCGGGTCCGGCTCCGGGTCCGGTCACAGCGGCGGGTCCGGCGGGTCCGGCAAGTGCCGTACCGGCGATCTGACGATCACGGCGGCGGACGCCACCATCGGCGGCGATCCCGACCTCACCGTGGCGGTGCAGTTCAAGAACCACAGCGGCCGGGACTGCACGCTCGCCGGGTACGCGGGTGTCGACCTGAAGACCAACTACGGTTCCCTGTCCGCCAAGCGCAGCGGTGAGAAGGCCGACCGGTCCGTCCTCAAGGCCGGGCAGTCGACGTACTTCGGCATCCACTACCCGGCCAACAAGACGGGCGGCACCGGCATCCGCGTCACCGGGCTGCTGGTGACCCCGCCGGACGAGACCAAGACGGTCACCCTCGCCTGGCCGGGCGCCCCCTCCCTGCCCATCACCGAGAGCGGCGGCGGTACCCCGGTCACGGTCGGCCCGATCGGCAGCGCCGGCCAGGGCGGCTGACCGGCGCTTCGGCGGGCATGGCGGCCGGACGCGCCGGCGTCCGTGCCGGTGCGGGCGTCACCAGGGGATTTCGCCCTCGTCGTCGAAGAAGCGGCCCGTCGGGCCGTCGTCCGGTACGGTCGCCAGGCGGATCGCGCAGGCCGCGCCCTGCTGCGGGGTGCGTACTCCCTGGAAGGCGTTCAGGTCGGTCGCCGTGTAGCCGGGGCAGACGGCGTTGATCAGGATGTTCGTGTCGGTCAGTTCCTTGGCGTACTGGACGGTGACGGCGTTGAGGAACGTCTTCGACGGCGCGTAGGCGACGGAGATCGGGCCGGTCTGGGCGCCGGGCGTGGTCTGGAGCGTGAGGGAGCCGACGCTGCTGGAGACGTTCACGATCCGCGGCGACGGCGAGCGGCGCAGCAGCGGCAGCAGGGCGTTGGTGACACGGATGACGCCGATGACGTTGGTCTCCACGGCCGCCCGTACCCGGTCCACGTCGACCGTGGTGGGTTCCTGCGGTCCGCCGCCGGTGATGCCGGCGTTGTTGACCAGGACGTCGAGGCGTCCGGCTCGTTCCTCGACCAGCCGGGCCGCCGCGCTCACGCTCGCGTCGTCGGTGACGTCCAGCGGCACGCCGAACGCGTCGGCCCCGGCCGCGCGCAGCTTCGCCACGGCGGCCTCGCGGCGCTCCTGGTCGCGTGCGCCGACTCCGACGGTCCAGCCGAGGGCTCCGAGCCCGGCGGCGATCTCGTAGCCGATGCCCTTGTTGGCGCCGGTGACCAGCGCGATTTTCTGCGCGGACTTCTGCCCGGCCTCCTGCGCGGACTCCTGCCTCGTCTCCCGCGCGGTCTTCTGTTCGTCGGTGGTGTTCGTCTCGCTCATGTCTCCGATGCTGCGCCCGTGTGCCGCGGGGTGTCCAAGACCGATCGGGTGGATGGCGATACCGTGCGGGTATCGCCGCTGGCCGCAGCGTTAGGCTGGTGGGGTGGAGACACGTGAGCTGCGGTACTTCGTCGCGGTCGCCGAGGAGCTGCACTTCGGCCGGGCCGCGCAGCGGCTCGGGATCGCCCAGCCCCCGCTGTCGCGGGCGGTCAGCGCGCTGGAACGGCGTCTGGGCGCGGCCCTGCTGGAGCGCGGCGGCGGCCGGGGCGTCGTCCTGACCGGGGCCGGGGCGGTGCTGCTGCGGGAGGCGCGGGCGGCGCTGGACGCCGTCGAGGCCGCCGAGCGGCGTACCCGCCGGGCCGCCCTCGCCGCCACCGGCCGGCCCGGTGTGGTCCTCGCCGCGAAGGCGGGCGCCTCCGGTGAGCTGCTGGCCAAACTCCTCGACGCCTACGCCGCCGAGCCCGGCGCGGTCGCCGTGGACGTCGTGCTGTGCGGGCCGGGCGAGCAGGCCCGGGTGCTGCGCGACGGGCGGGCCGACGTGGCCCTGCTGCACCGGCCGTTCGACGACACGGCCGGTTTCGACACCGAGGATCTGCGCACGGAGGGCCAGATCGCGATCCTCCCGTCGGGCCACCCGCTCAGCGTCCGCTCCCGACTGCGGCTCGCCGAGGTCACCGGCCTTCCCGACCTGCCGCTGCCCCGCTGGCCGCGTCCCGACGGCAGCTTCCCGGACGGTCCCGGCCCGCAGGTCCGCGACCACACCCAGCTCACCCAGCTCATCGCTCTCGGCCGTGCCTGCGCGGTCGTACCGGAGTCGGGGCGCGCCGTCCTGAGCGAGGGCCTGACCGCCGTGCCGGTGCCCGACGCCCCGCAGGTCACCACGGTCATCGCCTGGCCTCCGCACAGCCGTTCGGCGGCGGTCACGGGGCTGGTCCGGGCCGCCACGGACACCGTCCTCACCTCCGACTCCTCCCCCACCCCCGCCTCCGCCCCTGGTGCGCTGTCGCGCCCGCTCAGCCGATGGTGACGACCCGGGCCCAGGAGGGCGGGGTGTCCGGGACGTACTCGGGGTCCCGCTCGTGCACGAGGCGCGCCGGGCGGGGGAAGAGGCCGACGACGGTACGGCAGGGCGGCGGCGCCGAGGGCCAGGGGGTCTGGCCGTCCGTCAGAGCGACGATCACGTCCGGGCGCGGCCGGGAGCGCAGCGCCCGGGCGAAACCGGAACGCAGGTCCGTGCCTCCGCCGCCGATCAGTTCCATGCTCTCGGCGCGGCAGAGCGGGACGGCGACACCGGCCGCCGCGTCGCAGGAGATCACCGAGACGAGGTCGCGCCGGCCGCCGACCGCCCGTGAGATCGCCGCCACCTCCAGCAGCGCGCCGCCCAGTTCGGCGTCGCTGACCGAACCGGAGGTGTCGATCACCACGCACACCCGGGGCGGCGTACGGCGCAGGCTCGGCAGCAGCACCCCGGGGACGCCGGCGGAGCGCCGGGAGGGCCGCCGGTAGCTGTGGTTCTCACCGGTCCCAGGCGCGCCCGCCGCCGCGCGGACGGCCGCCCCCAGCAACTGCCGCCAGGGCTGCGGGGGGTGGAACGCCTTGTCCGCCCAGCGCCGCCACCCCTCCGGCGCCTCGCCCGGCCGGCCCCTGATCCCCTCCGCGACCCGGAAGCGGACCGCGTCGCGCTGCTGCCTGGTCAGCCCGTTCGCCCCGTCGGGCCCCAGCTCCCAGGGGCGGACCTGTCCGTCCGCGCCGCTGCCGCAGTCCAGCCAGGCCGGCTCCGCGGCGAGCCCGGACATCGACGCCGTCCGCAGGTACTCCTCCATCAGCAGTCCGTCGGACAGGCGCAGCAGCGAGGGCACCACCGCTCCGGCGGGCCGGGACAGACCGTCGCCGTAGATGTCGTCGTTGATCTCGAAGTCGGCGGCGATGTTGCGGCGCAGCCGCTCGCCCGGGCCGTACTCCCCATGCTCGCGCGCATGGCGTTCGCCCCGTGCGTGGTGGTCGCGGAGCAGGTGGGAGACCTCGTGGACCCAGACGCCCGCCAGGTCCTCCACCGGGGTGCGCGCCACGAAGCCGGGTGAGACGTAGCAGCGCCAGTGGATGTCCACCGCCATCGTCGGCACGGA
Source organism: Streptomyces sp. NPDC047017 (assembly GCF_040644175.1). Lineage (NCBI taxonomy): Bacteria > Bacillati > Actinomycetota > Actinomycetes > Kitasatosporales > Streptomycetaceae > Streptomyces > Streptomyces sp. NPDC047017. The sequence goes on along the minus strand of NZ_JBEYVW010000014.1, from coordinate 158,216 downwards.
CCGGTCCTCGACCACGTGCAGCGCGAAGAGGGCACTGGCCAGGTAGGGACGGACCGTCACGGCGTGCAGCCGGGCGGCCAGCAACTTGTCCATGTCCAGAGGGAGGGGGAGGGGGACGGTGGGTTGGTCGGATGCGGGGACAGCCTGTGGTGGCGGGGGCGCCTTACGCGGTCCTGGGCGCGGCGGCGTGGGCCTGGGCGCCGGGTCCTGGGCCGGGCGCTTCGCGGCGGGTGTCATCGGGGCGCTCCCGTGCCCCGGCCCGTGCCCCACCGGGAGGACAACTCGGTGGCCGTGGCCGGTGCTGTGGCCGTGGCCGGTGTGGTGGAACGGGTCACCGAGCGGTCCGCCCGCTGGGCGAGCCCGATCACCGCGGCCAGCCGTTCCACCGCCTCGGGGACCTCCCACTCGTCGCGCCGCAGCGCGGCCAGTGCCGTCGCCGGGGCGACCAGCAGGTCCGGGGCGCCGGTCTGCAGGGCCCGGACCAGCACCGCCCAGCCCGCCTCCCACCGTTTCCGCTCCGGCCGCGCCCCGACGGCGGCCACCACCGCCTCCAGTGCCGCCTGGCGCAGATCGCCGCGTTCCGGCAGCTCGGCGCGGTCCGGATCGGCCAGCAGCGCCTCCAGGTCCGGGAGGTCCATCCGGTCCAGGTGGGCGAGGAGTTCGAGACCCGGCCCGTCCCCCACCGCGCCCCGCACCAGCAGGGCCAGTACGTCCTGGGAGACGCGCGCCGCGGTGCCGAAGGCCAGCAGCGTCAACGCGGCCTCCCAGCTCCGGGGCGACGGCCAGGCACCGCCGCGCCGCGTCTCGGTGCTCGGCAGCCGGTGGATCAGCGTCGGGCGGGCCTCCAGGAAGCCGCAGACCGCGCGCCGGGCGTGCGCCACCGCCTCCGGCAGCAGCTCCGGCACCAGGCGGGGCAGCTCCGCCCGCGGCCACACCCCGCCCAGCCCGCGCACCACCACCTCGCGGTCGTGCACCCAGTGCAGATGCACGAAGCGGTTGGCCAGCGGCGGGCTCAGCTCCCATCCGTCCGCCGCGGACGCGCGCGGGTTGGCGGCGGCCACGATCCGCACCCCCGCCGGCAGCCGCAGCGCACCGACCCTCCGCTCCAGGACGACCCGGAGCAGGGCGGCCTGGACGGCGGGTGTGGCGGTGGAGAGTTCGTCCAGGAAGAGCAGCCCGCGCCCGGCCCGCACCAGTTCCACGGCCCACTGCGGCGGCGCCATCGGCACCCCCCGCACCGCCGGGTCGTCGCCCACGACGGGCAGCCCGGAGAAGTCGGACGGTTCGTGGACACTGGCGATCACGGTCGTCAGCGGCAGGTAGAGGGAGGCGGCGAGCTGGGTGAGGGCCGCGGTCTTGCCGATGCCCGGCTCACCCCAGAGCAATACGGGCAGGTCGGCCGCGACAGCGAGGGTGAGTGCTTCGAGCTGCTCGTCGGGGCGCGGCTCCGTGCTGGTCGCGCGCAGGAGGGTCAGGAGGTCACCGGCGACGGCGAGACGGGCGCCGGTCTCCGGTCCGCTGGGGGCGGTGGTGGGGGCGAACACCTCGGCATCGGCGGCCGGGTGCGGGGTGGGCAGGAGGGTGCTGGAGGTCATATGGGCATCACCTGGGGTGGGTTGAGGGGGCGGGAAAGGGCGGGCCGTCCTGGATGACGTACGGGCGTGAGGGCGTGCGTGGGTGGAGGCCGGTGTACGGGTGTGAGGGCGTGCATGTGGGGAGGCCGGCGTACGGGCGTGTGTGCGGCGCGGAACGCGCCGTGAGGTGGTGAGGGGTGAGGCGGTGAGGACGTCAGGTGCTCTGGCCGGTGCGGGGGCGGGCCCGGCTGGTCCGCTTGCGGCGCATCGCGAGGGGGGTATGGCGGTCCAGCCGAGGACGCCGGTCGGACAGGGGACGGCGGTCCGCCGCCGTGCGGCCCTCGCCGGCGTTTCCGGCTGCCGGCGCTCCGGCCGCGGGGTGTGCGGCGGCCAGACCCGAGCGGAACAGGCCGTGCTCGACGCGCCGGGCGGCCGCCGACTCCAGTGCCTCCCGCAGCGGGCCGTCGCGCAGGACGGCGCCGGGGCCGAGCAGTCCCTCGACGGCTGCCAGCGCGCCGGTCATGTCACCGTGGCCGAGCCGTTCCCGGACCGCGGGCAGTGCCTGCGGGTCGCGGTGTACGTCGTCGATCGCGCGCAGGCAGGGCAGCGGTGGCCCGCCGAGCGCCACGAGCAGTTCCTCGCGGCGCAGTTGGTCCGGGGCGTGATCGATCGCCGCCAGTACGCCGTCCCGCAGCGCGATCCGGTGGACCTCGCCCCGGCACTGCACCCGGTGCGGGTCGGCGGGCCCGGGGCCGGAGCTGGACGCGGAGCCGGGGCCGGGGCCGGGGCCGGACGAGGTTTCCCGCCACTCCCCCGGTGCGCGGCCTCGCGGTGCGCGGCCTCGTGGTCCGTGGACCGCGCCGCTCGCCGTCAGGGCCGCCGCGACCAGTGGATGCAACCGCTCGGCCGTGACCAGTCCGGCCCGCAGCAGTTCCAGGTCCGGGAGGACCCGGGCCGCCGCTTCCGGCAGTACCGGCAGGGCGGCCACTTCCTGTGCCGGAAGCGTTTCGCGCAGCGGCCGGAGCGTCGGGGCGTGGCTGTCGTCGGGGGCGACGAGTTCGAGCACGGCGCGGTTCCGCGCGCCGAGCCGCACGGTGAAGGCGCCGCGCGGTCGGCGCCCCTCGGCCCGTAGCAGCGTCTCCGCCTCGGCGGCCCACCTCGGCGCGGCCCACGGAGGCAGGCCGGTGCGATCGGGAGGTGCCGGGGACGCCGTCCCGCTCACACCTGATCGCCACGCCAGTTCGGCGCTCCGCCCGGAGTCCCAGAGGTGGCGGTGCAGGTCCAGGCGGAAACGGCGATCGGGATGCGGGTGGGGGTGCGGATACCAATGCGGATGCGGATGCGGACGTGGATACGGATGCTGATGCGGACGCGGATGGTGCCCGGCGAAGGCATCGTGCCCGGTCCCCTCCCCCCACAGGGCCAGGGACATCCGCTGTCCGGCGTCCGCCCATCCCGGCGGTGTCCGCACCACCAGGTGCAGCGGCGGGCCGTCGGAATCGGCGTAACGCGCCAGGGAGAGGGTGAGGCCGGGGCGGAGCCGTCCGTCGGGGGCGATCCGGGGCATGTGCCAGCGGAGCAGATCGGGTGCCAGCCGGCGCAGATCCGCACGCAGGCGGGCCGCGAGGTCGCTGCCGTGGCGGTCGCGCACGGTGCACAGATCGAGGTCGACGTCGATGCGGGCGGCGGCGCAGGCTCCGGCCCAGTCACCGGCCGTACGCCGCGCGGTCGCGGTCTCGATCATGGACGGTGGCACGGCGTACTCGCGTACGCGCTGCCACATCAGAAGGCGAGCGGGAGTCTCGTTCGCGAGGTGATGCGCCATCAGCACTCACCCTGTGCGAACGAATCCCCCCATCGGTACGAGGAGAAGTTCTTCATCCCCGGCATCGTAACCATGCCGCCGACGATCCGTCAGCGGAATATTTCCGCTCCGTGCGTGCCACCCAACGCGCCCCCAAGAGCCTTCCTAATAGTATTAGGCATAAATTTAAAACTTGTAGGCAGACAGGAACAAGGCTATGGTTCGGGAACCATGTACACGGAACGAGACTGGACCACCACACCTGTCACCGCGGACATGCTGCGCGGCCACCTCGACGCGGAGACGACGGCACACGGCCTGCTGCCGCACCGCCTGCCCGCGCGGGCCCGGCGGCAGATCCCCGACCAGCTACTGACCGTGGCCGAGGCGCAGCCCTCGGGCGTACGGCTGGTCTTCCGCACCCGGGCGACCGCCGTCGAGCTGGACACACTGCCCACCAAGCGGGTCTACCGGGGCCTGCCCGCCCCGGCGGACGGTGTGTACGACCTGCTGGTCGACGGGCGTCTCGCCGCCCAGGCCACCGTGCCCGGCGGGAACGTCCGCACGATCACCGACTTGGCCGCCCAGACCACCGAACTGACCGAGGGACCGCCCGGCACCGCCCGCTTCACCGGCCTTCCGGCGCGGGACAAGGACATCGAGATCTGGCTTCCGCACACGGAGATCACCGAGGTGATCGCCCTGCGCACAAACGCCCCCGTCGAGCGGGCGGCGGAGGGCGGGCGCAGGGTGTGGCTGCATCACGGCAGTTCCATCAGCCACGGCTCGAACGCCGCCTCGCCGTCCGCCGTCTGGCCGGCCCTGGCCGCGGCCCGGGGCGGCGTGGAGCTGGTCAACCTGGGCTTCGGCGGCAGCGCGCTGCTCGACCCGTTCACCGCCCGCGCGATGCGGGACACCCCCGCGGATCTGATCAGCCTGAAGGTCGGCATCAACATCGCCAACAGCGACGCGATGCGCCTGCGTGTCTTCGGTCCCGCCGTGCACGGTTTCCTCGACACCCTCCGCGAGGGCCATCCGACCACGCCGCTGCTGGTGGTGTCCCCCATCTTGTGCCCGGTCCAGGAGGACACCCCCGGCCCTCTCGCGCCCGACTTCACCGGCGGCACCCTGCGGTTCAAGGCGACGGGCGATCCGGCCGAACGCGCCGCCGGGCGCCTGACGCTCAACGTCATCCGCGACGAACTCGCCCGGATCGTCGAGCAGCGGGCCGCCGACGACCCGCACCTGCACCACCTCGACGGCCGCCGCCTCTACGGCGAGCAGGACTACGCCGAGTTGCCGCTGCCCGACGAGATCCACCCCGATCCCGCGGCACACCACCGCATCGGCGAGAACTTCGCCCGCCTCGCGTTCGGGAACGGCGGGCCGTTCGGGGACAGCGGCCCGTTCGGGGACGGGACCGACTGAGACCGGCGTGCTCGGACGTGCTCGGACGTGCTCGGACGGCCCTGACTCACAGCCACCGCTGTGCCGCCTCCACGCTGTCTCCGCCAGTGGTGTTGAACGCGATGGCGGCCTGCGGCGCATGGCGCCGGATCAGGTTCAGGACCTGCTCGAACAGCGGGAGCAACGGCTCGGTCTTGCGGATGCCGCCACCGACGACCACGACGTCCCACGGGCGCCTGGTCAGCGACGCGACGAGGGCGGGCTCGGCCGAGGCGTCGAAGGCGACCAGCGTCATGTCCGCTTCGATGCCGTGCTCGCCGAACCGGGCCAGTTCCGCGTCGAGGGCCGCGCGAAGCGCCTCACCGTCGACTCCGGGGATCGCCTGCGGGTCGTAGCCGACAACAAGTGCAGAAGACATGCGGGCAACCTACCGCCCCGGCCGCACCGCACCGCACTCACCGCGGTTGAGTATGGATACTCATGCGCGCCACCACCAGTCGCGGCAGCCTGCAGACATGACGGACACCTCTCCAGCCGCCGCCCGACGCCGACGCCCTTGGTCGTGCCGGACACGCCTGGGCATGGATCTCGCCTTCGCGATCCCGCTGCTCCTGCTGGAGATCGCGTGGCTCGCGGTGGACTCGATCTACGGCTACGGCCTGGACGTCTGGGCGGCGCAGGGCGACCAGGCACACATCGACGCGGCCGCCCTCGCCTACATGGGGCGGCTCCGGACAGTGCTGGTCGTGCTGCTCGTCCTGGCGGTTCTCGCCTGTGTCTTCCGTGCCCGCTGGACGGTGGTCGCGCACCTGCTGGTGGCTCTCCTGGCGGGCGGGCTGCTGTCGGACGCGCGGCAGGAGTGGGACCACAGCCACTCCCCGCCGCCCGGCTGCGTCCGTTACAGCGCGGACTGCTGAGTGCGTGCCGGGCCTACGCGGACCGACCTCAGCGGAAGCTGCGGACGCCTGCCGAAGCAGCGTGGATGTTCCCCGCCGCAGTCCCCCGGCACAATGGCCGGTGCCAGACCAGTGGTAAGGACCACGAGAGGGGATCGTGCGAACGGGAGACCATCTCGCCGGGCACCGGCACAACAGCCCGCGGGTCCCGGGCAAACCGCTCCTGCCTGCGCCGACGCAGGATCGAAGTTCCTCAGTGGACGCAGAACTCGTTGCCGGCCGGGTCCCGCAGCACAGTCCAGGTCAGGCCCGGAACGCTGTGCTCGCCGATGACGCTCGCGCCCAGAGCGACCAACCGCTCCACCTCCTCCGCCAGGCCCGTGCCGGGCGGGGTGGCGAAGTCGACGTGTACGCGGTTCTTGCCCCGTCGCTCTTCGGCCACACGCTGGAAACCCAGTGCCACAGGCTGCGCTCTGACGATGACGAAGTCGCCGTGGTCCTGGGCGATCTCGCCTCCCAGCGCGGTGGCCCACCACTGGGCCAGCTCCCGCGGTTCCGCACAATCCACCGTAATCATCACTGCTGTCAGACTCATGATCGTCACCCTAACCGCGACCACTGACAATCATCAGCACCAGCCGTAGGGACGGTTGGAGGATGCGGGGATGCGGGGATGCGGGGATGCGGGGATGCGGGGATGCGGGGATGCGGGGATCCGCGGCCCGGCGGGTCACAGGTCGAGGACGAGCCGGGGCGACAGGGTCCGGGACACGCAGGGGTACATCCGGCCCTCGGGAGCGCCGATGTCGTCCCGGTGCTCGGGTGTGCCGTCCAGGACGGCGACTTCGCAGCTGCCGCAGACGCCTTCGCGGCAGCCGGAGGGGAGGGGGTGGCCGGCGTGGGTGAGGGCGTCGAGGAGCGACTCGTCGGCCGGTACGGCGACCGTGCCCCCGGACCGGGCGCACACCGCCTCGAACGCCGTGTCGGGGCCGAAGGCCCGGGTCACCGGCTGGAACCGCTCGCTGTGCAGCCGCTCCGCGGGGAACGCCGCGTCGGCCGCCGCCAGCATGGTTGCGGGGCCGCAGCAGTAGACCAGGGTGCCGGGCTCCAGCGTGGCCGCGAGGGCGTCCAGGTCCGGCCTGCCCTCCCGTTTCGTCTCCACGATCCGCACCCGGTCCCCGTAACCGCGGCGCAGTTCGGCGGAGAAGGGCATGCTGTCCGCCGACGGGCCCGCGTACAGCAGGGTCGCGGGGAGTCCGGCGGCCGTCGTCGCGCGCAGCATCGGCAGCAGCGGGGTGATGCCGATCCCGCCGGCGAGGAACAGGTAGCCCGGTGCGGGGACCAGCGGGAAGTGGTTGCGGGGCAGGGAGACGGCGAGGGCGCGGCCCGGGCGCAGGAACCGGTGGACGTATTCCGAGCCGCCCCGGCTGAGCGGGTCGTACCGGACGGCGACGCGATAGGCGTCCCGGTCGGCGGGGTCTCCGCACAACGAGTACTGCCGGGTCAGCCAGTTGGGCAGGGACAGGTCGACGTGGGCGCCGGGCTCCCAGGGTGCGAGCTGTCCGGCAGGGGCGCGCAGGGTGAGGGCGACGACGTCCTCGGCGACCCGGTCGATGTGCTCGACGACGGTCTGTTGCATGGTGATCCTCATCCTCCGGCGGCCGCCGACGGCGGGGGCGGGGCGGCGGCGGTCTGATCGGCCCATAGTCCGATCGGCACGTATCGCATGTATCGGTGCATACCGGTATTCCTTCGTCCGTATCGGCCCGTATAGGTCCTACCGGCCCCGGTCAGTAGAGCTTCCGGTAGCTGTCCTCCAGGGCCCCTTCGAGCACCTCCGGTGCGACGACGTCGCCGAACTGTGCGGCGGCGATCTCGGCGAACGGCGGCATCTCCTCGGCGAGTGCCTGGCTGGCGGGGTCCCACAGCCGGGAGCGGAGCAGGGCCCGTCCGCAGTGGAAGAACACCTCGTCCACCTCGACGACGATCGCCAGTTCCGGCTGCTTGGCCTCGGTGCGCATCCGGACCAGGACGTCGGGCTCGTCGGTGACGTAACCGCTGCCGTTGACGCGCAGGACCTCCCGCATGCCGGGGATCAGGAAGCACAGGCCGACGCCGTCGTTCTCCAGGAGGTTGTGGAAGGAGTCGGCGATCTTGTTGCCGGGGCGGTCGGGGAGGGCGAGGGTGTGCTCGTCGAGGACCTTCACGAAGCCCGGATAGTCGCCGCGGGGCGAGCAGTCGGCGCGTCCGGCCGCGTCCGCCGTGGCCATCATCAGGAACGGCGAGTGGGCGATGAAGTAGCGGAAGTAGTCGTCGATACGGTCCTTCACCTTCGCTCTGATCATGGGCTCGGGCTGCCCGATCCGTGCCAGTACCTCGTCCGGGGAGACCCTTCGAGGGCGGGTGGGGGCGTGCGTCATGGCGACTTCCTTAACCGGGCGACGGCACGCGGCTGCGGACACTCGGCTCCGCATCACCGCAGTTCATGACAGTATTGTGAGCAATTACTCAGGTCGTGCGCTACTCGCATTCACGGCCTGGCGCAGGAGGTGCCATGACGTCCGACCGCCGTGGACTTCAGCCACGTAAACAGCCCCGGCAGGTCCGGGCGGAGCTGACCCGGCAGCGCATTCTCGACGCCGCTGCTCACGTTTTCGCCGAGTACGGGTACGCGGCGGGGACCACCAACCGGATCGCGGAGCGCGCCCGGGTGTCGATCGGGTCGCTGTACCAGTACTACCCGAACAAGGACGCGATCCTGGTCGAGCTGCTGACCCGGCATCTCGACGCCGGGATGGCCGCCACCCCGCTGGAGGGGGACGAGCCGCTGCCCGAGTCCATCGAGGGCATCTTGCGCTTCCACGTGCGCAAGGTGATCGAGAACCACCGCGACGATCCGCAGCTGCTCCGCGTGATGCAGGAACAGGGGCCGCGTGCACCGGAGTTGCTGGAGCGGATCGCCCGCGACGAGCTGCGGCGGATCGCCTACACCCGCAGGCTGCTGCGGAACCATCCGGAGGTGCGGGTCGCGGACGTCGACGTCGCCGCCCGGCTCGTCGTCTCCACGGTGGAGACGGTGGTGCACAGGGTGATGGCGGGGCCCGGCCAGGTCGACACCGCGCGGTTCGAGGAAGAACTGGTCGCCATGCTCACCCGCTATCTGACGGGCGGACCGGCTGCGGGGCCAGGGGACTGACGCGGCGGCCGGTCCGGCGATCGCCGCGAACACGGCCGCGCCGAGGAAGCCCCGGCGCTCAGCAGTGCGTAGCCGGTCTCCACCGGGATCGCGTCCCGTTCGGCCTGGGTCCGTGGTCCGGTGGTCAGGCCGCGAGGATCGCACTCAGGACGCACTCAGGACGGCCCCGGGTCCATGGCATCATCGCGCGGCCGGGATCTGAGCGCGGCGGTCACGAAGGACGCGACCGCCGGTCGGCGGTCCTGTTCGTTCCAGGCGAGGACGAGGCGGCTGGGCGGGGCGTCGGTCACCGGGACGCAGGTCAGGCCGGGCGGGGCCGGTTCGACCAGGGAGCGCGGGAGGACACCGATCATCCGGCCCACCGTGATCAGCTGGAACAGCTGCACCACGTCGACGACCTCGGGGCCGGTGCCGTCGCCGCCGGGGATCCCTCTCCAGCGCGGCAGCGTCTCCCCCGCCAGGTCGGACATGCGCACCGAGGTCCGACCGGCCAGCCGGTGTCCGGACGGGACGATGGCGACGCGGTCCTCGGCGTGCAGCGTCTGGTGGGCCAGGCCGTCGAGGTCGTCGAACGGCGCGTAGAGCAGGCCGACGTCGGCCCGGCCGTCGCGCAGGAAGTCGGTGCGGTCGGCGGGGCCGCTGAACAGGATGTCCACCCGGCGGGCGTCGTGCTGTTGGGCGTACTCGGCCAGGATCTGCGACAGCAGGCCGGCGTCGCCGCCGGGCTTGAGCACGAGCCGCAGATGGGGCTGGGCGGCGCCGGCGCGCCGGGCCCGCTGGACGGCGGCGCCGACCGCGTTGAGCGCGTGCCGCCCGTGTTCCCGCAACGCCTCGCCGGCCGGGGTGAGTCCGACGTGCCGGCTGGAGCGGGTGAACAGCGGGACACCGAGCCGGGTCTCCATCCGCCGGATCGCCTTCGACAGCGCCGGCTGGGCGATCGAGAGCCGTGCGGCGGCCCGGCCGAAGTGCAGTTCGTCGGCGACGGCGAGGAAGTACTCCAGCTCGCGGGTCTCCAGTTCAACCATGCCTCCAGGTTATCGCCCGATGGCGAACAGGTCTTGGACGCCGGCGGTGTACGCCGCCGAGAATCGAGCCATGCCCGAGCACATGGAGCACGGGGAACTCAGGAGGCAGGACATGAAGCAGGACATGAAGCAGGACGTGGAGCAGGACGTGACCCAAACCGCACTTCAGCACACGATGATCGTGTCCTTCGATCCGCCACTGCCCGACGCCGACCTCAACCGATACCTCACGGATATCGAACGGGCCATGCTCGACACCGGTCTCGTCGAGTCGGTCGCGGCCCGGCGGCACCTCCCGGTTCCCGGCGAAGAGGCCATCCCGGCGCTGATCGCGACCGCGATCGTGCAGATCGCCGTCACCGGCATCGACGCGCTGGCGAAGGCGTTCACCGCGCCCGGCCTGCACGAGGTCATCGAGCACTGGCAGTCGCGGCACCCGTACAAGGTCGCCTGGGCGAATCACGAGCCGCTGGCATGAGCGGCGTGTCCCAGAACGCGGACCGCCGGCCCGCGGCCCCCCGGACCGCAGACCCCAGGCGGGTGGGGCTGGTGACCGGCGCGGGCAGCGGGATCGGCCGTGCGGCGGCGCTCCGGTTCGCGCGCGACGGTGCCGCGGTCGCCGTGCTCGACATCGACGCGGGCACGGCGGCCGAGACGGCCGAGTTGATCCGGCAGGACGGCGGGGAAGCACTGGCCGTCACCGTCGACATCGCCGACGAACACTCCGTGCGGACGGCCGTCGAGCGTACGGTCGCGGTGTACGGCGGCCTCGACTTCGCCGTGAACAACGCGGGCCTGGCCTCGCACCACCGGCGGCTGGACCGGATGACCCTGGCCGAGTTCGAGCGCGTGGTCCACGTCAACCTGGCCGGGACCTTCCTGTGCATGAAGTACGAGCTGCCCCTGCTCACGGGAGGCGGCGCGATCGTCAACATCGCCTCCAACGGCGGCCTGTACGCGATTGGGCACGCCCCCGCCTACGTGGCCGCCAAGCACGGCGTCGTCGGGCTCACCAAGGCCGCCGCGGTCGACCACGCGCCGGACGGTGTCCGGGTCAACGCCGTCTGTCCCGGCCCGACTCGCACGCCCGGGTTCGAGACGGTGGCGGCCGGCACCGACATGGTCGCCTCGCAGGAGGCGATCACGCCGCTCGGCCGGCTGGCCGCGCCGGAGGAGGCCGCGGCGGCGGCCGTCTGGCTCTGCTCGGACGCCGCCTCGTACGTCACCGGGATCGCGCTGTCGGTCGACGGGGGGCGGCGGGCGTGAGGGGCGTCGCGGTCGAGGAGCGGGGGGATGGCCGGGTGCGCGCGGTCGAGCGTGCTCCGGTGCCGCGTGCCCGGCTCGTCGATCTCGGCGCCCAGCGGCGGGAGATGGACGCACTCGGGCAGGAGATGGCGGTGCTGGGCCTCCGATCCGCCCTCGGTGCAGCCTTGTCCGGCGGCCGGGGCAGTCGGACCGGATGAGGCGGCCGGGGCCGGCCCGTCGCAACGCATGGGCGGGCTGCTCCGGTGTGGTTGCAGGAGCGCAACGGCGGGCTGACGTCAGCGAAGGCGACGCCGAAGATCCAGGTCAAGGTGTGGTGACGGTGCGCGGCCGGGCACGAGTGGGAGGAGAACATCTCCACCCGCACCACGTTGCCGAAGTGGAAGGGGGCGACGTCGCGGCCTGCCGTGAGTGCGTCGCGTACAAGGTCTCCTTCACCCACCCGGACCGCGGGCACACCGCGTGGGTCACCCCTGAGGCCGCGGCGAAGAAGCGGGGACGCTGTTGGAAGTGCCGGCAGGAGTGGTGGCAGGCCATCGAGAAGCGGCTGAAGAAGGAGCTGCCGGCCGCCGCGAAGGCCGTCGCCGGGCGCGCGGGCACGCTGCTGGACGCCGTCCCCGCGCCCGCCAAGGTCCCCGCGCCGCTGGTCACCGAGTGGCGGTGGTGGGCAGCCAAGCTCCCGATGGGCGGGGAGGGCCGCACTGACGAGATGCCGGCCCAGGTCACCGAGATGGCCGCCCGGCCGCTGCCGGCCAAGGAGGAAGCCGGGCGCGCGGTGGCCCACGGCGGGGTGCTGCGGCTCCTGGACCAGGCGCACTGGGCCGAGGGCCAGCTCCACCAGCTCACCGGCCGCGCGGCCCGCAGGGTGGACAAGGACGACCTGGAGAACACGGCTCGGCTCCTGGGCGAGATCCTCGCCGCCTGGTCCCAGCGGGCCGCCGAAGCCGTCGCCGCCGACCGCGCGAAGGGGTACGGGCCGCCCTCAACCGCCGAAGTCACCCGAGTCCTGACCAAGGTCATGCTCTCCCTGAAGGATGAGCTGGTGCGCGACAGCCCGCTCGCCCCCTACGCCCGCGCCTACAAGGTACTGCGGCTACCCGCAGTACCGGAGGGCAAGGGCCGCTACGGCCGGGCCGACGTGGGTGATCTGGATTCCCTGCGGGCCGAACTTCGTGATCGAGATCGACTCCGCACCGAACCCGGCCTCTGCCGAGAAGCTCGTCTTCGCCCGCGACGCCGGCGCCTTCCCGCTATGGGTCCGCTTCGGTGAGGGCGGCATCGAGAAGATCGACGACGTGATGGTCCTGAATATCCGAGACGCGGTGCGCGGTGTCCTCGACGTGGGAGCCGAGTGACTCCCGTCCGTGTCCCGGCGAAACCCTGCCTGTCGTCGAACGAGCGAATGACGACAGGCGCGGCGGGCGTCCAATGAACCCGGACTTTTCGGGGCTCGGATCCCATCAGATCCGATGGTGGCTGATGACGGGGTTTGCTGACAGTCAGGGTCGGATGCAACCACCACAGCGGAGAGCGGCATGGCCAATCTGGCCTGGTCTACAAGCGGGTGTCGACCGACCAGCAGTCGACCGGCCGTCAGAACCTCGTCCTGGACGTGGCCGGGATCGAGGACCCGGTCGTCTTCGAGGAGGACGCCGGGCACCTCCAGCCGCCTCCACCCGCTGGAGCGGCCGAAGTTCGGCGAGCTGCTCAGGTACGCGCGGCCGGGCGATACCGTGCACATCTCCGAGATGTTCCGCCTCGTGCGCGGCACCGGGCACATCCTCGACGTGCTCGACATCCTCCACCGTGACCCTCTCGCCCTGCGTGTCCACCACCGTGACCCTCTCGCCCTGCGTGTCCACGACGGCGCGTTCTCCGCGATGGACCTCGCCGCCCGCCACCCGCGCACCAGCGAGCTGCTGTCCACGGTGAAGTTCATGGTGCAGACCCTCGCCGCCGGCGAACTCCAGCACGACCTCCAGCGGGAGATGACGTACGACGGACTGCGGGCCGCTGAAGCCAAGGGCGCGACAAGGGCGCCCGACGCCCGGCCGTCACGGCAGGGAAGGCCGCCGCCGTACGCGCCGCGTATCTGGGCGGCCGGTCCATCGCCGGCCTGGCCCCGCGACCACCACGTCAGCCGCGGGGCCATCCGTACCGCTGTCGCCGACCTCCTGCCCGAGTACACCGCCGTCGACCAGGACGCCCCGGAGCTGCCGGTCGTCCTCGACATGCCGGGCAAGGTCGCGGACTTCCTGCGTGCCGCCGACCTGGAGCCCGCCGAGCGGGCCGCGCTCGACCAGGGAATGACCGTACGGCGCGGCCAGGGTTACCCCCTGCGCGTCAGCGCCGCACCTGAAGTCCACTGCCAGCCCCTCGACGGCACCCAGGGAGCCCCGGCCGTCCCCGCACAACGCAAGGCCCGCCGCGCGTACGAGAACCGCGTCAACACCCTCACCGCCGACATCCGCCGCTGATCCCGTCAGACGTTCGAGATCATCCCGTGGCGTGTTCCTGGCGTATCGGGAACCGGAGTTGACACGCTGGGGTAGTATGCATTGCATGGTAGCTGGCAAAGCAAGCAATCACGTGGAGGCCCGCGGTGTGAGCCAGCTGCGCAAGGGCGTGCTGGAGTACTGCGTCCTGGCGTTGCTGCGTGACAGGCCCCGCTATGGGGTGGAGCTGCTGGAGGCTCTTGCGGATACGCCGGTCATGGCGACCAGCCAGGGGACGCTGTATCCGCTCCTGTCCCGTCTGCGCAGAAGTGGCCTGGCGGACACCTCCCTGGTGGAGTCGGCCAGCGGGCCGTCTCGTAGGTACTACGAACTGACCGACCAGGGCCGGCAGGCCCTGGAGGAGTTCTCCGGGCACTGGCCCGGTTTCCGTGACGCTGTTGACCGTTTCCTCGTTTCTGGAGCTGAATCATGAGCAACGCCCTGACCCACCCGCTGGTTCGCGCTTACCTGGCCTCGGTCGACAGGGAAGCAGCAGTGCTGTCCGACGACCGGCGCCGTGACCTGGTGGCGGACCTGCGCGAGCACATCGAGTCCGTGCTGCCGCAGGACGCCGATGACGCGACGGTCCAGCAGGCCCTGGACCAGCTGGGCACCCCCCGGGAGATCGCCGCCGCCGCGATCGCCGAAGAGCCCGGCGTCAACGCGCTGCAGCCGGAAAGCGACGCGCGCACCAATCGGACCCTGGGCATGATGGTTCTGGGCGCCCCGTTCTTCTGGGTCCTCGGTATCGGCCTCGTCGTGGCCGTCCTTGCCGCCGTGCGGATCTGGCGCTCTACAGCCTGGACCAGGCGGGACAAGCGCCTGGGCATCCTCTGCGCTTTCTCACCCCTACTGGTGACCCCCGCGGTTGCCGCACCGTTCGCCATCGCCGGCGGCCTCGGCGTTGCCGCGCTCATAGGCACATTCCTGATCGCCGTGGTGATCCCGCTGGCCGGAGCCATCCGACTGGGACGCACCGCCGCACGCCTGCACCCCCACGCAGCCTGAAAGACCCGCCTCTACGGATCCCGCTCCGAGCGGGACACGGCCCGCCTGACCGCCGTCTCACACGACATCCTGCGTCGGATCGGCCCCGGTCACCAGTCTCGCCACATCGGCCTTCAACGCCACCTGGCATCCCGCCCTGTTCCATGGGGTCGATGTGGAGGGCGGCGAGGCCGCGGCCGTGCGCGGGCTCGCCCCGGTCCTGGGCCGGCTCCGTCACGACGCCGAGCTGGTCATCGAGGTCGCCCCCAGGCTGCCGGCCAAGCAGGGCCAGGCCGTTGACGACGTCCTCGGCCCGCTGCCCGAGCATGGCTTCCATGTCTACCGGCCGCCCAACGACTACGCCGCGGCCAGCTACCCGGCCGCCCTGCGCCGGCCCGTGCCGCCAGTGCGGTGCCACGGGCCCGTCACGGAGATGAGCGACCTGGTCTTCTCCCGCACCGACGCCGCCACCCTGCCGCCCCGGCCCTGGACCAAGGCCCGTACGCTCCAGGCGCCCCGGGCAGGGAGCGTGACGGCCCTCGCCCGGGGCGTCGCCAGCCGTTGACCGGGCCCACCGATGGGCCGACTTCGGGCTCATCCGCAGGCGTCGTGCCACATCCGGTGGCTCGATCTGCTGCTCGAACAGCTCAGCCACCCGCATCCGGTTGGTTTCCCCTGACGTCCCGCGGGGGCCAGGCCCGCCCCCATCCGCATACCTCTCACCACACGGATACGGCCGCCGTACGCGCTCCTCCCGAAAACGTTCGAAAAACCGCACGCAACGGCAGCAGTCCGGTGTTGTCGACGAGGGTCTCCGAGGCGTTCGACGACCTGGCCGGTGCCGGCCCCGGCCAGGGTCACCCCGGCAGTGCGTTCCTGAGCGCCTGCAGCATGTCGTGGGGGCGGTTGAAGCAGGTGAAGTGGTCACCGGGAAGCGATGTGACACTGAAGTCGCCGGCGGTGAAATCGGACCAGCGCCGGGCCTCCTCGTCGTCGAGATCCGCATCATCGGAGCCGTAGACGACGCTGAGAGGGGTGGTGGTCCTCCATGCCGAGGGATCGCGATAGCCGGCCAGCGCTCGCAGGTCCGAGGCAATGGTGTCCCTCACCATGTCCTGCAACTCGGCGCGCGCCCAGTCGTGGAGCGGTTCTTCCTTCAGCCAGTGAAGTTCGTACTCCGTACGGCCTGCGGCGGCATCGCGTGCGGCTCGGGGCGGTGAAGGACTCCCGGAGACGAAGAGGTGCCCGGGACGGGGGGCACCGATACATGCGAGTGCATGGCACGTCTCATAGGCTACGACGGCGCCCATGCTGTGCCCGAAAAGGACGTAGGGGGTGTCCGATATCCATTGCAGGGCGACGGCGATGTCCTGGGCTGTTTGTTCGATGCTGGTCAGTGGTGGTTCACCGGAGCGGTCTTCTCTGCCGGGGTACGCGACCGCCCACAGCTCGACGCCGGGCGGGATGGCGGGCAGCCAGGCTTGATAAGCGCTCGGGCCCCCGCCGGCATGCGGAAAGGCCACGAGTCTGACGCCGCCGTCCATGCCGGTGCGGTCGATCCGCCGGAGCCAGACATCAGCTGGCCCTCCAAGGCGTGCCTGCGAACCTGGGTCCGTGGTCACGTCACAGTCTCCGGAGGCTGCTCACCGTCCTCCAGCAGTGCGGCCATGCCCGCGGCGGTAGGGGACAGGAGCAGTTTGCGCAGTGAAAGGCAGCGTCCGAAGCGCTTGCTCATGCTTATGGACAGTTTCATCGCCAGCAGGCTGTCACCTCCCAGTTCGAAGAAGCTCTGGCGCCGGGACCGTACGGGATGTTGCAGAATCTTCGCCCATTCGTCGGCGAGAGCCCGTTCGATGTCCGTACTCGGCGGTTCGGCCGCACTGGACCGGTACTCGGGCACCGACCAGGAAGCGAGGGCCTTGCGGTCGACCTTCCCGTTGCCGCTGAGGGGGAATTCGGGAAGAACACGGTAGTGGCCCGGGCGAGCATACTCCGGCAGTCTGGATTCGGCATGCTCTTTGACCGCGCTGATGTCGATCGTCTTTCCGGCCGGCATCACATAGGCGACCAGTTGCCGTTGGCTGGCCTGACCGGTCACGATCGTGACGGACTGCTTGACGTGGTCGTGCGAGTTCAACGCGGCTTCCACTTCTCCCAACTCGACCCGGTAGCCGTTGATTTTGACTTGATGATCCGCCCGTCCCAGGAACTCCATTATTCCTCCGGGCCGATATCGGCCGAGATCTCCCGTGCGGTACCACCGGCAGTGGTCCCGTTCCAGGAAGCGCTCGGCCGTACGCCCGGGGTCGTTGCGATAACCCCGTGCGACACCGACGCCGCCTATCCACAGCTCTCCGGTCACCCAGTCCGGGCAGTCGCGGCCGAACATGTCCATCACTCGGTAGCGTTGATTGCTCAGCGGCCACCCGTAGGGGACTGACGGCCATTGCGGGTCGAGGTGATCGATCTCGCAGTAGTTGGAGTAGATCGTCCCCTCTGTGGCACCACCGCAGGCGACGAACCGACAGTCAGGCACCAGCCGGTGCAACCGATCCGGCAGGTCGGTCCCGATCCAGTCCCCTCCCGTGAGAACCAGCCGCAGACTGCTCGGTGCGCGGTCACCGCTCTCGGCGGCGGTGACCAGCACGTCGAGGAGCACGGGCACGGAGTCCCAGAGAGTGACGTGATGGTCACCGGCCAAGTCCAACCACGTATGCGGGTTCCGGGAGTTCGCCGGGTGGGGGAAGACGACCGCGCCGCCGGCCATGAGCGGCCCGAAGATCTCGTAGACGGAAAGATCGAAGTCGAGGCCGGAAACGAGCATCCCGTGATCAGCCGGCCCCACCGACCACCGCTCGTTGATGTCCTCCACCGTGTCGACAGCGGATCGGTGCGTGATCTCGACGCCCTTGGGCTGGCCCGTGGAGCCCGAGGTGAAAAGGATGTAGGCCAAAGACGACGAAGCGACGGAGCGGGGTCGGGGCAGCGGTCTCGCCGTCTCGGCCTCCCGCGGGGTGAACCGAGTGACCCACGAGGGCAGCGCCTTCTGGCCCCGGCCGTCATCGATCCCCAAGCGCACACCGGCACTGCGGCAGATGCGTTCCCCTCGCTCAAGCGGCTGATCCGGGCCGATAGGGACGTAGCAGCCTCCGGCTGCCAGGATGCCGAGTACGGCCGGTATCTGCGACAGCGGCGAAGACAGACAGACGGCCACCGGATCTCCGTCACTCAGCCCTCGGGCACGGAGCGAGGCCGCGACGCGCAGCGCCCGTTCCGCGACGCGACCGCGGCTGACTGTGACATCCTCGCTGATCAGCGCGAGCCGATCGGGACTGGTCCCGGCGAGGTCGAAGAAGCGTTCGTGCAGAAGCCGGCCGCTCTCGGGACGAGCCGTGTCATTCACCCGGTCGCGCGTCCTTTGCTGGGCCGCGGGCAGGCTCACGGGCAGTGCCTCGTCCCAGTTCCGGTGGGCGAACGCCTGCAGCAGGTCGCCGCACAGTTCGGTCATCGCGTCCAGCATCCCCGGAGGGAAGAGGTCTTCCGCTGCGTCCCAGGACAAGCAGACCCCGTCCGCCCGGAGCCAAGCGATGCAGTCCAGCCACGCCTGGGGCGTCTGGCTGACCATCCAGGCCAATGTGCCGAAGTGCTGCTCGAACCTTGGGGTGGTCCACTCGCGGTCCAGTAGACCGGTGTAGACGACGCCCGCCGGCGGGGGCGATTCGCGGCGGTCGCGGGCCAGCTCCTTGAAAGCTGTCGATCCTGCGGTGAACTGGGGCTCGCGGGCTGTGTGCCATTCGTGATCCGTCGCGCCGGCCAGTTCTCGTAGGCTGCCGGCCGCCGTGGTGGCGAAGCTGCCCAGCAGAAGACGGGTGAAGTCCCCGACGACGAGTCCGATGTCGGGATGCCGTGCCGGACGCTCGAACACCGGCAGGTTCAGCAGGAAGTCCCGATTGCTGCTGAAACGAGCGATCGTCTGGGAGAAGGCGGCCAGCAGGACGGCTTCCGCTTCTGGGATGCTCGTAGAAAAGCTCCAGCCATGGCACCATGACGGCCTTGTGCCGTTGCAGAAGTTCCTCGCTGCCAGTCGGGATGTACTGTGTCATCAGCCTGATCCATAATGGGCCTCCCATGCGGAGTGGCGCCGGAGCGCCCTGCTCGCCGGACATCTTCCGAGATTCCCCTGCGCACGGGGATGTCCCAGCCCGGCCTGCCGGCCACCGTACGTATCGACCCGGCGCCATCCGCCCGATACCGCGTCAGCTTCCAGTGCAGCGGAGCAGGACAGGCAACCACCCTCG
Organism: Streptomyces sp. NPDC047017; assembly: GCF_040644175.1. NCBI lineage: Bacteria > Bacillati > Actinomycetota > Actinomycetes > Kitasatosporales > Streptomycetaceae > Streptomyces > Streptomyces sp. NPDC047017. The sequence continues at coordinate 139,271 of NZ_JBEYVW010000014.1, read as the reverse complement.
CCCTCGACACCGACGGCACCCGCCACACCTACCCCATCCACACCTGCGGCACCAGCATCGCCTCCGTAGCGACAGACAAAGCAACCGTCGTCGTCATCGAACCCACCGACCCGCACACCCGCATCCTGTGGGCACTCGTCCAGGCTGGAAATCGATCTCCAGGAACCGGTTGGACGACTTGAGGTTGCCGGAGATGAACTCCTTGCCGTGATGGCAGCCGGTCATCTCCGGGAAGATGACCGGCCGGGACGCGGCGTGCTCCAGGCACTCGTCCAGGCTCAGCAGCCGGCGGTGCGGCAGGACCGAGCGGGACATCTTCGGCGCGTCTGTACATCCGGGCTGCATCGGCTCCCGGGTGACCGTGTGGGCCAGCAGCACACTCGCGTCGACCGCCTTCGTGGTGGGCCGCGGCACTGCCGCCTCAGCGTCCGGGTGGCCACGTGGATCACGGCCGGGAGCTCGACCCGGCCCGGGACGCCGCCGTCCAGCAGGACCATCGTGTCCAGCGGGGTGGAGTCGATCTGCATCACCTTGCCATAGGGAGAACGCCGGGAGTTCACCGAACGGAACCTTCGCCCCATGTGCCGTGAAATGGCGGGTGCTTGCGGAGCTGAAGGTGTGGTCCCCGTCGGTCGGCTTCGCCAGCAGCAGGTGGCGGGTGGGCTCCGAGGGCATCTCGGCGAGCGCTACGGCCCACACCTTGGCGCTGCCCGCCGTCAGCTCAGCGGCCTTGTCTCGTCGGCGGGACGCTCGCGTCCGGGCTACCGGCGCTGTCACCCTCGTCGTCACCGCGCCGCACTCGACTTTCCTCCGGCCCGGCCGTCCCGCACCCCAATGCCCTGTCTTGGGCAGGCAACGCCATGCCCCTCGCACCGCCGGTCGAGCACGCCCTGCTCGACCACACCCCACCGTCCGCACCGGTCGCCGGGTGTCTGGACGGAGGCAAGGCGACCGCCCCCGGTTCTGACCGCGATCGTCTCGGCCGCCGTCTTGCTGCTGCTCCCCGGCCGCGCGCACCGGCTTCTCGCCGCGGTCATCGGTTGTGCGGCGAAGGCGGGCAGGGGCATCTCCTCGGCCTGGAGGGAGGGATCGCCGGACGTGGGGGCGCAGTGCGTGGGCGTACGGAGCGCGGCAATCAGGCTGCGGCCGGCCCGTATCAGGACCGGGGGGGGGCCAGGACCACGCTGATCCGGCCGAGGCCGTCCCTGCACGCGCTCCCGGCCGCCGCACCCGTGGTCAGTCAGGAAGAGGGGAAGCCGGGCGGCCAGGTCCAGGAGATGCCGTGCACTCCGGGCTCGGCATCGCTCAGGACGGCATGCGTCTGGTGGAATTGGTCGACGGCGATACGACGGCCCTTCTCGGGGGCCATGTCCAGCCGTCGCCTGTAGTGGACGGAGCAGTGGGCGGGCACAGTCCCCGGATGGAAGCGGACCTGTAGGACAAGGTCCCGCAACCGAGCCTTGATCACCCGTTCATGGGAGCTGACAGGGGGTGCGTCCGTGCCGCCGACCAGCATCTCGTACTCGACGATCGACGTCTCGCCGCGGGCCAGGACTCGTCCGAGGTCGAACTCCACGACCAGACAGTTCGGGACCACTTCGAAACGGGTCGATACGAGGCTCCCGGAGCGTACGACGATGCCCGCGAGCGGGTCCTGCCCCTCGTCGAGCTGGAACACCCCGGTCATCCGGTCGACCCCGCCGCGCAGGGCGCGCATGACGTGGGTGACGGCGAGCTTGTGCACGCGCCCCTCCCGGTCCAGGTGGACCACGTCACGGATGCTGATCGGCCGCAGGTGCTCGTTCAGCCGCTCCACGGGCACTCCCAGGGCCTGTTCGGCGGGCGACCCGGATCCGAGCAAACGCCGCATCACCGCCGGATCGACGTCCGGCAGCAGCCCCGCGCCCCGGGGCAGTACCGGCCCGAGCACACCGGTCAGGGTTCCGGCGGCGAGGCCGAGGATGGGTTCCAGTTCCTCGACGGCCCGCAGCGAGGCCGCCTGTTCGGGGCGGCGCTGACCGCGCTGCCAGTGGCTGAGTGTCGCCGTGCTCAACGGGACACCGCGGGCTGCGAGACGGGCGGTGACCCGGCTCAGTGGCAGACCGCTGAGCCGCAGGGCCGTGCGCAGCACCCGTGCGAACTCGTCCGTCTCAGGTGTCGGCCGACGGGTCATCAAGATCGCCTCTGCTCCGGTCACGGACGAAGGGGGGCGGCACAGCGCCATTCTCCCGCACTCCGCCCTGACCCGGCACTCCGAACCCGGGCTTCGGCGTGCGTAGAGGTTGCCACACGTACGAACCAGAATCAGCCGTCGTTCATCAACAGTTGTGCCATCAGTCGTAGAAATCTGCTCGGCGGCCATGCCTTGCGCACGTGCGACGGCCGGGGCCAGAGTCTTGTCCGGCGCCACAAGGTACGGCAGGAGCCGCTCGGACGACGCGTTCTCCCTGCTTCCGTTCGGGCGTCGACCGCCCCGGCCCGCCCGCACGGGTCATCCAGGTCCTGTCCGTCCTGCCTCTTCCCCGCGCCTCCGCTTCCCCCACCCGAGGAGTGACCGGTGAACGTCCCTCGCTGTCGGCGCACCACGCTGCCGGCCGTCTCGGCCGCGGTGATCACTCGCACCGGCGAAGCGGTGCGGATCGAGCATGTCCCCGGCCGCTTCGCCCCCAGCGTCGGCGGCGATCCCGTCCACTTCGGCTCCGACCGCCGCACGATGTGTCCCGCCACTCCCTGGCCGGCCAGAGCGCCACCCACCACGGCCCGCCCACTGGCGTGAGCACCGGCAAAGTCAGCACGCTGTGGACGACGACCGTCCGTCAACTACGCCTGAGCGAACAGTGAGCGGTCTGGTCAAAACCGCTACGGCGTCGAGGTCCGCTGCCTCCGCCGAGCCGCGTCGCCCTCCCCGCGCGCCTCACGACCACACATCCCGTTCTCCCCACCGTTCATCGACAGGTTCCGGGCCGCGCACCGAGCCGCCCCGGGCCCCAAGGAGGATGTTCATGCATGCGAAGCAGCGGATCGCGCTCGCAGGCGTCCTGACCTGCGCCGCCGTCATGGCGTCGGCCACGGCCCCGGCCTGGGCGACACCCGCTCCCAGCGCGGCCGCGGCCGCCGCCCCCAGCGAGAACCAGTGGCTCTCCGACGTCGCACCCGTCGCCTCATCGCTCCAGAGCTACCTCGAACAACGCCTGAGTGGCGCGCGTCCCGGCGACCACCTCGCCGTCGTCCTGGACATCGACAACACCTCTCTGGCCACCCACTACGAGCCGGGCAAGCCGGTGCAGGCGATCCTCGACGCCACCCGCTACGCGCACCAGCACAGCGCCGCGATCCTGTTCGCCTCCTACCGCGACGCGGACGCGCGTGACTCGACCACGCGGCAGCTGAATTCGGCGGGATACACCGTCGACGGACTCTGCCTCAAACCCAAGAGCGGCCACACCGACAAGGCCACCGTCAAACTCAACTGCCGCAAGGAATACGAGAGCAAGGGCTACACACTGGTGGCCGATGTCGGCAACCGGTCCACGGACTTCCAGGGCGGCCACTACGAGAAGGGCTTCAAGCTCCCGGACTACGACGGCGCCCTGAGCTGAGCCGGACCGCCGGCAGACCACGACACCCCGGCGCCGCCCGGCCGGCAGAGGACGTGATCGGCCACGGCACGCCCGGTGGCCGACCGACTGCCCAGCCCTTGAGGGCACTTGTTCGTCGGCGAGCATGACGCTTCGCGACGACCGGCACGGGGGTCCGCCGACAGCTGCGTCGGCGCGCTTCTCCGCAGCACCCCCCTTTCCCCAGAAGAACTGATCCGCCCACACCGAAAGGAAAGCCTCCATGCGTCACCACACCGACAGACGAACGGTGATCGCCCTGTCCGCCTGCGCGGCCGGCCTCCTCACCGTCTCCACGCTCACCCTGACCGGGCAGGCCCAGGCCAACACCCCGCACAGCACGTCCGCGGCGCCTGTCTGGCACCCGCTCTGTGCCACACCCACCACGACCCTCGCCTCCTGCGACGTCCTGGAGGTCGACAAGCCGCACGAGCATGTCGCCGCGCTCGGCGTGACAGCCGGGGCCGCTCCCTCCGGCTACGGTCCCTCGGACCTCCAGAGCGCCTACAAGCTGCCGGCCGACGGCGGTACGGGACAGACCGTCGCGGTCATCGACGCCTACGACGACCCCAACGCCGAGAAGGACCTGGCGACCTACCGCAAGCAGTACGGCCTGCCCGCCTGCACGACGTCCAACGGCTGCTTCAAGAAGGTCAACTCATCGGGAAACACCAGCCCCCTGCCGTCCAAGGCCAGTGCGAACCAGGGCGCCGAGGACTCCCTCGATCTCGATCTGGTCTCCGCCGTCGCACCCCGGGCGAAGATCCTCTTCGTCGAGGCGTCGAAGGGCACCCTGACCGAGATGGGCAAGGCCGTCAACCAGGCCGTCGCCCTCGGCGCCAAGTTCGTCTCCAACAGCTACATCTTCAAGGAGTCCTCGTCCGACCCCTCCTACGACAAGCAGTACTACGACCACCCGGGCGTCGCCGTCGTCGCCGGTACCGGTGACTGGAACTACGCCTGGGGGATGGGCTACCCCTCCAGCTCGCCGTACGTCACCTCGGTCGGCGGCACCTCGCTGGTCAGGTCCTCCGGTGAGCGCGGCTGGAACGAGACCGTCTGGAACAGCGAGTCCGACAAGGGAACCGGGTCCGGCTGCTCGGCGTACGAACCCAAGCCCGCCTGGCAGAAGGACACCGGCTGCGCCAAGCGCATGACCGCCGATGTCGCCGCCGTGGCCGACCCGGCCCACGGCCTCGCGGTCTACGACAGCTACCAGAAGAACGGCTGGGGCGTCTTCGGCGGGACCAGCGCGGCCACCCCGGTCATAGCCGGTGTCTACGCGGACGCGGGCGCCCCGCCCTCCGGCTCGAACCCGGCATCGTTCCCGTACACCCATCAGGACGCGCTCAACGACGTCACCAGCGGGGACAACGGCCAGTGCTCACCGGCGTACTTCTGCACCGCCGAGAAGGGCTACGACGGTCCGACCGGACTCGGCACCCCGAACGGCACGGCCGCCTTCCACGAGTGACCCCAGCTGACCGGCACACCCGACGCCTCATGCCGTCAACGGCAGCGTCAGTGTCAGTGGGAAGAGGTGCGTCACAGCATCCCATCGGGTAACCGGGCGACCCGCGCTCTCATCGCCGAGCGCGGGTCGCCTTCCCCATCGGATCGACGCCCGTTCGATGACGGATACAGGCCCGTTCCGCCGGCAGGGCGCGGTGGAAGCGTACGACCTTGCCGTTGGTCTGCGGGCGCCAGTGCCTGGTCCAGCGGGGGCTGATGCCCGCCTCGCGGCAGGTGTCGCGCCAGGTGTTTGGTGTAGGCCCAGGCGTTGTCGGAGCCGTCGTGGACCCTGGCACACCGAAGGACAGGGGCGGACCGGTCCACCCCGTGACCGAATGGAACTTCGAGCCGTACTTGCCCCGGTCCCCGGGAGTCGGGCCTGTCAGCTCCCCCTTTTCCCACAGCTCATCCGGCACCAGCCGCTCAACGAACCGCTCAGGAAGCGGCTGACGGACGCAGCCGACGGGACGGTGTGCTGCCACTGCGGACTTGCTGGTCGAGCAGCCCGGTCACCAGCCCGACGAGGATGTGCCGGCGGATCGAGCACGACTGCCGGGAACTCAAGCACGGCCTGCGCCTGGACCACTTCGCGGGCCGCACCTGGCGTGGCCGGCACCACCATGAAATCTCTCACCGCCGCCCAGGCATTCCACACCCTGCGGCGGCTCGACCCGAAAGCCCGTACGCTGCGGACCGGCAGACCGGAACCGCAGTGATCCACGTCATTGGCATGGCGGTCGGTAGGGACGGTCCGGCAGGTACTTCTTCCAGTCCTGCTCGGAGATGGGGTCGCCGACCGCGTTGCAGAGGTCGGTGATGACGTGCTGCGGGTCGGCGTCCCACAGGTCGATGCCCGCGGAGGCGCGGACGACGGCGAGGGCCTTGCCGTCGGGGGTGAAGGCGAGGGAGTAGAAGCCGCCCGACGCGGTCGGCATGTAGAACTGCCGGGCGGGTGAGTCCGGATCGCCCACGTCCCAGACCTCGGGACGGCTCTCGTACTCCTCGTCGGTCGCGATCAGCGCGAGGCGGGTCCCGTCGGGGCTGAAGGCCAGCGGGCCTCCGAGCCTGCCGATGGACGCCTTGACGGGAGGACCGTCGAGGCGGTCATGGCGGACGTTCCACAGCCGGAGCGTCCCGGAGTCGTCGTAGAGCGCGAAGAGCTTCCCGTCGGGGCGGAACGCGGCATGGGCGTAGTCGGTGCCGAGGGGCAGGCGCACGGACCACGACGGGGACGGATGCGCGGGGTCGGTGACGTCCCAACTGCGCACCACCGCACCGGCGGACGGGCGGCCCGCCTTCGGGCCGTCTTCGGCGTCCCCGCTCATGACCAGCGATCTGCCGTCCGGGGAGAAGCCGAGTCCGTATCCCATCGCCCCGATCGTGGCGAGGTGCCGCGGATGCCGGGGGTCGGCGATGTCGTAGAGCCGGACGACCTGGAGTTTGTGGTTGGCGGCCACGAGGCCGTTGTAGTCGGAGACGGCGAGGAGGGGCTTGGTCGGACTGAACGCCAGTGCCCCCACACCGTTGTCCACTTCGATCATGCCCGTCTTCTGCTTCGGGTCGGCGGTGCTGCGCAGAAAGAGATGGACGTAGGTGTCCATGCCCTGGGTGTAGACCTCGGCGTCGGCGAGGAGCTTGCCGTCCGGGCTGAGGGCGATGTCCTGCCCCGTGAACATGTCGGGGGAGGGCGTCTTGACCAACGGGTTGGATCGCCGTGTTTGCAGACTGAGATCCCGCAGCCAGTTCGTGCCCACGCCCTGGTAGGCGAGGAGCAGCTTCTTCCCGGACATCGCGAGGGACAGCCGGCCTCCGGTGCCGGGCGCCGGCGGGATGAAGCCCACCGCCCCCGGCTGGGAACCGTTGGAGAGGTCCCATACCTGGACACCGCGGTCGGTGGCCTTGAGCAGCTGCTCGGCGTTGCCGGGGACGAACAGGGCCGCCGCCCCGCCGTCCGAGCGGGAGTCGGTGACCTCCGCACCCGGCAGGACCGCGTCGGTTCCGTAGGCGTAGATCCAGACCTTCCAGCTTCCGGGGCAACTCGCCACGATCCGTTCGCTCTTCGAGGCGAACGCCATCGAGGTCACGCTGTCCACGCATCTGGTGGAGCCGCTCGACACGCCTTTGTCCGCCGCCACGACCTGCCGGGGAGCCCGCGGGTCGTCGAGCGTCCACAGGGCCAGGTCGCCATGGGACGCGAGAGTGTCCTCGCCCTTCGGTTCCTCGGCCGGTGCCGCCAGCAGTCCGCCCGCACTGTCGAAGGCGATGCGGTGCGGGAGCCGGGTGCGTCCGAGGGAGCCGGTCTTGTACGGTGCCGCGCGCAGCGTGGCGACGGGTGTGGTGCCGGTCGTCTTCCACAGCCGTACCCGCCCGTCGACACTCGCGCTCGCGAGCAGTCCGCGCTGGGGGGAGACGGCCAGGGAGTCGACCTGCTCGGTGTGGCCGCGCAGCGCGGACAGGGCGTGCGGTGCCGCCGGGTCACCGGTGTCCCAGCGGAGGACCCGGCCCGCCAATGTGCCGGCGAAGAGGGTGTTCTGGTCCGTGCCGAAGACCAGCGCGGTGACCGTGTCCGACGTCGTGGGCGCGGCCAGCTCGCGCGGGTGGTCGGGAGGGGAGATGTCCCACAGCCGTACGGTCGCCGAGGTGGAGCCTTCGTCGTCGTAGGTGGCCGCGGCGAGCACGGTGCCGTCGGCGGTCACCGCGATCGGGCCGGACAGGATGGCGCTGATCCTTCCGTCACCGTTGCGGGTACGGAGCACGATCGAGTCGCCGGTGGAGATGGCGAGCACCCGGCCGTCCGCGCTGTAGGAGAGGTCGTAGGCCGGTTGGTCGGCGTTGATCACGCCGGGGGTGCGCTGGCTGTTGAGGAGGGCGCTGTGGCCGGCTTCGTGGTCGATCCGGTACGAGAGCAGGCTGAGTTGCTTGGCCAGGCCGGGATGGAGCTCGCGCTGGCCCTCGGCCTCGGCGGCCAAGTACCGTGCGAGGTCGCGCTGTTGGGCCTGGTCGGCCCGCCGCCAGTAGATCCCGGCGCCGACCAGACCGGTCGTCGCCAGCAGGGCCAGGACGACGAAGAAGGTGAACGCGGCACGGCGACGTCGGCCTTCGCGCGTGTGCCGGCGCCAGGAGTTCTCCATGAACGCGGCGGACACCGGGCCGAGCGGCGGGGCACCCGGGGCGGCGGTGCGCTCCCGCATCGCGGCGAGCCGGTTGCCCCGGTACAGCAGGGAGGGGTCCCGTTCGGAGCGCTCCCACGATGCCGCGTCGGAGGAGAGCTGCTGGCGGGCGCGCAGCACATCACGGTCCTCGTCGATCCACCGCGACAGCTGGGGCCAGGCGCCCAGCAGCGCCTCATGGCTGATTCTGACGGTGTCGAGGTCGAGCGTGAGCAGCCGGGCGTCGGCGAACCGTTCGATCGCGTCCCGGGCGACCGTCTCGTCGGTCACCCCGTGCAGGAGTACGGGCCATTCGACGGGCTGCGCGGTATCGGCGGCGTCCTCGCTCACCCGGGCCAGCCGGGGCAGCATGAGACGCACGGCCTCCTGGCCGGCCGTGTCGAGCCGGCGGTAGACGTTCTCCGCGGTGGTGGCGACGGCCTTCGTGAAACCGCCGGTGGTGAGGTAACCGGAGACGGTGAGCCGCAGGCCCTCGCGCTCCTTCCAGGTCTCCTGCAGCACGTGGGACAGGAGGGGCATCGCCTCCGCGGGGGACCGTCCGCCGGTCGCCCGGCCCAGGTCCTTCAGGATGAGGGGGGTGAGCTGGTCCTCGAGTTCCAGCTGCGCGGTGGCCGCCGGTTCCTCGATCGAGGCGCGGAGTTCGTCGTCGTCCATCGGATCGACCAGCAGCTGGCTCTCGCTCAGGACGGTCCGTAATTCGGGGTGCGCGACCGCCTGCGAGTTTCGGACCGGGACCCGGTGGATGTGCGCCTGCTGGAGGAGTAGGACAATGGGGGGCGTCTCCAACCGGCTGCGGATTTGGGCGGTCGACGGCACCTGGCCGGCCAGCGGGCCGACCGGCCCGGCGCGGACCGGTCGGCGGCAGGCCGCCCGCCTTCGACCGCGCGGCCTGTGAACAGCGCAACATCGTCGAGCGGTGCAGCGACCGCTTGAAGCGCTGGCGTGGTAGTGCCACCCGCTACGGGAGGACCGCGACCACCACCTGGCCGGACTCCACATCACAGGATCACAGGCGGCATCTTCCTCTGGTCCGACCGCTGATCCAAACGAGAGGCCCCCGTACATGGCCGCGGTCGCCCCGCGGTGGTCGGCGTGTTGGCGGGGAGGGCGGCTCACGTCCCGGCGAGCAGGGCCAGCAGGGCCAGCAGGGCCAGCAGGGCGACGGTGTCCGACTGGTGGGAGGCGAAGGCGCCGTGGTCGCCGTGCCGGGTGGCCGTGTGGGTGGCGGCGCTGCGTGTAGCGGTGTCGCGGCTCCGGGTGGATGCCCCGGTCGTCGGTGTGGCGGACGTATGTGCTGGTGCATCTGATCCCGGCCCACCACACGACCCACAAGACACCCGACTTCAAGAAGTGGTTGTTGGCTCACCCGCGGTTCCACCCGCACTTCACGCCCACCGGCGCGTCCTGGCTGAACCCGGTGGAGCGACCGACTGGAACGAACACCCCAGTCCCTTCGTCTGGACGAAGACCGCCGACGGGATCCTCGACGAAGTCGCCGCCCACTGCCGACGAATCTCTGACTCGGACCACCAGGTTCTGTCTGCTGAATGATCATGATCGTCGCAGCCAGAGGATGAGTGAGGCGAGGCGGAGCCCGGCGAGGTAGTGGTCGGCGAGTTTGTCGTTGACGTTCCGGGTGTGACCATGATGGCCAGGGGCAGGTCCCGTCCGCCGGCGGCGAGCTGGCCCTTGGTCGTCAGCCCGCCGCGGGACCGCCCGAGCGCCTGGTGAGCCTGGTGAGCGTGACGGATCTTCCAGTTCGTCCCCGGCGCCCGCCCCTTTGTGCCGGCACCGGCAGCGTGCTGGTGGGCCCGGCTGATCGTGGAGTCGACCGAGACCGTCCACTCCACCGCCCCGACCGCGTCGTCGCGGACCTGGATGTGCTCCAGCAGCCGAGCCCAATCGGACGGTCACATGATCCGCCGGACAGAACTTAGCCTCCCTGCCCTGCGAGCGTGTCCAGGACGTCCGCAACCGGGGTGGGATCCAGAGGGCCGACGTGTGACGCCCCGGGGAAATCGTGCACGCGGAAGCTGTTGCCGGGTGTGGACGCGTCGGCTTCCGCGATCATTCTGTCCTGGAGCGCGGTGGCGATCGTACGGTCCCTGCCGAAACGCAGGTACGTGCGGGGAATGCGTCCCCAGTGGCCGGCCCGGCCGACCGCTCGGTCCGCATAGGCGGCGACGGGCTCGTCGGTCTGCATGCCGGCCAGTATCCGGCGGAAGTCGGCGTCGGGGTAGTCCGCGCAGATCATCTCCTTCAGGAGGGCCAACTCAGCGCTGACACCGGTACGGAAGTTCAGCCGCAATACCCCGAGCCGGTCCGGGTCACCCACCGTCAGCTCCACCGGGCTGACGGCGTTCGCGTTCTCGGGTGCCGCCGTGCAGGCGTCCGCCGTGGGCAGGACGCGGCTGGGACAGAAGGCCGCCATGTAGCAGATGTGGTGAAGCAGGTGCGGGACGGCGTCGCCGACACGGCTGACCGACACGCCACCCAGGCTGTGCCCGACCAGCACCACCGGGCCGTTCCGTGCGGCCTGCCGCACGATGCCCGTGACGCGCGCCTCGTAGTCGTCCAGCCCGAGGCCCTTCAGCGGGGAGGGCTCGACCGCCATCGCTGTGAGGTCCTGCCGCTGGTACGACTCCGCCACGAAAGCCTCCGCGCCGTGCCGCGGCTGGTCCACCATGACGACGCGGTGGCCGCGCAGCACCAGTTCCCGCGCAATCGGCATCCAGAACGCGCCGGCGCTGTGGGTACCGTGCACCAGCACGTACGTTCCGAGCCCGCGACGCGGGGCCGCCGCGGCAGGGGAGGTTCCGAGCCCGGTGGCCAGCGCCATGCCTCCCACCGCGAGTCCCAGCCCACGCAGCGCCGTCCGCCGGGTGGCACCTTTTCGTTCTTCGTTCGTGTCATTCATCATGAACACAACGCTATGAACGGCCCGTTCGGCCCGCGAGCGGTCCAGCACCCCCACAGGGGTGGACCCAGTTCCACCCTGCCGTGCGGCTCGCAGGGTCCGACCCGCGCGCCGTGAGCGACCGGACGGCCCGGACTGCCCGGACCGCCCCCGCGCGTTCCCGCCGCAACCGCAGTTACCTGCGAAGACGCGGGATCAAGCACACGGTCCCGGAGCGGGGGGGGACCAGCGGGTCATCAACCGGCTCAAGAACTCCCGGGCGGTCGTCACCCGTTACGACAGGAGAGCCTATGTCTTCCACGGCACAGCCACCGCAGCCGCGACCCGACGTTGATCCACCGGACCGGACCGGAAAGGCATCCGGCCCGCCTGATCGGGGATCACGCCGGCCGGGTGCCGGAAGTCGTGAGGTGCCGGCTTACTCGATGATCGTGCTGAACAGAGCCAGCGCGCCTCCCGCCGCGGCGCCCGCGGCGATGAGGGCGTCGGGAACGTGGTGTGTACTCAGATAGGTCAGGCCTCCGGCCACTGCGGCAGCCAACAGGCTGAGCAGGAGGATCAGAGCGGCGCGGAGCGAGAGGAGGGCTTGGTTGCGCGGGCCGGTCATAGGACAGATCCTTTCGGTTCGGCCGGAGTGGGCAGATCCGGCGGAGCACGGTGCTTCGCCAGCCCGTGAGCGGGACTGCGCGATGCGTCTGGAGTCAGACTGGACTTGGGCGTTCGCAATACAGAGGGGTGGTTTTTGCGACCGGTGACCGTCCGCTTCTCACGCGCCGGACTCCGGCCGGCGGGCCGGCCGCTACAGTGCGGGACAGGGGGGTGGTACGCGTGCGGGTCGCCGTGGTGGACGAGCGGGAGGATGTCCTGGACGGCCGTGTCGGCTGGCTGCGCACGGCCGGGCACACCGCTGTGGGCTACAGCTTCGAGGCGGCGTTCGAGGAGACGGACTGGCACCGGTTCGACACTGTCGTACTGGACGGCCGGGACGACCGGGAGTATCCGGTGCTGATGGGCCACGGTGAACTGCCCGACCGCTTCCTCGGACCCAGGGTCGCGCAGCGCATCCGTGAACTGGTGGGCGCGGAGCGGCCCGTGATCATCCTGGTGAGTTCGTACGCGCGTACGCATCCCGAACTCTCCCTGCGGTGCCAGGAGGCCGGGGTCGACTACGCCTTCGACTACCTCGATGTGCCGTCCTCAGCGCACTTCGTCCGCGCGGTGGAGTCCCCCCTGGACATGGGCCCCCGGAAGCCGGTCGACTGGCGTGCCGCCGGTTTCGTCGCGCCACCGCGGATCGGGGAGGCGCTGGCCGCCGCGGAGAACAGCAGGGCCACGCCTCCGCTGGTGTCGGGCGGCGCTTCGTCCGCGGGGGTGTCTCCCTACGAACGCCGGCGCCTGCGCGAGACACTGGGGGGACTCCTGCCGGTCGCGCTGTTCCGTACGGGCGAGCGGCGCCGGCTCGCGCACGGCAAGGAACTGCGGCCTCTTCTGCGGCGCTTGCTCGGACTCAGAGCGACGGACGATCCTCGCGGCACCTGTGACAGCGACCAGTGAGCCGCAGGTGCTCGCTCGTGGACGGAGACGGGACTCCGTCCGGGGCAGCGGTGCAGGTGGCCGCGTTCGGCCTGCCGAGGCGGCATTGCCGTCGTCGAATCAGCCACCTCATAGTGGCCTCATGCGTGTTCTCGGCTGGGTGGGACGTGCCTTCTCCCGGGTCTATTGGCGGGAGGAGCCCCTTGTCGACCGGATCAGGCCGCATCTGCCCGCCGGGGGCAACGTCCTCGATGTCGGGGCAGGAGGATGTCGCGTCGCGGAGCTGCTGGGTGCTGACGGACGGTTCTCGGTGACAGCGGTGGACGTCGTCGACCACAACGTCACCGAGGTGCCGATGCGGCTCTACGACGGGGAAAGACTGCCGTTCCCCGACAAGTCGTTCGACGCGGCGCTGCTCGTGTTCGTGCTGCACCACGCCGAGCGCCCCGAGGCTCTCGTACGCGAGGTCTTGCGGGTGACGCGGTCGACGGTCGTCGTCATCGAGGACGCACCCGAGACACGTGTGGGACGATGGTGCTGGCGGGCTTGGGACTACGTGCTGAACAACGCCGCGCACGACGATATCGGGGTCGCCCATCACGCACGGAACGTCGAACAGTGGGTCGCGTTCCTCCGGTCCTGCGGAGCCGCCCCCTCATCGGCCCGTCGTTTCCGGGCCTTCTATCCCGTCCTGCGCTCCTACCCGCACGTCGTACTGCCCGTGTCCATCGACGCCACGACGAGTGGATGAGGTGAACGGCGGGCCGCGACACTCGCTGCGCCCGGGGCCGGCCTCGGCTCCGGTCTCCCCCGCCGGGTTCAGATCAGCCGTGCGGTTCTCAGCACACGCATTGCCTCCTCGGTGCCCCGCTCCCTCGCGGCTTCCACGGAGGTCCGGATCGCCCGCTGCCGGTATTCCGCCGCCTCGGGCGCGCGGGTCATCGCCGTCATCATCCGCGCGAGCCCGGCGCTGTCCAGCTCCCGTCGAGGCGCTGGGGCGGGTCCGACACCGAGCAGGGCGAGCCGACGGGCGTAGTAGTGCTGGTCGAACTGGTGCGGGACAGCGGTGGAGGGGACGCCCGCGCGCAGCGCGGTCGTCGTGGTGCCGGCCCCGCCGTGGTGAACGACTCCGGCGGTGCGGGGCAGCAACCAGGCGTGCGGAACTTCGTCCACCGCGTAGGCTGTCGCGCCGATACGGCCCGGTGCGGTGCCGAAGCCGCGGGGCACGGTGGTGACCAGGCGAACCCCCGCAGCTGCGGCGGCTTCGACGAACAGCGGGATGTCGGAGAGCAGGCCGACGCTGCCGAAGCTCGCGAAGACCGGCGCGGGGCCGTCGTCAAGGAACCTCATAAGGTCCTCGGGCACGTTCTGGTCATCGGGCACGTTGTGGTCGTCGGGCGCGGGCATGTGCCACGGTCCGGTCAACCGTACCCCGGGACCCCAGTCCGCAGCCGCGGGGACGAGGAGGGGGCTCACGGCGAGGAGGACCGGAACGTCGGGGGGAGCGAGGAAGGAACGCTCGGTACGCCGCCCGGGCAGGCCCAGTTCGCGCCGCGCGACGGCCCCGACCGGTCGGGACCACCACACGCCCGCCGCCCACGCCAGGGTGCCTCCGGCCCGGTTGAGGACGCTGGCGCGCGCGGGCCTGAGCGGTTGGATGAGACTGGGCCCATCGCGCGTGGGCAGGCACGGGGCGAACAGCGCCAGGGCGATGCGGCATCCGAGTGCCGCGCGGAGCGCCAGCGCCGTGTCGAGGGTCAGGATTCCACTGATGACCGTGTCGGTGGGGCGGACCTGGCGCGTCACCGAGCGCGCGATGTCGGTCGCGACGCCCCGTAACCACAGGCCCACGCCCGCCACGGCCACGGACGGATGGCGGTGCGCGTGCCTCATCGCCCAGTCCAACTGCCGGGACGCCCGCCCCGGCCGGGGGAGGCTCGCCCGCATGGACACGAAGTCGATGCCCCCGCGGTCGACGATGTCCCGGAAGTCGTCCAGCGCGTGGATCACCACGTCGTAGCCGTCCTGGCGCAGCGCCTTGGCAAGAGCGACGCACGGCTCGACGTCCCCACGGGATCCGAGGGCGAGAATGACTACGCGGTCCATCAGTGAGCTCCTGACCTAGGCGGCACGCACCGCGCTCTGATGGCGCAGAACTTCGAGGGAGGACCGTGCCTCCGCGAGCAGCCGGGTGGGAACCGCCACATCGTGCTCGCCTTCCGCACGGCCCACCATGACTGCGGCTTGCGCGATCTGACGCTGCATCAGATCGATTTCCTCCTTGAAGCAACGAGCCCTGATGTCCTCGGCGGTGGCTTGGAGCTGTTCCACCCACCGCTCGTGGAGGCGCAGGCCCAAGTCCCTGTTCCTGTTGTCGAAGGCCAGGACCGCCATGACCACACTGGCGGGAATGATCAGAGCGCCGATGACCGACCGGAGGGGTGGAGATCCGTACGGATTCATCTGGACGGCGACGAACGTCCAGACCAGACAGAACGCGACGGTCCACCAGCGCAGGCGGGACGGCAGCTCGGGCCAGATGATGCCGACCATGTAGAGCGTGCCCGTCAGCCCGATGATCGCGGGGACGATGATCCGGCCGTCCGCAAGCTGCCAGTGGACGGGCAGCACGGCCGTCATACCGAGGACGAGGAGGGCAGGAAGTAGCGTGGTGAGCCAGAGCGCGCGTATCCCAGCCCCGAGGCCCCTCTCCCGTCTGCGTCTTCTGCGTCGCTCGGCCACGAGGCCCAGCGCAGCCGTGGTCGCCATGGTGAGAAGGACAGGAGCCAGGGGCAGGTCCGCGTAGATCGGGTTGACGAGGGCGAGCAGTGAACCGGAGCCGAAGATCACGGCCGCGGGCACGAGCGCCAGCTTGCGTCCTTTCGCGGGCGGGACATGCAGCGTCCGGCCGCCCACGGAGAGCCGGGCCTCACCGGTGACGGGGTCGCTGAAGAGGACCTCCGCTCGGTGCCGCCCCGTCAGGTCCAGGGCGGTGAGCTGGACCGTCAACGCCCCTGCCTGGGCGGGTGTCAGCACTTGGAGGCGTTGTTCCCTGTCCATCGTGAAGTGCAGGTGCTCCGCGACGGCGGGCCGTCCGAGGCGTTGTGCCGCCGCCGTCTCCAGGAGAATGTCCGCGAGGTACCTGGCCTGCTTCCGGGTGCTGTCGGACAGGTGCTCCTGTTCGCGGCGGAACGCGTGGTGGGCTCGACGTGCCGTGTCCCCCACCGTCAACTCAAGCTGGTACCAGATCCTGTTGAGCGACTCCACCACGGCTCCGCCACGGCCGAGGAGAAGGTCGTTGCGCGTCTGTAGGGTGACCATGTTACGGAAGGCCTCCCGCTCCGTCAGGAAACGTCTTTGGTGCTGCCGTCCGGCGAGTTCGGTCACCGCGAACGCGGCGGCCCCGATGACCAGCATCCACCCGCCGTAGAAGAGAAGCTCGAATACGTACGGGTCGGCGCCGGCCGCGATCCGGGTGAGGTACATGACGCCGTCCACCGTGGCGACGTACAGCGCACCGAGCGGCAGTCCCCGTACGGCGATGAGCTCGATGGCAGTCGGCACCAGGAAGAGGAGCACGCCGGAGTACGGCCATGTCGGGGGCACGGCGAGCGCTCCCAGGGACGCGTAGACCAGGTCGAGCGGAACACGCGCCTTCATGAGGTCGCGCCCCGAACGGTGCAGTCGCCGGGCGACCTCCGCGTCGACCGCCGCGGCAAGAAGGGTGATCGCGAGGACGAGTGGGCGGTCCTCGACCCAGCCCTCCGCGGAGACGATGTTGAAAGCGTAGAGAGGTGCCCGCAGACTCACGAAGAGAGCGGCCCTCGCGCTGGAGAACGTCATGCGCCCCAGGTGATCCCTTGCCAGCTCCGCCATCGCCGCCCGCCGAGCACGCGCGGACGGGGCTCCGTTGCACCGGCCGCATGGAGCGAACCATCATGTCCCACGGGGAACACCCACGGACAGTGGTATGCCGATGTGAGAACCTGCCTTGAAAGATTATCGGCTTTCACCCGGCAAACCGCCCTCGGCCCGCCGTACTCTGCCTCGATGACAGCACTGGTGGTGGTGAACCCCCACGCGACGGGTGTCGACCGCGCCCGGCGCGACTGTCTCCTCGAAACGTTGCGCGGCGTCACGCGGACCGAGACGGTGGAGACGACCGGCCGAGGTCATGCCGTCACGCTCGCCAGGGACGCGATGCGGGGGCGGGAGATGGATGTGGTGGTCGCGCTGGGCGGCGACGGCACGGCGAACGAGGTCGCGAACGGCCTCCTCACCGACGGGGTCCACGGCCACATCCCGGCTCTGGGCGTGGTCCCGGCCGGTGCGACGAACGTCTTCGCCCGTTCCCTGGGACTCCCCCGGGACTTCCGGGCCGCGACCGACGCCCTGCGGTGGCATCTGAGCACGGCGCAATACCGCACGATCGGGGTCGGCAGTGTCGACGAGCGGTACTTCCTCTTCGCCGCGGGAGTGGGCCCGGATGCCGCGATCGTCACGGCCGTGGAGGAGCAACGTGCGCGGGGGCGCCGGTCGAGCCTCTCGCGCACCGCGGGCACGGCGGCACGCCATCTCCTCGCTCGCCCGTCACCGGGCCTGCGGCTGCAACGGGCGGGCTTCCCGCCGTACGACGGCCTACGGTGGCTGATCGTCGCCAACAGCGATCCCTGGACCTATGTGGGCCACCGTCCGCTGCGCGCCACGCCTCACGCGTCCTTCGACACACGGCTCGACCTCTGCGGACGCCGGACGACGAACCCACTCGCTCTGATCCGCTCGGTCGCCCGGATGGCGGGCCGGACACCGCACAAGCCCTGTTCCGGCGAGCTGCTCGCGCATGACGTCGACCAGTTCACCGTCCAGTCCGACCGACCCGTGCCCGTACATGTCGACGGCGATCCGCTGGGGCACCGCGTCTGCCTGCGGTTCACGTCTGTGTCCCGTGCCCTGCGCGTCCTCGCCCCTTCACCTCACGCCCAGGAGGAACGCACGTGACACTCTCGTACCGCCTTGCTCTGGCCGCGGCCCGAGTCGTGGTGGAAGGGCGCGGACCGCTGAGTGTCGACGGGGCGGACCACATTCCGCGCTCCGGACCCGCCTTGATCATCTCCAATCATGACACGCCCCTGGACGCTCTGGTGGTCGGCGTCGCGGCACGCCGGCACCGGCAGGTCCGGTTCCTGGCCAAGCGGTCCTTGTGGGAACGGCCGCCTCTCGGCGCCGTGCTCGACCGTCTCCAGCAGATCCCCATCGAACGCGGACGGGAGGGCGGCGGCCTGGACGCGGCGGTGGAGGCGCTCCGGGCCGGCCACTGCGTCTGCGTGTTTCCCGAAGGAACTCTTTCCCGGGGAAGGACACTGCGCGTACGCAGTGGCGCCGCCCGCCTCCTCACAGCGGTGCCCGAGACTCGCCTCATCGGGTGCGCTGTCACGGGTGCCGGGGCTCTCGCGTCGCTTCAGCACCGACCACGAGTGCGGGTCGTCTTCCTCCCCCACTCGCGCGAATCCCCGCCGGCCGGCCACACAGTCGGCGTCGAGTCGGTCGAGAACTTGATGCGCGCCATTCGCACGATCGCGCCGCCCTCGCAGTGAGCCCAGAGAAGTCATCTCGATCGGTGAGTCCGCGGTGGCAGATGAGGGTGCAGGCGATGCTGGTGGAGGCCGCGAAGTGGCTGGCTCCACGCTCGTAGCGGCGGTGCAGACACCGGCATCCCGCGAGCCAGTCCATGGTGCGTTCGGTGGTCCAGCGGTGTCGGCCGAGTCGCCGGCTGGAGTCCGTACCCTTGACCCTTGCGGGCGATGCGCGGCGTGCTGCCGCGGCCGCGTAGCCGGCGCCGCAGGTGGTCGTAGTCGTAGCCCTTGTCGCCATGGAACTTGCCCGGCCTGCGGCGCCGCCGACCGCGCCGGGACCGGGGCAGACGGGTCCCCCCTCCGGTGATCAAATCGGTGACGATCACTGCGCGAGACCCGTCCCCACCACACATCGGTGATCAACGATCACGGGCTCGACGCGCCCTGCGCCTGCCGATGGTCGCCCGCCTCGGTCCGCGGCCGCGACCTGCCGGCCGGCGCCGTCATCGGCATCGCCCGGCCGACCGTTCGCCACCAGGACCCGGGCGGGGCCGCTGGTAAGTCCGGCTGTCAGAACCTGCGGAATGACCTGCGGTTGAGGTCGTCAGCTACGGGTCTCAGGACATGCTGCCCCGGCACACCGTCCCCGGGGCCGGGGCGCGGCCCGTGCGGAGGTACTGGTCGACCGTCTCCGCGACGCAGCGGTTCTGCGGGTATGTGCCGTGACCCTCCTCCTCGGCCGTCAGAAGCACGCCGACACCGTCGCCCAGGGCGCGGGCCATGTGGCGGGCGCCGGGGTATGGGGTAGTCGGGTCGCCGGTGCCGCCGACCACGAGGACGGGGACCGCGCCGTCGGCGTTCACCTGGGGCGTGGCGCGCTCGCCGCCGAACGGCCAGTCGTAACAGAGGTAGACGCCGGTGGACCAGGCCGCGCCGAAGACGGGTGAGGCGGCTTTGACGCGGGCCTCGTCCTTGTCGAGGCGTTCGAAGCCGGGTCGCAGGCTGGAGTCCGCGCAGGTGATCGCGATCTGGGCGGCGCGGCTGCTGTCGCGCGGGGTCGCCGCGTGGTCGGCGGAGCCGATGTCGTCCGCGCCCTCGCTCAGCGGACGGCCGTCGTTGTTCTCGATCAGCGCGGTGAGGGCCTTGGCGAGCGGCGACCAGCCGTCTGTGCCGAGGTCGAGATGGTCGCTGACGGCGTACGCGAGGTCGTCGGCATCGAGGTTCCTTCCGCCGCCGGCCGGGGCGGGCTGCTTCTCCAGGCGGTCGGCCAGGCGCGCCATGCGTCGCGCGGCCTCCTTGGGCCCGTCGCCGGTCGGGCAGTGGCGGATACGGGCCGCGCAGTACGCGGCGAACCGGTCGAACGCCGCCTGGACCGCCTTGACCTGCGACACCTGCTTCTCGTCGAAGTCCTCGGTCGGATCGACGGACGCTTCGAGGACGAGCCGTCCGACGTGCGACGGGTACAGGTGGGCGTAGACCGCGCCGAGCGCCGTTCCGTACGAGACGCCGAAGTAGTGCAGCCGCTCGTCGCCGAGGAGGTAGCGCATCAGGTCGAGGTCGCGTGCGGTGTGCGAGGTGCCGATGTACGGGAGGAGCGCACCGGAGTGCTCGGCGCAGGCGGCGGCCCCGTCGTAGCCGGTGTCGTCCGCGGTCTTCCCGCAGCGCACGGGGATGGTCGCTCCCACGCCGCGCGGGTCGAAGGAGACCAGGTCGTAGCGGTCGAGGAGCGGCGCGTACTGGTTGAGGAGTTCAGGCAGTCCGCTCACGCCGGACACGCCGGGGCCGCCGAAGTTGAGGACGAGCGAGCCGATGCGCCGGTCGTTCGCGCCGGTGGCCTTGCGTCGGATCAGGGCGACGTCGATCGTCCCGCCGTCTGGTTTCCGGTAGTCGAGTGGGGTCTTCATCACGGCGCAGTCGTAGCCCGTGCGCGCGGTGGGCGGCGAGGTGCAGCGGGACCAGTGGAGGTGCTGACCGGTGGTGAGCGCGGTGGGCAGACCGGCGGGCGGGTTGTTCGCGGTGAACTCCGTACGGGGCTCCGCGCTCCGGCCGGGAGCGTCGTGCTGGAGCCAGGCACCGACGACCCCGATCACGGCGAGGACGACCACGGCAATGATGCGCGCACCGACCGAGAGGCTCGGTCTGCGGCTCTGTATCGGATGTGCGTCACTCATTGAAGTCCCCGCGCTCCCGCCCCTGGACACCCGGGCCCCGTGCCCCCGTGCCCGTACCCGTGATCGTCCGATCGTCGAATGAGTGCAGGGTACAAGCCGCCTCCGACAGCTCGGCTCGCGAGAGTGCCCAGAAATCCAGAGCGCCCCGGGTGTAACTCACGTGACTCAGCCGTCTGCATGGCTCAGGAGGACTGGCCGCCCAGCGCCCCACGACGACTCGTCCGCGCGGGGTTGTCCCGTAAGTGATCTCGCTCTGCAATGATCTTGATCGTGTCAGGTGTGATCACGGCGTCGGAACCGTCCTGGACAGCCCCGTTCACCGGGCTGAGCCCGCGCGTCTTCGGCAAGTTGTGACCGCGCTTCGCCGCGAGGCCGCCAGCTCCCCGGGTCAGGGGCGGTCGTGGGGTCTGCCGCTGGAGGGCCGGGTGCTGTTGGTAGTCCTTACCGGCGCACGGATCTGACGGCGCGCCAACTAGCTCCACTGTTCGGCATCTCGAAGTCGGCGGCCGACCGCGTCATCGACCAGCTCGGCCCGCGCATCGCATTCCAGCCTCGGCGCCGGTTCGCCAAGGACACCGTGCTGTAGTCGACGGCACCCTGGTGCCCACCCCGGACCACAGCATCGCTGAACAGTCAAAGAACTGCCGGTACTCCACCAACCACCAGATCGTCCTTGACGCGGATACCCGCCTGGTCGTTGTGGTCGGTGAGCCTTTGCCCGGCGATCGCAACGACTGCCGGGCATGGGTCGAGCACGTCTTCGCCCGCATGAGGACCTGGGAGATCCTCCGCGGCTGCCGTCTCAAGGGCGACGGTCCCCGGGAGACGGCCCCCCTCTCGCAGTCTCGGAGGAGAATCAGGCGAGGCAGAACTCGTTGCCCTCGATGTCCTGCATCGTGATGCACGACTCGTTGACGCCATCGGCGCGCTGCGTCAGCAGGTGTTTCGCGCCGAGCGCCATCAGCCGTGCGCATTCGGCCTCGAGTGTGGCCAGGCGCTCGTCACCCACGAGCCCTGTGCCGACCCGCACATCAAGATGCACCCGGTTCTTGACGACCTTGCCCTCGGGAACTCGCTGGAAGAGCACGCGCGGGCCCACACCCGAGGGATCAGTGCACGCGAAGTAGATCTCCTCCTCAGACGGCAGCGAGTGGTGGTACTCCTCCCACGTGGCAAAGCCCTTTGGGACTGCCGGTACGACGTACCCCAGCACCTCGCACCAGAAGGCGGCGAGGCGCGCAGGTTCCGCGCAGTCGAAGGTCACTTGGAACTGCTTGATCGTTGACATCGGCGCACGATAACAGGGGTCCTGCTCATCTCCACGGGCGGGTGGATCCACACGTTGCCGGGAGGACGGCCCCTGCCATCCCCTGCTGTGTCCTGCGGTCACAGGGGAACCGAGGTCGGCGCCCCTCTCAAAGGGTGGGACCCAGCATCCGATCTCAGCCGACCACTCTCGTGCGCCAATGATCCGTTACGGGACAGCCTTTGGGCTCCGTCTTCAAAGATCACCAAGTGTTCGATCACGGTGGGGTGATACGTCGTCATCAACTCACCGGCCGGGAGTGGGAGTTACTCGCACCGCTGATACCTCGCGCCGCCACGGGCCGGCCGCGGGTGGAGGACCGGCGGGTGATCAACGGGATGGTTTACAAGATCCGTACTGGAGTCACGTGGCGTGACCTGCCGAAACGCCACGGGCCGTGGCAGACGGTCTCCACCCGCTTCCGCCGCTACGCCCTCGACGGCGCGTTCACCCGCGCTCTCCAGCAGATCCAGGCCCAGGCGGACGCCGCGGGTGACATCGACTTGGATGGTGCAGACCGACTCCACCATCGTCCGGGCTCACCAGCACGCCGCCGCCACCGGCCGAGAAAGGGGGCGCCACCGGCCGGACGAACCGGACGATCACGCCCTCGACCGGCACCTGCCGCACGAGTACCTGGTCACCGGACTTGCCGCCGCCCTCAAAACCGGGGCGCGTGCGGGGGAACGCCGCGCTGTCAGCCTTCGAGCTGGGCCTTCTTGAGTACGGACTTGAGTACGGACTTGAGTACGGACGTCGGCGGCGACAGGGCTCGGGTCAGCAATCCGAGCCGGTTGCGATGGCATAGCCGATCGCGGCGGCTGCGTCGGCCATGTTCGCCAGGGATACCTTGTCGTTCAGCGCGGTGACCACGTCCTGGGTCAGTGGACGAAGGGCATACACCTGCCGCACCGCGTGCATGTCGACCGGGATCTCGTAGTAGTCCTGCGCGAACTCCTGGAATGCCTCCGGCGACGGGTCGACCAGTAGCTGGAACAGCCAACCCGAGCCGTCAGGGTCGGCGTTGCCCTCGGGGAAGTCGATCTCTCCTGCCTGCCAGTGCCCGCTACCCGCCTCACGCCACATGCAGGCCGTCACCCTGGGCATCCCGTCGTCCGTGAAGGCCGGCTCTTCGACGCAGTTGCGGAACACCTCGGGAACCGAGTCCACTACGCCTGGCCAGGGCGCGTCGTCGACATATGGGCTCATCGCCGACTCGTGGTCGAAGCCTCGGACATACGCGCCCGCCGGGGAGAAGATGATATCGAACTCGTCCCCCGAGCCGTTACGCATGGAGGCGATCTCCTCCGTCTCGGACCACGCCCGGTTGAACGAGTAGTAGCGCTCACCGTCAGGGTTCAGCACGGCCTCCAGCATGGCCATCGATCGACACCGGTCCCGCAGCGTCGGGATGTCAGGAAGCGCCTCGGCAATGTCGTGAACAGTCATGCGGCCCATCCAAGCGCACGGCACTGACAACAGATCGCGCGTTCGCTGAACAGCAGACCTCGCGGCCCGGGACGACGGCCGGATCACGGGCGAGGAACAGCGTGAGGCGGAGCAGCGCCGCGCCGTGGAAACGCGGCCGACCCCACCGAACTGGCAGATCCGGTGCGGCCTCGACCGCGCCGACGTGGACGCGGTGCACACCGGCGAGTGCTCGGCGGCGGCCTGAGTGGCCGGTGTTGCCCGGTGATTCCGGCAGCGGGCGATCGACGCCCTACGCCGGCGGGTGCCACCGGGTAACGAGCCTGGGCGACACCCTCATTGTCCTGGCGGGATGATCGCCGAAGCCCCCTTCGACGCCCCCGACAACCAGTCGTCGGTCCGGCGTATCCACGACTCCCCCCGACGCCACCGCGGCTACTGACCTGCCGCTGCTGACGGGCCCAGCCTTCGAGCATCCCCTCGAACACCGCCGGCTCGGGGGCCAGCGGCACCATGTGCTTGACCAGCATCGGCAAGCAGCGCGCCAGGCCGGTGTCCGGGGCGGCCGACTACGCCGGCAACCGACGGGATCTTGTCGAGCAGAGGCAGCAGCTGGGTGACGTCGTTGCGGTTTCCGCCGGCCAGCGACACTGCGAGCGGGGCGCCCCGGCCATCGGTGAGGACATGGTGCTCGCTGCCCGGCCGTGCACGGCCGACCGGGCTGGGCCCGCTTTCGGGCCCCGGCGGGCCGCCCGGACGCGGGAGGAATCGATCACCGCCCGCGACCAGGCGAGCTGCCTCGCCGACCGCAGCCTCCTCAGCAGCAGGTGCAGCTGGTCCCACACGCCGGCCTCGCTCCAGGCGGCCAGACGCCGCCGGCAGGTCATCCCCGAACCGAAGCCCAGCTCCTGTGGTAGCTACTCCCACTGGATCCCGGTGTGCAGCACGAACAGGGCCCCGCACAGGGCCTGCCGGTCCGGTACGCGCGATCGGCCCGCCACCAGCTTCGGAGCCGGGTCCGGCAGCAACGGCTCGATGAGCGACCACAGTTGGTCCGACACGGTCCACGGCCGCGACTCATGCGTCCCCACGACCCGACCAACGCGCGGCCGAGCCGACAGCCACGTGATCAACAACGTCTGTCAGGACCACGCGAACCAAGCGATCCGTTCGGCTTCGGGTGACCCCGGCCGGGCGCACGGTGGTGCGGAGGTCGGTGCGGGAGGATCTCCGAGCGGGGGGACGCTTGTCAGGGTGCCGTGATGTACGCCAGGCCGTGGGCGCCCGATTCGCCCTCTTGCTCGACCTCCAGGGTCGTGACCACCCTGGCGGCCACGAGGTCCACCACGGTCACCGTGCTGTCCAGGATGGCGGCGACATAGCCGAGCCGGCCGTCCGGCGACGAGGTGATGGTGAGGGGGAAGGCGCCGACCGGGACCTGGCCGAGCGGCTCTCCCTGGGCGTCGTGGATGTGCAGCACCCCGCCCTGCTGAGTGCCGAGGGAGGCGCCGTCGGACCCGCCGCTGACCCGGAGTTCGCCGGCCAGCAGCAGGCCCTGGGACGTCGTGTGGACGGGGAAGACCACGTTGTCGGTGGAGAGCGTCCGCACGGTACGGCCGGTCGCCGTGTCGATGATCCGGACGCCGGCCTCCGGGACCGTGCCCGGCCGGTAGTCCCCCTTGGGCGCGGCGACGTACACGTACCGGCCGTCGGGCGAGATGTCGATGCCCTCGCTGCCCGGGACCTCGATACGGTCCCGCGGGTCGCCCGTCTCCAGGTCCACGACGGAGACGAAGGGGGCCTCCTTGTTGGCGGAGTAGGCCCGACGGCCGTCCGGGGTGAGTGCGAACCAGTGGGGTCCCGGCGCGTGCACCGGGACCCGTCGTACCCGTTCGCGTGTGGTGGCGTCCAGGGCGATCAAGCCGCCCGTCTCCTCGTCGGTGGCCTCGACGCTGATCCAGATCAGATCGCGCACGGGGTCCAGTCGGATGTCGTGCGGGGCGTGGTCGGGGGCGAGGTCCACGGTGTCCACGATCCGCCGGGCGTCGGGGTCGATGACGACCAGCTCGCGGGCCCGGCCCGAGTTCGCGTGGTAGTAGCCGGAGCGGTAGGTAATGCTGGCATAGAGCAGCCGCCTGGCCCGGTCGAAGCACAACTCGTGCGGCTGGCTGGGGAGGGGAAGCACGCCCAGCCGGCCATGGCCGACCGCGTCGAAGAAGGTGACGGAGGAGCTGCCCTGGCTCACCACCGCGAGGACGTCACCGGTCCTCGGTGAGCGGGTGGTGGCGGCGAGGGCGGCGGCCGGGGCGGCCGAAGAACGGGTGACGTTCGGTGTGTTGGTCATGACCGGCAGCCTGGCAAGGTACGCCGATTGACTCCAGTGCAAGGTAGGCAAGAATGGTGTGCGTCAGACGCAAACGAGCTGGCGGGGGCGGAACCCGGTCGGCTGTCCCGTGAGGGGAGTCACATGGTGACACCGACCGTCCGCTCACCCGCCGAACCGCCCCTCCCCGGCTCGCTCGACCTGAACCTGCTGGTCACGCTGGACGCGCTGCTGGAGGAGGAGAGCGTCACCGGCGCCGCCGCGCGGCTGCGGCTGTCGGCGCCCGCCGTGAGCCGGACGCTCGGCCGGATCCGCGGGGTGCTCGGCGACCCCGTCCTGGTACGCGCCGGCCGCGGGCTGGTCCCCACCCCCTACGCCGTGGAACTCCGCCCGCGTGTGCGGGCGGTGGTGCGGCAGGCCCGGGCGGTCCTGGCGCCGCAGCCGGTCACCGACCCGGCCCGGCTGGCCCGGCGGTTCACGCTCCAGGCCAACGAGATGATCCTCACCGCCTTCGCGGCCCGGCTGATCGGGACCGTGGCGCGACAGGCACCGGGTGTCGTGCTGCGGTTCCTGCCGGAGGCGACGCAGGAGACCGCGGCGCTGCG
The DNA here is from genome assembly GCF_040644175.1 of Streptomyces sp. NPDC047017. NCBI lineage: Bacteria > Bacillati > Actinomycetota > Actinomycetes > Kitasatosporales > Streptomycetaceae > Streptomyces > Streptomyces sp. NPDC047017. The sequence goes on along the minus strand of NZ_JBEYVW010000014.1, from coordinate 113,116 downwards.
GGACGGCCGTCTGGACCTGGAGATCGGGGTGCTCGCGCCGGCCGCCGAGCCGGAGGTCCTGGTGGAACCCCTGGGCGGTACGCGGCTGTCGGGCGTGGTCCGGCACGGACATCCACTGCTGGACGCGGTCGGGCGGGGCGGGCGGCACGCGGCACGCGCCTTCGCCGCCGCCGACCACATCGGGGTGTCCCGGAAGGGCCGGGTGCACGGCCCGATCGACGAGCGGCTGGCCGAACTCGGCCTGCGGCGGCGGGTGGTGGCGACCCTGCCCAGTTACACCGCCGCGCTGTTCCTGTGCCAGGAGACCGACTTGGTCTGCCTGAGCCCCGTCGGGATCGCCGAACACTGCCCGGCCGCACTGGGGCTGCGCACCTTCGAAGTCCCGCTGCCGCTGCCGCCGTTGGACATCGCCATGGCCTGGCACCCACGCAACGACGCCGATCCGGGCCACCGCTGGCTGCGGGACCGGGTGCGGGAGGTGTGGCGGCCGGACCCGGCCTCCGCCGCACGGCCGTCGTAGGTGCGGGACCTCCGTGCGCGGGGGCTCGCGGTACGGCAAGTGGTCCGCCGAGCACACCTGGCGTGAGCAGCGCCGGTACGAGCGGCGGCAAGCCGGCGTCACGGCCGCACCGCCACCGCGTCCACCTCGAACAGCATCGGGCAGGGCGAGCGAGGCCACCCCGCTCGGCGTCTGGGCCGGGAGGCTGTCCCCGAAGCGGGCGTGCAGCGCCTTGCCGAGGACTTTCAGCTTGCCGAGGTCGTGATCGACCACGAAGGTGCCGAGCCGGACCACCTGCTCGTATCCGGGACCGGCCCCGTCCAACGCCGAGCGCAGCCGCTCGAAGGCCATGTCCACCTGGGCCGGCCCTACGTCCGGACGAAGACCGCGGACGAGATCCTCGAACGCCTCGCAAGTCATCTGGGCAGAATGACCGACTCAGACGACCAGCCGATGGCCCCGCAGGCCACCCCGCCATCTGCCGGTTGTGACATGGCCCCGACGCCGGGCGGGGCATCGGGGTCGCGGACGGTGCCAGTCCGCCGTGGGACGCCAGACCAGCACCCGCGTCACTGGCTTGACGCCATCCCGGCCATGAAGTCACGCCGCACCAGTGGAAACCCTCCAGCCGGAGATCAATCGCACAGGTGGAGGACGTCCGCCTGGCCGGAGACGCCTGGTCAAGGGGTCGTGCTCGCCCTTGCGTCGTCCCACGCCGCCTGGAAGCCGACCGGTCGCCGTCGAGCCAAGGTTCCGGGGGCAAGCCCCGACTTTCGCGTTCCGCCGCGGGTGGCGTGCGGCTGAACTAGCGTGTACCGGCATGACGGTGCTGATCGTCGGTGGCAGTGGATTCCTGGGAGCCGAGCTGGTACGCCGGGCGCTCTCCGCTGGCCGTACCACGGCCGCGACGTACAACTCCGGCCCCGGTAGCGCCCCTGGCGCCTCGTGGCACCAGCTGGACTTCCGTGATCCCCGCGCTCCCGACGAGGTCATCGACGCGGTGAAGCCCAGCCTGGTGATCAACGCGTCCAGTGGTGAGGCCGACTGGACGGTCACCGCCGACGGGCCCGTCCGCCTCGCTCAGGCCACGGCGCGCCGTCGCATCCGACTGGTGCACGTCTCCAGTGACGCGGTCTTCTCCGGGAGCCGCAGCTCCCGCTACGACGAGGGCGCTCTCCCCGATCCGGTGACTCCGTACGGAGCCGCGAAAGCCGCCGCCGAGACCGGCGTGCGGCTGCTTCACCCCGCCGCGGTCGTCGCCCGCACCTCGCTGATCATCGGCGATGGCGGCTCCGTCCACGAACGGATGGTGCACGACCTGGCCGCCGGCGCGCGCCCGGGAGCGCTGTTCACCGACGACATCCGCTGCCCCGTGCACGTCGCCGACCTGGCCGCCGCGCTCTGGGAACTCGCCGAGTCCGAGGTAGCCGGCGTCGTCCACCTCGCCGGGACCGATGCCCTCAGCCGCTACGACCTCGGCGTGCTCATCGCCCGCCGCGATGACATCGCCCTGTCCCTGCTCCCCGCCGGCCGCCGGGCGGACACCCAACTCCTGGGGGGCTTGAACGTGCGTCTGGACAGCGACGCCACGCAACGCCGGCTGCACACCAGGCTGCGCGGTGCCCGCGACTTCCTCGCCAAGGACTGAAGAGGGCGGCCCCGGCGGGAGGTGAAGCCGCGCTCCCGCACGCCGGGGTGTGTCCCGGCACATGGTGGGGGCGTGCAGGGGCCGTGGCGAGCGCCGGCTGTGCGCGGGCGTGCAGCCTTGGTGAGGTGAGCACCGGGTGCTGGTTGCTGCGCAGTGCCCGGTGGTTCCTGCGTTCCAGGGCGTCGATCAGCGTGCGGTCCTCGCCGGTGTCCAGGGGCGGGAAGCCACCGGCGTCGAGGTGGCCCTCCACCAGCCTGGAAACGGCCAGGTCGTCGCGGGCCACCGCGCGCAGCGCATCGAACCGGGCACGGGTGCGGCCACCGCCGGGGAGCGGGCAGTCGCCTGTATCGACCGCCACCGTATCGACGTAAGCCATGAAACGGGCGGCCACCCTGCGCGTCTCCCAGCTCGGCGTGGTGTCCTCGGCGGCCAGTGAGGCCGTCACGCCGACCGGCGCCGTTCTGTCCTCCTGCACAGGTGCTACTCCTTGCTGCCGGCAGACGCCCCACGGCGCCGCGTTGTCCGCCGGTCTCCCACGCGGCCGCCCTCCGGGTGATGACCGCAATGGTCGGACAGGCCCTGTCCGGTGAACGCTCCCGTGGTCGTCATCGATCAATGACCCGCGCAGCTGGGTGCCCCCGCCCCCGGCCCTCGCACCAGAACATCCACCAGCGGCCTTCGGACCGCTGCGCCGACCCCGTGGATCACGGTCGGGTGATACGTCGTCATGAACTGACCGATACCGAGTGGGAGACCGTCCGGCCGCTGCTGCCCGGGTGACTGCGGGCCCCTCAGCACGCGGCCGGAACTCGGAAAGGGGCTCCGCGGGCCCGGTCCCGTACCGGGCGGCTTCCTGCCTGCTGCGGTGCGCGAAGGGCGCCATTGCGCGGGGTTGATCAGCCGGCGGGCGCGGTGTGAGGGGCGAGCACGCGGGTGGCCGCCGCGACCCGCAGCTCGCCGAACCGCTCCAGCTCGATGTCTACGAGCAGCGTGTCACCGGTCGCTGACGGCCCTCGGCAGTCTGGTCCGGACCATAGAGGGCGCACCCGGTCCCGTACCCGATCCGCCCTTCAGAGGGAAGCCCGGTACGGAGGCGGTCGGCCCCTGTCGCGCATCACCGCTCATGGCGTACCGCTGACGCGGTGGCGACCGGGCATGAGGGGGTTCCGGTGAAACCCTTGCTTCCTCCTCAAGGGGGTTCACGGCCGGGTCATCCTCCGTTCACCTTGGTCAGTGTCCGACCCAGCCGTCCGGACGGGCCGACTCCCCACACACCACTGGTCAGGTCCGGTCAACCGCATGGCCACCCCCGCCTCAGCCTGCCATCAGGCATGAAGGAGTTCCGATGACGCAGCGGAATCGAAGGACACCCGGAAGCGGCGGGCATGCCTCGCCGGCCGGCTCCCGGCGCCCGTGGCGCGTGGCGCTCGTCGCCGCCGGCGCCGCCGCCTGCCTGACTGCTTCGCTGGGCACGGCGTCCGCCGCCCCGGGCCGGGCCGATGCGCGCCCCGCCGCCGCGGCCCGTACCACGCTTCGCTTCACCGAGCAGACGCAGACACAGAACCAGTGGTGCTGGGCTGCGACCGGTCTCTCCATCGCCCAGTACCTGGGCCGCGGCACCAACATCAGCCAGAACACCTTCTGCGACCTGGCTCGGGGTCTCCCCACCAGTTCCTTCTGCCCCAATCAGCCGGGGCAGTTGCAGGACGTGCAGCGCGCCTGGTCCCAGCTCGGCATGAGCCCGGGCTCCGTCACCGGTGTCCTGCCGTTCTCCACGGTGGCCTCCGCCATCGACGCCGGCTCGCCGGTCGAGGTCGGCATCTACTGGACCGCCGGTGGCGGCCACGCCAACGTCCTGTACGGCTACGACTCGACGCGTTCCACCCTCTCCTTCAGCGACCCGTGGCCGAGCAACCCCCGCTACGGAGAGATGACCTACAACTCCTACGTCCGCAACAGCAGCTTCAACTGGGGTCAGTCCCTGTACGGAGAGCGGTGAACGCCATGAAGAACACGATCCCCACCGGGCTGTGCACCGCCGCTCTCGTCACCGGTGTCGCCCTCAGCGTCCTGGCCTCTCCCGCGGCCCAGGCCGCCGGCTCCTCTCACGCGTCACTGGCCGGCAGCGTGAGTGACGCCGACCGCGGCGCCGCGGGGGCCGCCATGCACAACGCTGCCGCGAAGGACCGGCTAGCCGCGTTCTTCGTCCGGTTCGAACGGCACCAGGACGGCTCGCGCACCATGGCGGCCGACACCCCCGTCAGCGCGCAGGAGGCAGCCGCCGAGGCACCGCGCCTGATCGGTGCACCGACGGCCGTCTACTCGCTCAGCCCTGACTTCGTACGCGGCAGCAGCACCTCCTCCCCCGTGGCCCGGCTCGCCTACCTCGCCACCGAGGCCCACTCGTCCACCGGCCAGACCGCCACCGTCCAGGTGGAGCGAGACGCGCACACCAAGCGGTGGAACATGACCACGATCCTCTCGGGCGCGGACGACCTCACCTACAGCCGCGAGGCGGCCGGAGCCAAAGTCTTCACCGAACCTCAGATAGCCGCCTGGTACAAGATCGACGACGACCGCGTCCTGCCCCTCAACGACACCGCACGACGCTCGGTCGGCGCATCCGGTGTCACCGTGGCGGCCTACCAGAAACTGGTGCACGACCGGTACGCCGACAAGCTGCCCGGCTCCGCCTACCAGCGCTCCGGCAAGCTCGGCGGTTTCTCCCCGGACACCACCGCCAGGGCCTCGACTCCGCACACCACCGCCGCTGAGGACACCGAGAACTCACCGGCGATCCTCATCACCGCCTCGGCGACCGCCCTCGCGCTCCTCGCGGGAGCAGGCATTCACCTCTCGCACCGCCGCGCCGTGGCCAAGGGCTGACACCGGATCAGCGCCCGCAGAGATTGACACGACACGACGGCACAGGACTGCGAGCACCTCTGCCGCCGGGTACCGCACCGGCCGACCAAGCCGGTGCGGTACCACTGCATGTTCGCGGCCGGCGACGACGACCGGCCGACCCGATCGACTCGGCCATCGTCCGCGCCCCCGAGCACGCCGTCGGAGCCCGTCACCCCGGCATGCCTACGTCCAGGAGATGCCGTGGACTCCGGCCGCGGCGTCGGTGGGCATGATGTGGGCCGTACCGGAGGCGCTCAGCGAGAGGGGGCGGATGTCCTGCCGCGGTGCTCCATATCGTGCGCGGTAATAACCAAAGAGCGACGCGGGGAGGGCTTGAGGATGGAAGCGGATATGCAGGAAGTACTGCCGGAGGTGGCAGGGGAGGACGCGTTCATAGCGGGTGTCTTCGCCCTGCTGGGGCCCGATCTCGATGTCGTACGTGATGACGGCGCTCTCACCCCGGGTGAGGGGCCGCCCGAACCCGATGTGCATGGTGAGCAGGCCGAGTTCGGGGGTGTACCGCTGGTCGATGAGGGTTCCGCACTGGACGGACGCCGTCATGGACGGTGCGGAGCTTTCGTCCAGTTCGAGGTAGGCGATGACGTGATCGGCCCCGTCGTGTGTCGCCCTGACGACCTGGGTCACGGTGCAGTGCGCTCGCCCCGTGCTGTCCAGGGAGAGGGTGTCATGGATGCTGAGCGGCACTGTGCCCGCGTTGAGCCGGTTGAACGCCTCTTCTCCCAGCGCTTGGACGAGCTGGTGCTTGGGTCCGTAGACCGGCCGTGCGGTCTGCGTGCGTTCCGGCGGAGTCGGCAGGGACCGGCCACGAGGACGTCGTGGGCCGAGCAGGCCCTGGAGCGCTCCGGCGGGCAGGTGAAGGATCGCCTCCATCTCCGCCACCGCCCGCAGGGAGTCCGCGCGTTCAGGCTGGCTCCGTCCTCGCTGCCAGTGGCTCAGCGTCACGACGCTGACCCGTATGCCGCGGGCGGCGAGGTGATCTCGCAGGCGTTGCAGGCTCAGCCCCCTGCGCTCCAGCGCCCGGCGCAGCGTCGGCCCGAAGGCGGGCGGCGAGGAGGCCGGTTCTCCCGACGCCGGTGATTCCGGGGCGATGAAATCGTCGTACTGGTCGGTCATGGCCCCTCCTGGCAGCTGATCCGCGCAGTTTAGAGCCACGACTCCCGCGGCCCTCCGGTCACGAGGTGCCACTGGAGGCCGCCCGCGCCGAGGCCGCGCCTTCGCCCCGGCGGAACTTCCCACCGAGGGGACGTGCCGCGTGCGGGAGACATCGACGCGCTGCTCGTCGCCCGTGCGTACGCAGCAGGCGGTGAGGCTCGCTGGATGGGCCGGCCGGCCGCAGCGGCCGGCGACGCGTCATACCAGGCCGCCCAGGCGCGTCGACCGACCACCGGACCCGCCCGGAGCAGCTTGATCACCGCTGTGAGCATGTCGCTGTCGGACGCGGTCGCCTCGTCGGCGAGGGCGATCGTGCCGTGCGACGCCTCCGAGGTATACGACACCGGCTGCGCGCCACGGGTCCTGCACAAGGAAATCCGGAGAGAAATTCCACGAAAGCCCTTAATTGCGACACTGAGCAGCCCATCATGAAATTCGCGAAAGAGCGGCCGGCGTCGCACTGCATGGACCGGGGTGCCGTCGGAATCCTCTCCCGGCTCGCAGTCATCTGCAAGGGGTTTCGGACTGCCAGAAATTAACAGTTACAGATCGCTCAGTTAATGAGAGATCGGGCATGCGACGGTGGATCCTGCGCCCCGAGAGTCTTCCGGACTCGCACGTCCGGCTCTTCCCCGGGCACGGCTCACGCGTCCGTGCCCGCCACCCGCGTTCTCGGTCTGTGACGCAGGCACGGCGAGTTCCGCGAAAGTAAATGTACGGCAAAGAAGAAGTGTTTCTTCCTTCTTCGCCTTCCATTCACTGTGGCTTTCGGGGAAAAGTTCCGCCCCGGAGCCGACAAGGTTCTGCGATACCTCCGCCGCTGGACCGCGGCCGCTCGGCCGTTTCCCCACAGCTCGAAAGGCACCCCATGCGTAGATCCCCGATACGCAAGCTGGCGATCATGGTTGTCATGGCCTCGACAGCCACACTGACCGCCGGCGCTCTCAGCACCGCCGTGGCCGCTCCTCACGCCGCTCCGGCGTCCGCCGCCTCCGCCTCCGCCTCCCGCACCGCCTCCCCTGCGGACATAGCCGCTGCGAGCACCGCCGCGCACGCCCACGCGGCCGCCACCGGAGTCGGCGAACACGACACCCTGAAGGCGACCGAGGCCCTGGTCGACTCCGACGGCAAGAAGCACGTGCACTTCGACCGGACCCACAGGGGCCTGCCGGTACTGGGCGCCGACCTGATCATCCACCTGGACGCCAAGAACCGGTACCTCGGCGTCACACGGGCGACGACGGACAAGGTCGACGTCACGAGCACCACACCGAAGAAGACCGCCCAAACCGCGCAGGCCGCCGCCGCTGCCGCGGGCAAGGGCACGGCAGGCAAGGCCCAGCTGGTCGTCAGCGCCCTCGCCGGGCACGCACCCGTGCTCGCCTATCAGGTGCGGGTAGCCGGCAGCGCGACGACCGAGGACAAGGGTGACCGGCTCGTGGTGGTCGACGCCACCACCGGTGCCGTCCTCAGCAACGTGCCCGTCGAGGACTCCTTCCTCTCTCCCCAGGTGATCGCCGAGCTGCGCCGCCGCGATGAAAGCGTGTCACCGCAGGGCGAGGCCGCGGCCAAGAGCTCGACGGCCACCCGGCAGGGCACCGCGGCGCCGCTGATCCGGGCGGCGTCCCCTGCCGCCGCGGGCACGGCCGCGACCGGCAACTCCCTGTACGTCGGCACCGTCGGCCTCACCGCCTCGCCCTACACCTACCAGGGCCGCCAGTACTACATCCTGCGGGACCCCTCCCGGGGCAGCACCGAAGTCCGCGACGCCGACGGCCAGCAGATCCAGGACTTCGGCCAGGGCTACCTCTCCGCCAGCACCAGCACCACCTTCGGCAACGGCACCACCAGCGACCGCAACAGCGCCGCCGTGGACGCCATGTACGGCATCACCAGCACCTTCGACTTCTACAAGAGCACCTTCGGGCGCAACGGCATCGCCAACGACGGCAACGGCGCGCACGGCATGGTCCACTGGGGCAGCAACGTCGGCAACGCGTTCTGGAACCCGGACTGCGACTGCATGCTGTACGGCGACGGGGACGGCAGCACCTTCAAGAAGCCGCTGGTCGTGCTGGACGTCACCGGGCACGAGCTGACCCACGGCGTGGTCGGCGCCACCGCCGGCCTCCAGCCCACCCGAGTCGACAGCCAGGGCCACCAGTACGGCGAACCCGGCGCGCTCAACGAGTCGCTGGCCGACATCTTCGGCAGCGGCATGGAGTTCGCCGCCAACAACCCCAACAACCCGCCCAACTACCTGATAGGCGAGAAGCTCGGCCTGTCCCAGGGCTTCCTGCGCCGCCTGGACCAGCCCTCGCAGGACCGCCTCGAAGGCACCATCGACTACTGGTCGCCGTCGACGACCAACACCGAGGTACACGCCGGCTCCGGTGTCTCCTCCCACGCCTTCTACCTGCTCGCCGAGGGCAGCGGCCGCAAGACCATCGGCGGCGTGTCGTACAACTCGCCGACCTACGACGGCTCCACCGTGGCCGGAATCGGACGCAGCAAGGCACTGGCCATCTTCTACCAGGCTCTGACCCGGTACATGGTCTCCAGCACCAGCTTCCACGGTGCCCGCACCGCCACCCTCAACGCCGCCAAGGACCTCTACGGCGCGAACAGCACCGAGTACCAGACCGTCAACAAGGCGTGGGCCGCGGTCAACGTCACCGCCGCCAACGGCTGACCGTCCCGCTGACAGCCACGTGGGAAGCCTGTGCCCCGCCGAAGCCATTCGACGGGGCACGGACGGCCGCAGGGCCGCAGGGGCGCAGGGCCGCACCTCGCGAGAGTGCCTTGGGCGGCCCTCTGTCCTGTAAGCCATCGGCTGCGCATCGCGGACTGTACGGGGGAATGACGCTGCACGGGGGAATGACGCTGCATGGGGGAATGACGCAAGGCGCCGTCTCGACGCAGGCGGCCGTGCGGACAGAGGGAGGCCCAGCTCGCATGCGCACAGTGCTCGTCACCCGACACGACGTCGAGTCAGCCGCCCTCCGGTACCTGGCAGGAGGCGACAGTGTCGTCCTCCATGGGCCGAGCGGTATGGGTAAGTCCCATGTCCTGCACAAGCTGGTGGCGGCGGCACGCGGGTGCGGAAAGACCGTTCTCCTGGCGACAACCGCGCCGGCGGAGCGCGAGGTCCCGTTCAGCCTGTTGGCAGACCTGTTCGACTCGATACCGGACACGGAGTTCGGGGCGCTCCGGCCGCCTCAGCGGACCGCGCTGTTGGGCGCGCTGGGCCGCCAGGCGCAGTGCGAGTGCTCAGACCCGCTCGCGCTGCGCCTGGCCGTCCTGAATCTGCTGCGCCGTCTCGCTGACCGGGATCATGTGCTGCTCGCGCTCGACGGCGCCTGCCATATCGACGAGCCCAGCGCCTCGGTACTCGCCTATGCGGCCCGGCGCCTTGTGGACTCCAGGGTGCGCGCAGTGGTCACCGTGACTCCCGGGCCCGCCCGGCGGGCAGGCCGGGCAACGGAATCATGTCCGGGGAAGGCGCGCGTCCTCTTCCTCCCACCTGCCGATCTGCCCGAGCTGCGGGAGATGGCGCAGGGTGACACGGAGCGGAGACTGCCTGACTGGCTACTGCGCGCCGTGCACACCGCTTCCGCCGGAAACGTCGCAGACGCGCTGGAGATGGTGCGACTGCTGCACGAGGGCGCCGCGTTACCCGGTCGCGGCGAGCTGTTGCCGGTACCAGAGCGCGTCCGGCACTCCCTCGCCGCCCGGCTCGAAGGTACGGGTCCGCAGGTGCGGGCCCTCCTCCAGACCGCGGCCTGCGCCCAGTGCCCCGACGTGACCTTGCTGCACGCCGCCGCTCAGGACATCCTCCGGCAGCACAGCGCGGGTCGGCCGTGGCTCTCGCGTCGGAGTGACGGGCCGCCGGCGTCGGACGACTCGGACAGGGCGGCGCCCAGTGGCGAGACCCGGACGACACAGGACGACGCGGCGGCTCATGCGCTGGTGGCCGGCGCTCTGCTCTCCGGCGTGCTGGAGATGGACGACGACCAGGACCGCGTGCACTTCACGCAACCGCTGTTCGCCCACGCGTTGTACGCGGCGGCCGGTCCCACCGGGCGTCGCACAGCACACGCACGCCTCTGCGCCGTACTGCCCAGCGGATGGGAACGGACCCGGCAACGTGCTCTTGCCACAACCGGTCCTGACGAGGAACTGGCCGAGGCGCTGATGAAAGCTGCTCAGCAGGCGGCACAGGAAGGTGCGCCCGGTACGGCCACCGAACTCATCCGGCTGGCAGTCGCACGTACCCCCGACCGCCTTGCCGGACCGCGGTGCGACCGCCTTCTGGCCGGAGCCGACCAGGCACTGACAGCGGCGGACCACGAACTCTGCCGTGAACTGGCCACCGCTTCCCTGCACATCGCGGACACACCCGCCCGGCACGTGAAGGGGCGGATGCTCCTCATCGCCGCAGCCGATCAGGCCATGTCCGGGATGGGCCATGTCTTCGCCGAGGCGTTCGCGCACCTGCACAACGCCCCTCACGACCAGCCCTACCTGCACTACTTACGAGCCTGCAAGGCGCACATGGCCGACGGTGATCCGGTCCTGGCCTGGTCGGAGGCCGAGCAGGCGGTGGCGCTGGCCCGGCAGAGCGGTGACCGGTCGACCGAGGCCCTTTCCCTCTCCCTCCAGGCGTTCGTCGGCACACTGCGCGGTGAGCACGAAGCAGCCGACGTTCTTCTGGACCAGGGCCTGTCGCTGTCCGTGTCGGTTCGGGCGGGCCAGGCGCACCTCGCTCCCGACGCCGTCAGAGCGCGGCTCGACTTCTTCGCGGACCGGCTCGTCGACGCCGACGCACGGCTCACAGTGCTGCTGGATCGGGCGCGCGCGGCCGACGATGCTCAGGACACCCTGTACCTGCTGTGCTCGGCCGCCGAAACCGATGTCCGGGCGGGCCGATGTCATCGGGCGCTCAAGTTCGCTGGGGAAGCACTGGATCTCGCCCGGCGTCTGGGAATCGGCCTGGAGCACGCCTGCTACTCCGCCGCAGTCGCCGAGGCAGCAGGCGGCGATCTCGGCCGAGCCGCCGCCCTCGCCGAGGAGAGTGCCCGTATCTCCCGCCGTAAGGGTGATCTGGTGTATCTCCCGCTCGCCCTTGGCCAGCTCGGACACGTCCAACTCCGTCTGGGCGACGCACCTGCCGCCGCGGCCAGCCTGGACAGCGCGCGCACGATCGCCCGGCGCAGAGGGATCATCGATCCGGCCCCCGTCCCCTGGGCGGGCGAACTGGTCGAAGCTCTGACGGCAGCCGGAGAGCGGACACGGGCCCGGCACATGGCCGAGTCGGAACGGGAGAACGCCTCACGGCTCGGACGCTGGGGCGTGTGCGCCTCCCTCCTGCGGGCCGAAGCCCTGTTGCTGGCGGAGAGCGCCGACTACGACGGAGCCGTGGCCGCCCTGCAGCACGCCGCCGAACGTCACGAAGTGCTGGCACTCCCCTTGGAGCGAGGCCGGGATCTTCTGGCCCTCGGCACCGTCAGGCAGCGGCGACGCCACATCACGGCGGCGCTCGCTTCCTGGCGTGACGCCGCCGCGGTGTTCCGCGAGATCCAGGCAGAACCCTGGCTCAGCCGAACCCATGCCCAGATGACCAGATTCACTCATGCCGTGAACCCAGAAGGCCACGAAGCCGGTACGGCGGCGCGCTGGAAGGCACTCACCGAAGGGGAGCGGCGGGTATCGGCTCTGGCCCGGACCGGGGCGACCAACCGAGAGATCGCCTCCCGCCTGGTCCTCTCCGCCAAGACCGTCGAAGCGACGCTGACCCGCGCCTACCGCAAGCTCGGTGTCCGCTCGCGGACCGAGTTGCTCGGGCTGGATGTCGATGAAGGCCGGGGCCCTACTGCCTGACCTGCAAGGACGGCGCGCGCCTGGGGGCGCCGACGACGTCGGGGCGGCGCATCGCGAAGCATCAGCAGCCCGCCGGAGGGCCTGGCGGGCGACCGCGGCAACCCCTGCGTATGGGTACGGCTGTCCGCGATTCCGGGGTGGGATCGCAGGCCGGCCGGCCGCTCGGCGATCGAGCGGGCCGCCGGTGTCGGCGGAGTCGGAGCTGCCTCGCCGACCGCAGCCCCCTCAGCAGCAGGCGCAGCTGGTCCCACGCGCCGGCCTCGCTCCGGTCCGGTACCCGCGATCGGGAGGCTGGAAGTGTTCGGCTGTGCGCTCGTGGCGCCGGTGCGCGGTCGGCCCCGAGGGGCCGAAGACCGGCGGCAACCGCCGAAATCAGCCAGGAGAGCGTGCTGACAAAGGGTCATTTCCTGATGTTGTGCTTACGGCTGGCAAAGGTAAGGTCAAGACGTGGCAATCGCTTGGTCTTCGGTCCATGGCGGTCGGCCATGCGCAGGACGAGGTCGTCACCTCGGGCTTCCGGAACCGGCGTGGAGGCCCGAGCCCACCGGAACCCAACTGATCGGCAGGAGACGTCATGAGCAACGCGACGAGTTACCGCCCGCGGACCGAGGAACTGTCCGAGACCGGCGCGCCGTTCGAGCTGAGCACCGTGCCGATCGACCCCAAGGTGATAGCGAAGCTCGCCGAGGTCAGGGTGCCGATCCCCCAGTCGGTCCTCCTCGGGTGGGTGGACGTGCCTCCCGGCGACCCCCGTGGGGCGACCACCCACGCGGTCTACCTCACTCCCGGTGGCTATGCCTACCGGGTCACGACCTACTTCGGTGACCTCCGGAGCAACGGCGCGGACTCCAGCTGACCCACAGCCCTCGCCCAGATCGACGGCTGGATCGCGGTCGAGGAACGGCGTGAGGCCGGGCAGCGCCGGGGCATGGAGAGGCGGCCGGCCCCGCCGGACTGGCTGATCCGGTACGGCCTCAACCGCACCGGCGCGGACGCGGTGCACACCGGCGACTGCTGGGCGGCGGCCAAGAGCGGCCGGTGCCGCCCGGCAATCCGGCAGGAGGCACTCGACGCCCTGCGGTAACAGGTACCGCCGTGCATCCACTGTCGACCTGACACAGCCCTCGGCACCCTGGACCAGGCCCTTTCCTCCGGATCACCTCGCCGACCAGATGAAGGCGGCGGCGACGTGGCGTCCGGCCGTGCAGAGGGTGACGGTCTTGTCGTATCGAGTGGCCGGACCGCGCCACCACTTGAGCTTGTCGACGCACCGCTCGACGGTGCTGTGCTGCTTGCGGGCCTCGCGGTCGAAGGCCGGCGGTCGGCCACCTCGGCGGCCGAGCCGCTTGCGGTTGGCGGCCCGGTCGGCGGCCTGCGGGATCACCGTCCGGAGCCCGCACCGCCGCAGACGGCGGCGGACCGCACGGGACGAATAGGCCTTGTCGGCCAGGACCGCCTCGGATGTGACCTCGGGGGCGGCTCGTCCGACGGGGGCACTCGGATTCGGGACATGACCTGCCCGATCGCGGGTGCGTCGCCGGCTTGGCCGGCGTGATGACGAAAGCGAGTGGTCGGCAGCGGCCGTCGGCAGCGAGGTGGATCTTCGTGGTCAGCCCGCCACGGGAACGACCGAGGGCAGGGCCAGCCGGAGTCCTTCTCACGGGCTCCGGCGGCGTGCTGATGAGCCCGCACGATCGTGGAGTCGACCGCGACGAGCCAGTCCAGGTCACCTTCGACGCCGGCCTCGGCGAGCAGGGCGGTGAAGACGTCTTGTCCGCGCCGGCGGAGGTGAGCCGCAATTGGCCTGCCGTGTCCTGCCACCATGCCCCGTTGTCGCGGTACTGGGCGGCGGTTTCTGCGAGGCCCGTCCGGAAGTCCTTGGCCAGGTGGTGTCCGGGCTCCTCGGTGATCTTCATGCCGGTGATGGACCGGTCGACGTGCACGATCTGGTCGTGGGTGGCGATCAGATCGTGCACCAGGGGGCGTCGCGGATGTCTTCGTGGAGGTGTCCGGGGTAGGTGGGTTTGTCGAGGACGGTGATGGTTACGTCGTCGGTGCCGTGCGAGCCGATGAATCCGGCGCCGCCGGTCACGAGGAGGATGTGGAGGATGTGGAGCTCATGACGCGATCTGCACCTCGCTGTGGTCGCCGAGTACGAGTTTGTTGCTGGAGGGGACTCGTGGGGCGGAGGTGACGGTTGCGCTGCGGCCGACGAGGGAGGCTCTGACCCGGCGCACGCCTTCCAGGCGGGCGTCGCGCAGCACGATCGAGTATTCGATCTCGGTGCCCTCGATCCGGCAGTCCTCGGAGATGGAGGTGTAGGGGCCGACGTAGGAGTCGCTGATCAGGGTTCCCGCACCGATGACGGCGGGGCCGACGATGCGCGAGCCCCGGACCTCGGCGCCGGCTTCTATCCGGACGCGGCCGATCACTTCGCTGGTTTCGTCGACGCTTCCCTCGACGCGTCCCTCCATGCTTTCGAGGACGAGCCGGTTCACCTCAAGTATGTCGGTGACGTTTCCGGTGTCCTTCCAGTAGCCGCGGATGGTGGTGGAGCGGACGTCGTGCTGGTGGTCGATCAGCCACTGGACGGCGTGTGTGATCTCCAGTTCGCCGCGCCAGGAGGGCTTGATGGCACGTACCGCTTCGTGCACCGCGGAGCTGAAGAGGTAGACGCCGACGAGGGCGAGGTCGCTCTTGGGCTGCTGCGGTTTTTCTTCGAGGCTCACCACGCGGCCCGCGGCGTCGAGTTCGGCGACTCCGAAGGCGACCGGGTCGGGGACGCGGGTGAGGAGGATGCGGGCGTCGGGCCGCTCGGTGCGGAACTCGTCGACGAGGTCGGTGATGCCCCCGACGATGAAGTTGTCGCCGAGGTACATCACGAAGTCGTCGTCGCCGAGGAACTGCCTGGCGATCAGTACGGCGTGCGCGAGTCCGAGCGGGAGCTGCTGGGGCAGGTAGGTCACCCGCAGTCCGAACTTCGAGCCGTCGCCGACCGCGTCCTGGATCTCGTCGGCGGTCTCCCCCACCACGATCCCGACTTCGGTGAGTCCGGCGGCGGCGATGTCCTCAAGCACGTAGTAGAGGACGGGTTTGTTGGCCACCGGCACCAGTTGTTTGGGCGATGTGTGGGTGATGGGCCGCAGACGGGTGCCTGACCCTCCGGAAAGGACAAGAGCCTTCATGCGTCCCACCGTAGGCGGGCTCGCTCAAGCCTGGCTGGGACGTCGGACGACCCCGCGCGGTGTGTGCTGCGTAGGTGCCGCCGTGTGTCGCCCATCGCGTCACAGCGGCGGGTTGCCGTGCTTGCGGGCGGGGGTTTCGGCGTATTTGCTCCGCAGCATGGTGAGTGCGCCGATGATCGCGGAGCGCGTCTCGGCCGGGTCGATGACGTCGTCCACGAGGCCGCGCTCGGCCGCGTAGTAGGGGTGCATCAGTTCGGTTCGGTATTCCTTGATCTTCTGTGCCCGTTCGGCGTCCGGGTCCTCGGCTGCCGCGATCTCGCGGCGGAAGATGACATTGGCGGCGCCTTCGGCGCCCATGACGGCGATCTCGTTGGTGGGCCAGGCCAGGGAGAGATCGGTGCCGATGGAACGTGAGTCCATGACGATGTACGCGCCGCCGTAGGCCTTGCGAAGGATCAGCTGGATGCGCGGGACGGTGGCGTCGCAGTAGGCGTACAGCAGTTTGGCGCCGTGCCGGATGATGCCGTTGTGCTCCTGGTCGACGCCGGGGAGGAAACCGGGCACGTCGACGAGGGTGAGGAGCGGGATGTTGAAGGCGTCGCAGAACTGGACGAAGCGGGCAGCCTTTTCGCTGGCGTGGATGTCGAGGACTCCGGCAGCCGCGACGGGCTGGTTGGCCACGATTCCGGTCACGTGACCGTCGAAGCGGGCCAGCGCGCAGACCACGTTCTGGGCCCAGGCCCGCTGGACTTCGAAGTACTCGCCGTCGTCGGCGATCTCCTCGATGACCGAGCGGATGTCGTAGGCCTGGTGGGGGTGGGCCGGGACGAGGCTCAGGAGGTTGTGGTTGCGCCGGTCGGCGGGGTCGCCGGTGTGCTCGCGGGGCGCGGTTTCGCGGTTGTTGGAGGGCAGCAGCGACAGCAGGAAGCGTACGTCCTCCAGGCAGCTCTCCTCGTCGTCGTAGGCGAAGGCCGCCACGCCGGAGACGGACGTGTGGACGCCGGCGCCGCCGAGGCCGTCGTGGGTGATGTCCTCGCCGGTGACCGCTTTGACGACGTCCGGGCCGGTGATGAACATCTGTGAGGTGTCGCGGACCATGAAGACGAAGTCGGTGAGGGCGGGGCTGTAGGCGGCGCCGCCGGCGCACGGGCCCAGCATCACGGAGATCTGCGGGATCACTCCGGAGGCGCGGGTGTTGCGCCGGAAGATGCCTCCGTAGCCGGCGAGGGCGGTGACTCCCTCCTGGATGCGGGCGCCCGCTCCGTCGTTCAGGGAGATCAGCGGGGCGCCTGCGGACAGCGCGAGGTCCATCACCTTGTGGATCTTCTGGGCGTGGGCTTCGCCGAGGGCGCCGCCGAAGATGCGGAAGTCGTGCGCGTAGACGAAGACGGTCCGGCCGTGGACGGTGCCCCACCCCGTGACGACTCCGTCGGTGTAGGGCTTCTTGCCCTCCAGGCCGAATCCGGTGGCCCGGTGGCGGCGGAGTGCTTCGATCTCGTGGAACGAGCCGTCGTCGAGGAGTGTCTCGATGCGCTCGCGTGCCGTCAGTTTGCCCTTGGCGTGCTGCCGTTCGGTGGCTTCGGGGTCGGGTCCGGCGACGGCGCGGGCCTTGGTCTCGGCCAGTTCCGCGGTGCGGTCCTGGATGCGGGCGGGGGAGACGTCGCTGAGGGTCATGGAGTTCCTCCGGGACGGTGTTCGGATTCGTCGCCCCCCTGGCCCCGGGGCCCCGGGGCCAGGGGGACCCGGCCTTCCTCGGGAGTCCTTGGTGGGGCCGGATGGGGTCAGGAGGCCCAGGAGTCCGGCGCGCGGTAGGTCGGCCGGGAGCGGTGGGGCGGTCTGGGGATCTGCGGTCCGGCGGTGGCCGGGCCGCTGTCGTGCAGCCGGCGCAGTGCGGCGATGAGCAGTGCTGCCACGGCGGCTGTCTCCTCGGAGGTGGGGTTTCCGCGGGAGATACGGATCGAGGCCGTCACCGGTGCCGCCGAGAGCGGTGTCCCGGCGGTGCCGGCCGGTCCGGGCGGCAGTGTCCGGGGCGGGCCGGCGGGGGTGCGGGACGGCGCGTCCGCGGGGGTGCGGGGGCCGGGCTGGTGCTGTCGGCTGTCGGCGGCCGTCCTTCGGCGCGTGCTCATGCGGACCCTTCCGGTTCTCCCGGTGCGGGTCCCGGTGGGGTTCCGGGGAGGACCGGGTGCTGTCGTACGGCTTCCTTGCCCGGCCCGGCGGGGGCACCGGTGGCCGGCCGGGGCACCGGGCCGCTCCGGCGGGGACGGCGCCGGTCGCCCTGGCGGGTGTGGTGCGCACCCGGTGGACCTCGCGGGTTCTTCCCCGGGGATCGGGGCGGCCCGGGGGGCCTTCCGGGGTCAGAAGTTGCCGAGGCCGCCGCAGACGTTGAGGGCCTGCGCGGTGATGGAGGCGGCCGTGTCGGTGGTCAGGTAGCCGACCAGGCCGGCCACCTCCTCGGGGGTGGAGTAGCGGCCGAGCGGGATCTTGGCGGTGAACTTCTGCATGATCTGCTCTTCGGAGGTGTCGTAGGCGGCCGCGTAGCCGGAGCGCACGCGCTGGGCCATCGGGGTTTCGACGTATCCCGGGCAGACGGCGTTCACGGTGATTCCGGTGGGAGCGAGTTCATTTCCCAGGGCTTTGGTGAAGCCGACGACACCGTGCTTGGAGGCCGAATAGGGGGCGCCGAGCACAACGCCCTGCTTGCCCGCGGTGGAGGCGATGTTGATGATCCGACCGCGGCCGGAGCCTTCCATTCCGCCGTTCTTGAGGACTTCGCGGGTCAGCCGGAAGACGCTGGTGAGGTTGGTGGCGATGACGTCCTCCCACAGTTCGTCGGTGAGGTCGGCGGTGGGGCCGCCGCCGCTGCGGCCGGCGTTGTTGACGAGGATGCCGATCGGGCCGAAGGCGGCGACGGCGGATGCGACGAGCGCCTGGAGCGAGGCGGGGTCGCGGACGTCGGCGGTGGTGCCGTCCACGTCCAGGCCCTCGGCGCGCAGTTCTGCCACCTTCTCCTTGACCTGCTGCTCGGTGCGTGCGCAGAGGAAGACCCGATGGCCGCGGCGGGCGAGGTCGCGTGCCACGGCCAGTCCGATCCCGCTGGTGCCGCCGGTGACCAGGGCCACCGTGGGGGTCTGTGTCGTCATGGGTCTACCTCCGTCAGGGGCATGGGTGGGCCCGACTCTTTCCCGGCGCGCTCGACGGCTGCCCGAGCGGCGCTTGAGGGCGGGGGTGCGCGTCTGTATCGCGGAAGTCCCGCTCGAACGCAGCTCGATTCCTGGTGCATGCTGTGTCGAATTGCCTTCCCGGGATGTTGTGGGAGGTTGTCCGCCCGGCTTCTTTCCGAGCAGGATTGCGAAAGACCCGGAGAGCCCAGAACATTTCCCGCGGAAGGAATGCGATGAGCAGTCAGATAGACGCCGTGCGCCGAATGATCCAGGCATACAACACCGGTGAAACCGGTGATGTGGCGGAGTACATCCACCCCGACTACCTGAACCCCGCCTCGATGGAGCACATGGACCTGCGTGGTCCCGACTCCTTCGCCATGGCCGTCAAGTGGCTGCGGATGACGTTCTCGCAGGAGGCCCGCCTGGAGGAGGTGCAGTTGGAGGAGCGGGGGGACTGGGTGCGCGCTTCTCTGGTGCTGTACGGCCGCCACGTGGGCGAACTCGTCGGGATGGCCGCCACCGGGCGGGTCTTCTCCGGGGAGCAGATCCACCTCATCCGTTTCGTCGACGGCAAGATCCGTGACCACCGCGACTGGCCCGACTACCAGGGCACGTACCGGCAGCTCGGTTCCCCGTGGCCGGAGCCGCAGGGCTGGAGGGCATGAGCATGTTCCTGGTCACGGGAGCCACCGGCAAGGTCGGCCGGGAGGCCGTGGGCCGGCTTCTCGCGCTGGGCCACCCGGTCCGGGCGCTGAGCCGTACGCCCGGGGAGGCGGGTCTGCCCCGGGGTGCGGAGGTGGTGGCGGGCAGTCCTGCCGATCCCGACTCGCTCAAGGCGGCCTTCGACGGGGTGTCGGCGGCTCTGGTGGTGCTCTCGGGCGACGTGGGCGGTCAGGCGGCGCACGTGGCGGCCGCCGCCCGTGCGGCCGGCACCTCGCGGCTCGTACTGCTGTCCTCCGGCGGCGTCGAGCATCCGTTGCCGCACGGCATCGCCCGGGAGCACCGGGCCGCCGAGGTGGTGATCGAGGAGTGCGGGGTGCCGTGGACGTTCCTGCGGCCCGGTCCCTTCCACGCCAATACCTCCTGGTGGGCTTCCACGGTCCGCGAGTCGGGTGCGGTGCGCTGCTGGATCGGCAACAACCCCGGTGCTCCGATCGACGAGTACGACATCGCCTCGGCCGCGGTGGTCGCGCTGACCGAGAACGGCCACCGGGGGAAGTCGTACCTGCTCACCGGTCCGCAGACGCTGACCTCGCAGGAGCAGGCCCGCATCCTGGGCGAGGTGCTGGGACGGGAGCTGGAGTTCTCGGTGGCGCCGCCCGAGGAGGTCGTGGAGGTGTTCACCAGGATCACCGGGGACCGCGCGGCGGCCGAGTCCGACGTGGCCGCCCTGCGCAGCCCCGAGGTGCCGTGGGCCAGGCCGACGAGCGCGGTGCGTGACCTGACCGGGCGCGAGCCGCGCCCCTACCGCCAGTGGGCCGTGGAGAACGCGGCCCTGTTCGGCTGACCGGCAGTGGCACCGCACATACACATCCGAAGGAGTGGCAGATGAGCAGGATCCTGGTGACCGGTGCGACCGGTCTGCAGGGCGGGGCGGTGGCGCGTGAGCTGGTCCGCCGGGGCCGGCCGGTGTCGGCGCTGGTGCGGGACCCGGCCGCCGAGCGGGCGCGGGCGCTCGCGGACCTGGGTGTGGAGCTGATCCGCGGCGACCTGGACGACGAGTCCTCGCTGCGCTCGGCGCTGGAGGGTTTTCACGGTCTGTTCGCCGTGCAGAACTTCATGACCCCGGCCGGGCCGGGGGGTGAGGTCCGCCAGGGACGGGCGCTCGCGCGGGCCGCGAAGTCGGCGGGAGTCGGCCATGTGGTGTACACGTCGGTGGGCGGAGCGGAGCGGGAGAGCGGGGTCCCGCACTTCGATTCGAAGCGGGGCATCGAGCGGTATCTCACGGGCACCGGTGTGCCGCTGACCGTCCTGCGTCCGACGTTCTTCATGGACAACTTCGCCGCCCACGGGCCGGAGCTGGTGGACGGCACGCTGGTCGTGCGGCTGGCGCTGAAGCCCGGGACCCGGGTGCAGTTCATCGCGGTCGACGACATCGGGTACTTCGCCGCGGAGGCCTTCGACCGGCCGGAGGCGTACGTGGGGCGGGCGGTGGAGATCGCCGGTGACGCCCTGACCGCGACGGAGGTCGCGCAGGCGTTCGCGGCGCGTTCGGGTCTGCCGGCCCGGTTCGAGGAGCTTTCGCTGGACGCGCTGGCGCACAACCCGCACCTCCCCAACGCCCCCGACATCGCCCTGATGTTCGAGTGGTTTCAGGAGCACGGGTACCGGGCCGACATCGAGGCGCTCCGTTCCGGGCATCCGGGGCTCCGGTCCTTCGCGACGTACCTCGACGGCATCGAGGTGCCCGTCGGCTGACGGTCCGGTCTGTACGCGGGCGCGCGAGCGGGACTCCAGCGCCGGCCGTCACGGTGGACAGGCCGCCGGGCGCCCGTGGGCAGGCGCATGCGGCGCGCATCCCCGTGTACGACACGCGAGACGAAAGCGAGGCCGCCTTGGCAACCCTGACCCGGCAACCGTCCCCCTCGACCCCGGACGAGCCCCAGGAGGTGCCGGGGAGCCAGGGGCCGCCGGACGCTCCCCCGACCGGACGGGCGCGAAAGCCGTTCCGGCTCAGTGGCAGGGGGCGCAAGGTGACGCTCGCCCTGCACATCCTGTCGTCGGTCGGCTGGGTGGGCCTGTCCCTGTCGATGGCCACGCTCGCGCTCATCGGCTACCTCACCTCGGACCCCGGGGTGGCCGAGGGCGCGTACTACGCCATGTACGTCTTCGACGAGAGCACCGTCTCCCTGGTCAGCCTGATCTGCGGAGCCAGTGGCGTGCTGCTGGGGTGCGGCACGCCGTGGGGCCTGATGCGCCACTGGTGGGTGCTGGTGAAGTGGGTGCTCACCCTGGGCGTCGCGGTGTTCGCCTGGGTGTACACCCATCCGCTGGTGCTGACGGCCGCCGAGAAGGCCGCCGCGGCCGAGGGCGGCGGCTACACGCCCGGCACGGAGGGCACCCTGCTCGCCTGGACCGTACCGCCGGTGTTCGGTGTGCTGGTGTTCACGGGCGTGCTGTCGGTGTACAAGCCGTGGGGGCGCACCCGTCGCGGGCGCCGGTACGCACAGACCCGGGCGGTCGTGCCCGCGCGGGCCCCGGGCTCCGGTGCGGTTTCGGCGCGCGTCGGGGACGTGGCGGTGCGCGTCGAGGCCGTCGAGAGGCCGGCCGAGGACGTCGTGGCCCTGCGGCTGGTTCCCGTCTCGGGGGCCGCCACCGCGCCGTGGCGGCCGGGTGCGCACCTCGACCTGGTCCTGCCCTCCGGGAAGGTGCGCCAGTACTCGCTGTTCGGTGACCCCGCGGACGGCTCGGCGTACCGGGTGGCGGTGCTGCGGGACCCGGCGGGCAGGGGCGGTTCGGCCGAGGTCCACGGCCTGACCGTGCACGACCGGCTCACGGTGCGCGGTCCGCGCAACCACTTCCCGCTGGTCGAGGCGCCCGCGTTCCTGTTCGTCGCGGGTGGCGTCGGGATCGTCCCCTTCCTGCCGATGATCGAGGAGGCGGAACGGCGGGGCGCCGACTGGCGGCTGGTGTACGTGGGCCGCAGCCGCGCCTCCATGGCGTTCCTGGAGCGGTTGGAGCGGTACGGAACCGGGCGCGTCCTCGTGTACGCAAGGGATGTGACGGACCGTCCCGACCTGGCCGCGTACCTGTCGGCCGGCCCGGTGGGCACGGCCGTGTACTGCTGCGGCCCCCCTGGGCTGATGCGGGCCGTCGAAGGGCTGATGGAGACCGCCTGCCCGGCGGGGAAGCTGTATCTGGAGCGGTTCGAGGCCGACCCGGACAGTGCTGGGGGCGAGAAGCTGCCGTTCGAGGTCGAACTCGGCCGCAGCGGCGCGGTGGTGCGCGTGGGGGCCGGCCAGTCGGCGCTGGAGGCGCTGCGGGAGGAGGCGCCCGGCCTCGCCGCGTCCTGCGAGGACGGGCTGTGCGGCAGCTGCGAGCTGCGCGTGCTGCGGGGCACGCCCGACCACCGCGACCATGTGCTCTCGCCGGACGAGCGCGGGCGTACGGACGTGATGTACCCGTGTGTCTCGCGGGCCCGTGGGGAGCGCGTCGTGGTGGACCTGTAGCAGTGCGGCCCGGGACGGAAGCGGAGCCGTCCCGGGCCCTGCGCGTCCCGCGGTTCAGCCGTCGAGGAGGTCGGCGAGGGCGTCGGCCGGGTCTTCGTGCGGTGCGGCGGCCGGCCACCACCGGCCGTCCTCCTGCCGGTAGGGGTACCACCGGCCGTCCCGGCCGTAGCGGAGCTGGAGTCCGCGGCCGGTCAGCGTCCAGTGGTTGGCGTGCACGTCGATCTCGGGAAGTTCGTCCTGCTCCCAGCCCGCGGCCAGGGCGTGGCGGGCGCGGGCGGTGTCCTGCCGCGGCGGCGTCCATGCCTCTTCCAGCACGTCCAGCCCGGTGCTGCCACCCCATCGCCATGCCTCGACCGCCCGTTCGAACCGCTGCGGGTTGCCGGAGGTCTCCCGCAGCCGGGCCAGGACCCGGGTGTCGGGTCCGGTGGCCGCGATGCGTACGCAGTCCCGCCACAGGTCCAGCGGTGCCGGCGGCGCGGCGGTCAGTCCGTGCGTGTACGCGAGCAGTTCGCGGGCACGCACGGCCGCGCCGGTGATCAGCCGATCGAGCGGGTCGGTGCCGATCGACGCGGTGGACGCGTGCGCGGTGATAGGAGGCGCGGGCAGCGGCGGCAGCGCGGGCAGCGCCGCCGGAGCGCGCCCGAACACCTCCTCGGCGGGGATGCCGTCGGGCAGCGGCGCCGCGGCGGGCTTCGTCTCCTGCCTCCTCCCACCGCTGCCGAGACCGCCCGCGATCGCCTGCATCAGTACGACGGAACGCAGTTCCTCCTGAGCCTGTGACGCGCTGCGTCCGCGCAGCAGAAGCAGCAGGAACGGCTCCTTGTCCAGCAGCCAGGACGCCTGGTAGCTCAGTGCGGCCGCGTGCGTGCAGACGTACTCGAAGGCGTCGCAGTCGCAGTCGGCCTCCAGGTCGCCGTAGCCGGGCAGCAGGCTCACCCGTGCGTCCTCGGCGGCTTCCAGCAGGTCGGGCGGCAGTTCACCGGCGAGCAGGCCGTCGGCGACTTCCGGCAGTGCGGCGGTCTTCTCCCAGAGCGACTCCCATGCGGCGTCGTCGAGCTCGTGCAGGGTGAGCACCGTCTGGAACGGATCGCCGTCCTCGTAGCCGGTGGTGGACAGGCGGCCGGGGCTGACGGTGATCGGTCCGAGCCGGCCGGTGCGCGCGTAGGCGCGGCCTCTTTTCAACGCGTCCTCGTCGAGGGAGGTGTCCTCCAGCGCGTCCGCCCAGGCCTTGCCCCACCAGGACTGACCGCGTACCCGGCCGCCGCGGCGCGCGGCGAAGGCCGGAAAGCCCCGTGCGTCCGTGTCGTTGCCGCTCATGCCTCGCTCCTCAGCTCGACCAGGTTGGCCAGCTCGTCATTGGTCAGTTCCGTCAGCGACTGCTCTCCGGAGCCCAGCACCGCGTCCGCGAGGTCCTTCTTCGCTTCGAGCAGGGCGGCGATGCGGTCCTCGACCGTGCCCTCGGAGATCATCCGGTGGACCTGGACGGTGCGCGTCTGCCCGATGCGGTAGGCGCGGTCGGTGGCCTGGGCCTCCACCGCGGGGTTCCACCAGCGGTCGTAGTGCACGACGTGGTCGGCGCGGGTGAGGTTGAGTCCGGTGCCGGCCGCCTTGAGGGAGAGCAGGAACACGGGCACCTCCCCGTCCTGGAACTGGCGGACCATCTCCTCGCGGCGCGGCACCGGAGTGCCGCCGTGCAGCAGCAGAGTGGGCACGCCGCGTGCGTGCAGGTGCGCCTCCAGCAGGCGCGCCATGGTGACGTACTGGGTGAAGACCAGGACGGCGCCGTCCTCCGCGGAGATGGTGTCGAGCAGTTCGTCGAGCAGTTCCAGCTTGCCGGAGCGGCCGGCCAGGCGGGTGTCCTGCGCCTCCTTGAGGAAGTGTGCGGGGTGGTTGCAGATCTGCTTCAGGCCGGTGAGGAGTTTCAGCACCAGGCCGCTGCGGGCGATGCCGTCGGTGGACTGGATCTGCGCCATGGTCTCGCGGACGTGGGTCTCGTACAGGGTGCGCTGCTCGGCGGTGAGGGCGACCGGGTGGTCCGTCTCGGTCTTCGGCGGGAGTTCGGGGGCGATCCCCGGGTCGGACTTCCTGCGGCGCAGCAGGAAGGGACGGACCAGTTCGGCCAGCCGCTGTGCGGTGGGGCCGTGCACCCCCTCCTCGCCCGGTGGTGGTCCGAATTCGGCGCGCTCCGCGCGTTCGGCCTCGATGGCGGCGGCCCAGCGGGTGCGGAAGCGGCTGTGGCCGCCCAGGAGCCCGGGGGTGGTCCAGTCGAGGACGGCCCACAGTTCGGAGAGGTTGTTCTCGACCGGGGTGCCGGTCAGGGCGATCCTGGCGTCGCAGGGGATGAGCCGCAGTGCCTTCGCGGTGCTGGAGTGCGGGTTCTTGACGTGCTGGGCCTCGTCCGCGACGACCGCACTCCAGCGGTGCGCGCCGAGCCGTTCCGCGTCGAGACGCATGGTGCCGTACGTGGTCAGGACGAAGCCCTTCGTGGCGCCTTCCAGGGTGCGCTGGGGGCCGTGGTAGCGGCGGACGGGTGTGCCGGGGGCGAACTTGCCCACCTCGCGCTGCCAGTTGCCCAGGAGGGAGGCGGGGCACACGACGAGGGTGGGGCCGGCGCTGTCCGGGTGCTCCTGGCGCAGCAGGTGCAGGGCGATCAGCTGCACGGTCTTGCCCAGGCCCATGTCGTCGGCGAGGCAGCCGCCGAGGCCCAGCGAGGTCATGCGGTCCAGCCAGCGCAGGCCGCGCAGCTGGTAGTCGCGCAGGGTGGCGTGGAGGGCGGCGGGCGGCTCGACGGGTTCGCCGCCGCCGTCCGGATCGGCCAGGCGGCGGCGGAGGGCGAGCAGCCAGGCGCTGGGGGCGACCTTCACCTGGGTGCCGCTGATCTCAGTGTGTCCGGTGAGGGCGGCGGCGAGTGCCTCGATGGCGGTGAGCGGTTCGAGGTCGCGTTCGCGGATCTTGCGGGCGGTGTCGGTGCCGATCAGCACCCAGTGGCCGCGCAGCAGGACCAGCGCCTGGTCGCAGGCGGCCAGTTCGGCGTTCTCCTGCTCGGTGAGGGTCTGGCCGTCGAGGTCGAACTGCCAGCGCAGGCCGACCGTGCCGTCGCCGCCGAAGAAGGACCGCAGGTCGGTGGGCGGGGTGCGGTCGCCGCCGACGACGGCGCGGGGGACGAGGGAGCGGACGGTGTCCGTGGGCCAGAGCACCTCGACGTCCTGGGCGGCGAGCCGGTCGGTGGTGCTGCCGAGCAGGTCGCGGACCTCGTGGTCGGCGAGGTCGAGGGCGGAGGGCACCGGCAGCAGCCGCGACAGGGGCGGCCAGACCTCGGCGGCCCGCCGTACGGCCGCGATGGTGTTGTCCTGGGCGCGCCGTCCGAATCCGGCGGCCTCGACCGAGGCGAACAGTTCGTCGGCGTCGGCGCTGCGGGTGGGGTCGTCGGGGCTGGAGACCTGGGGCACCAGGCGCAGCGCGGGCGGCTCGCCGTCGCCGGCGGGCATCAGGTCCACACGCAGGGCGAGCCTGATGCCCGAGGCGAGTCCTTGGGAGATCTCCTCGGCCCAGGCGCGCAGTTGGGGGACGTACTGCGGTTCCATGGCGGCGAAGGCCGGCCGGCCGGCCGCGGCCGGGGCGGCGGCGGTGCGCGGCAGGGTGTCGGCGACCGCGTCGACGAAGGAGCGGAGCAGGTCGGCGATGTCCGGCAACAGCAGGGGGCCGTCCTCGGGGACGGCCAGCGGGGTGGCGAGCGCCTCGGCCGGTGCGGCGGCGGCCAGTTCGCGCAGGTGCTGGACGTCCTCGGGGGCGAGCGGACCGGCCCGCCAGGTGTCGTGGTTGGTGGCGGAGACGCCGGCGAGGAGCCGGCCGCGGGCGGCGAGGTGCAGGCCCGCGGCGGTGGCGGCGCCCCAGAACGCGGCGGACGCGCTGGGGGTGGGGTCCGCGGGGTCGCCCGGGTGCGCCCCGCGGGTGTGGAGCCGGCGGGCCAGGGTGAGGGCGGGCAGTGCCTCGGCCACGGTCAGCCGCAGGACCGGGAAACGGCGCACGGTCAGGGTGCCGCTCTCGTCGGTGACCAGGTCGGCCTCGCCGCTGTCGCCGAAGGGCAGTGCGTCGAGGCCGCTGCCGGGCGGGCCGTCGGGGCTGCGGAAGGCGAGTCGTCCGGTGCGTGCCGGGTCTCCCGGCTCGAAGACCACCGCGCACTGCGCCAGCAGGCCTGCCTGCTCACGCGACATCCACACCATCTGTTCCGCCTCCTGATCCGGCCGTTCGGTCAACTCCCGTCGTCGACCCGGCGCTTGGTCCAGTCCTGGGCGTAGGCGTACCACACGGCAGCGGTGCGGTGCATATTGAGGCTGTGCCCGGTGGCCGGAACAGCGAGGGCCTCCAGCTTGGCCCGGGGCCCGTACAGGGGGGCGGCGGCGGCCTTGAGGGAGTCCGTGCTGGAGCAGTCGGTGCCCTGACCGCCGCAGATGAGTCTGTCGTCCTGGCCGACGACGACGAGGACGGGGACGCGGATGTGCCGGTTGAGGGCGACGTCGCCGTAGGCGGGGTCGGTGGGGTAGACGCCGGGTTCGGTGGTGAGTTCGTCGTGCAGCAGTACCCGGGGTTCGGCACTCCCGCGGTGGTAGAACCAGTCGGCCTTGCCGCCGGTGCGCAGGGCCAGGTAGCCGTCGTCGAGGCGGCGTCCGGCCAGCAGCGGGTGCTGCCCGGCGGGCATGTACAGGCCCAGCATCTGCTCGAAGGAGGCGTTGTTGGGCGGGGCGCCCTCGCCGGTGAGCACGAGGCCGTCGACGGCGTCGGGGTGTTTGGCCGCGACCATGCGGGCCACCGTCGCGCCGAAGGAGTGGCCGACCAGGACGACTTTGCGGTAGCCGCGCTCGCGCAGGGTGCGAATGAGCTGGAGGGTCACCAGTTCGTGGGTGGTGTCGGTGTAGCGGGAGCTGTGCGGGGCGGAGCTGGTGCCGCTGCCCAGCCGGTCGAAGGCCAGCGCGGCGTGTCCGGCGGCGGTGGCCGCCTCCATGTAGGAGGGGCCGCCGCCGCGGCCGCGCACGGTCCAGTAGCCGCGGTCGTAGGTGCCGCCGTGCACCAGCAGGTGGACCGTGGTGGCACGGGGACCGCGCGGGGTGCAGAGCGTGCCGGAGATCCGCTGGTCGGCGCGGGCTCCCTCGGCGACGGCCACCCGGGAGGTGAACGGCGTGCAGGCCGCTTCGCCCGGCTTGTGGGCGGTCGCGGTCGGCCTGTGGGCGGTCGCGGTCGCGGTGGTCGCGGGGCCGACGAGCAGGGGCAGCACGAGTGCCGCCGCGGCGGCCGCCAGGGCTCGGGGGCGCAGGGCCATCGGGTTTCTCCTTGGGGGTCGGTGCGGGGGGGGTGTTCCGCGGGCGGGCGCGGGCCCGGCCGGCCCCCGTCGTGTCAGCTCGTGAGAGGGCGGTAACGGTTCACGGCCGGCGGGAAGAAGACCGCGGTGAGTACGAGGGGCCAGAGCACGGCCGTCACGGTCGCGTGCTGCGCGATCCACGAGGCGCCGGTGGTCGGTTCGTCGAGGAAGAGCACCGGCGGGGCCAGCACCATGCTCGCCGCCAGGTCCAGGCGGCGGCGCATGCCGCCGGAGTAGTCCTTGACCGGCTTGCCGCCGGTGCCGGTGCCGGTGAGGCGGAAGTGCTCCAGCAGTGCGTCCGCACGGCGGCGGGCGACGGCGGGGCACAGGTGGTGGAGCCGCCCGGACGTCACCAGATTCTCGCGGCCGCTGAGGACTTCGTCCACGGCCGCGTGCTGGCCGACGAGTCCGATGCGGTGGCGGACCTGGGCCGCCTGCCGGACGACGTCGAAGCCCGCGGCCTCGGCCCGCGCACCGTGGCCCGCGGGACGAGGAGATCGAGCCCGTCGAGGACCTTGGCGGTGCCGTGGCTCCTGCGGAGCCCTTCGGCGACCACGGCCGACCTGCTCGGTTCCACGTCTCGTGCCTTTCGCTCGCTCGGGTGGGCGCGGGGGTGCGCCGGGTGCACGAGGGGCGGGTGCGGCGGGGTGCGGATCAGTACGGTCCGCCGCACCCGCCCCGGTCAGTACGGTCCGCTGAATCCGGCGTCCACCCCGGTCAGTACGGGCACGGTGCTCCTGTCGGAGCCGACGAGGTCGAGGCAGGCCCCGGCGATCTTCGCGGCGCTGGGGTGGAAGGCCTCCTCCAGCGGCCAGGACACCGGGGCGGGGCAGTCGGGCGGGGTGATCCGGCGGACCGGGGCGCGCAGCTCGCCCGGGACGCGTTCGGCGATCACCGCGGCGACCTCGGCCGAGAAGCCGTAGCGTGCCCAGCTCGTGTCGGCGACCACGACGCGGCCGGTGCGGGCGACCGACTCGCAGATGAGGTCCTCGTCCAGCGGCCGGATGCTGCGTACGTCCACCACCTCGACGCTGACGCCCTGTCGGGCGAGCAGGTCGGCGGCACGCTCGGCCTCGTGGACCATCAGGGAGGCGGCGACCACGGTCACGTCGGTGCCGTGCCGGGTCAGCCGGCCTGCTCCGAAGGGCACGGGCGTGAGTTCCTCGGGCACCTCGCCCTCAAGGGGGTAGAGGGAGCGGTTCTCCATCAGCACCACCGGGGTGTCCGCCCGCAGGGCGGCGGCCAGCAGGCCCTTGGCGTCGGCCGGGGAGGCCGGTGCGGCGACGTACAGTCCGGGGAAGTGGCCGAACGTCGCGTGCAGGCTCTGCGAATGGGTGGCGCCCTGACCCCAGCCGCGGCCGACGACGCCGCGCATGACGACCGGCACACCGCCCTTGTCGCCGTACATGTAGCGCCACTTGGACGCCAGGTTGATCATCGCGTCCATGGCCAGGAACATGAAGTCGGCCCGGGTGTGCACCACGAGGGGGCGAAGCCCCTGGTCGGCGGCGCCGACGCAGATGCCGGCCACGGCGTTCTCGCTGTTGGGGGTGTCGACGACCCGCTGGGCGCCGAAGCGTTCGAACGCCGGGCGGGTGGTGCCGTAGGAGCCCTTGTGATCGTCGACGTTCTGCCCGGCGACCAGGATGCTCGGGTCGGCCTCCATCGCCTGGACGGTGCCCTCGGCGATCGCCTGCGCGTAGGTGAGCGTGCGGCTCATGGTGCGCTCCTGTCAGCTCGCGACGGCCGGGCGCCCGTAGGCCCCGTCGGTCAGTCGGTCCGCGGTGGGGTAGGGGGCGGCCTTGGCGGCTGCGACCGCGAGGCGGGTCTCGTCCCGGAACTGCTCGTCCCAGCGGGCGACGAGTTCCCCGGCGTCCGGTTCCGCCGCGTCCGGCTCCTGTGCGCGCAGGGCCGCCGTGCCGCGGCGGACCGGGCAGCGCTCCAGCCACTGCTCGACCTCCGGCTCGGGGCGGTCGATTCCGGTGTCGAAGCCGGGGCCGACGTGCTCGCGCCAGCGGTAGGTGTCCAGTTCCAGGAGGTAGGGGCCAAGGCCCGCCCGGCAGTGCGCGGTGGCCCGCCGGGCGGCCTCGTGGACGAGTGCGACGTCGTTGCCGTCGAGGCGCTCGGCGGCGATCCCGTACGCCCGGGCCCGCTCGGTGATCCCCGTGTTCGCGGAGTTCGCCGGCTGGCGGGCCGAGAGCGGGGAGGAGATCGAGTACGCGTTGTTCTCGCAGACGTAGAGGACCGGGACGCGGTGCACCGCCGCGAAGTTGAGGGATTCGTGGAAGACGCCCTCCTCGGAGGCGCCGTCGCCGAAGAAGGTGACGACGACCCGCGAGGAGCCCCGCTTGGCGAGGGCCCACGCGGCACCGGTGGCCACGGAGATCATCTCGCCGAGGATGGCGGCCGATCCGGCGAAGCCGACGGCCCGGTCGGTCAGGTGCACCGACCCGCCGCGCCCGTTCGAACAGCCCGTCTCCTTGCCGTACAGCTCGGCGACCATGCCGGTGAGATCGCCGCCCTTGGCGAGGTACGCGGCATGGCTGCGGTGCCCGGTGTAGACGAGGTCGCTCGCGCGCAGGGCGGCGCAGACTCCGACGGCGGCGGCCTCCTGGCCCACCGAGAAGTGCACGGGGGTGCGCATCTCCTGCTCGTCGCGGTAGAGGTCGGCCAGCTCCTCCTCGACGCAGCGGATGCGCACCATCTCCCGCAGCAGCGCGGCCGGGTGCGCCACCGGGTCCTCGGGTGTGTTGGGGATCGGCACGACCGACGCCACCTCCAGGCTCGACTCAACGACCGAGTGGTGATCGTCGCCGTGTCCGGTCGAGCTCTTCTGGAGCCGGGGCGGAGCGGCGGGCGGCTGCGGCGCTCGACCGGTCCTCCGCCGGGGCCGCTTAGCCTGCGCCTGCCCGCGGCGCGCACGTGCCCGCGAGGGAGAGGGGAGCTCGACGATGGTCGTGGCGGAGAAGGAGCTGGGCCGCCGGCTCCAGCTCGTCCAGGGAATCCACTGGTTGCGCGGGGCGCAGGGCGACCGGTACGCCGCGCTGCTGCGCGGGTACGACGGCGCGGGACCGCAGGAGCACTACGCCGGTCTCCGGGAGGCCGGGCCCCTGTGGCGCAGCCGCCTGGGCACCTGGGTGAGCGCCCGGTACGACGTCGCCGCCGAACTGCTGGCCCTGCCGGCGGCGCCCGGCGGTGCGCGGACGGCGGTGGCCTGGGACGCGGGGCTGCCCGCCCCGGACCCGGCGCAGCGGCCCGGCGACGACCGGGTGCGGGCCCTGGCCCGGGAGGCGTGCGCGCGGCTGTGGGCGGGGCTGGGCACGGAGGTGGACCTGGTGTCGGAGGTCGCCGCCCGTGTTCCCGCCGAGGTGCTGGCGGACCTGCACGGTCTCACCGGGACGGACCGGGAGCGGCTGGCCGGGGCGCTGGCTGCGGCCTCCGGCGCGCTCGACGCGGCGCTGGCGCCGCCCGCCTACCAGGAGGCCGCCCGGCTGCCGGGCGCCGTGGCCGTCCTGCGCGGACTGCTGGGCGAGGGGGCCGTGCTGAGGGCGGTGGTGGAGGTGCGTGCCGCGCGGGAGACCGCCGCCGGGGCGCTGGGCGCGCTGGTCGCCGGTCCGCAGGAGTGGGGGCCGCCGGCCGGGCAGGAGCGGCAGTGGGCGGTGGAGGTGGTGGCGGAGACGCTGCGTCACGACGCGCCGGTGAAGGTGCACGTGTTCACCGCGGCGGCCGACGCCGGGGTCGCCGGGCAGCGGATCGCGGCCGGGGAGGAGGTGGCGGTGGTGGTCGGTGCGGCCAACCGCGACCCGCGGGTCTTCGACCGGCCCGACGTCTTCGATCCCGGCCGGGCCCGGCCGGACGGGGTGCGGCCGCTGGTCCCCGCGCCGTACGGGGTGCCTCTGGAGCCGTTCGCCCGGACCGTGGCCGAGACGGTGGTGGCGTTCGCGGCGGCCGGTCCGCGGCTGCGGGCGGCCGGCCCCGCGGTGCGCAGCCGGCGGACCCCGGTGACGGGCGGGCTGCTGACGCTCCCCGTCCGGCTCTGAAGGGGGACGCGGGGCCTGCGGGGCGGGCACGGAACGCCCGGCCGGGAGTTTCCCGGCCGGGCGTCGTGCTGTGCGGGGCGGTACGGCGCCCGTCGCGGCGTCCGGGTCTCAGGCGGAGCGCTCGTACAGCGGGACGTAGAGGTTCGGGTCACTGGTGCTGAGCGCCTTCAGCGCGGCGCGGTGGGCGGTGAACTCCGGTTGGTCCAGGGCTTTGCGGAAGGACTCCTCGTCCTGCCATTCGGCGACGTTGGCGTACGCGGCGGGGTCCTGGGCGTGCCGCATCAGCCGGTGGCGTACGAAGCCGGGCTGGGCGGCGAAGAACGCGGACGTCTCGTCGAAGGCGCGCTCGAACTGCTCGGTCGGTCCGGTGACCGTGAAGCGGTTGATGAAAGTGATCAAGGTGTGGTCCTTGTCTCGGTCCCCGGCCGGGCCCGGCGAGGGCCCGGACCGGGTCAGCGGGTGGTGGACGTCGGCTCGGCCAGGGGCCGCGCCGGGTGGCTGCCGGTGGCGGGGGCGTGCCGCGGGAGCCGGGCGAGCACCACGCCGAGGGCGATGACGGCCATGCCGATCACCTCGCGACCGGAGAGCCGGTGGTTCTCCAGCACGACCATGCCCAGGGTGAGCACCACGGGCACGACGTACAGCACGCTGGAGGCCCTGGCCGCGCCCTCGTCGCGGATCAGCCAGGCGAAGCACAGGTACACCAGGCCGGTGTTGAGGACGCCGAGCACCAGGAGCGCGCCGACGACGGCCGGGGTGAATTGCGGGGCGCGGTCGAAGCCGCTGCCCGGCATGTTGATCGCGGCCCAGCCCACCCCGATGACCGCCTGCGAGGTGGTCAGGACCAGGGGGCGCATGTCCTGGCCGTCCTCGGCGGCCGGCTTCATCAGCTTCTCCATCAGCAGCATGGACCAGCCGTAGGCCAGCGCCGCGACGGCGTTGACCGCCGCGGCCGCCGAGAGCCACTGGGCGCCCGCGTTCCAGGGCGCGTACAGCACCAGGACACCCGCGAAACCGACGAGCAGGCCCGCCGGCAACGTGGCCGGGAGGCGTCCGGTGCGGCGGCGCGCCAGGTACAGCACGACCACGCACAGCGGCACGCTCGCGTTGAACACCGAGACCATGCCCGCGTCGGCGCCCACGGCGTCGTCCACCAGCTCGACCAGCAGCACGGGCAGCGCGTTGGCCAGGAAGGCGATGAGCACCAGCCGGCCCCAGAGCGCGGGGCGGCGTGGCAGCCGGGTGCCGCTGAACAGCAGCACTCCGAGCATGGCCACGGCGCCGACGAGAATCCGGAAGAAGCTGAACTGCGCCGAGTTCAGGCCCTGGAAGACGACCTTGATCCAGAAGTAGCTGATGCCCCACATCAGCCCGACGGCGCCGAAACGCGCCAGGGAGCCAAACCGCACGGCTGTTTCTCCTGTCTGTCACGAGGGGGAGGTGTGCGCGGCGGCGACACCGGAGGGTCGGATGAACAAGGCGGTGACGAACGCGGTCGCGGCGAAGGCGGCTCCGGCCAGGAAGCTGGCCGACATGCTGTGCACGAACACCCGGCTCAGGGTTTCCTCGGGCGAGGCTCCGCCCGGCAGGGACTGCTCGGCGCCACGTCCGGCCTGGGTGCCGACGGTGACCAGGAGCGCGAGCCCCAGCGAGGCGCCGAGGGTCTGCAGGGTGTTGTGCACGCTGGAGGCGGCGCCCGCCTCGTCGCTGTGCAGGCCGGAGGTGGCGAGGATGACGGAGGGCACCACGCACAGCGCCATGCCGGTGCCGAACAGCAGCAGCGCCGGCAGTACGTCCGCGCTGTAGTCGAAGGCCGGGTTCAGGCGGGACAGCCACACGTTGGAGGCGAGCAGCAGGACGGCGCCGGCGAGCAGCAGGGTGCGCGGCCCGAGCCGCCGCTCCAGCCAGAGCGCCGCACCGGACATGGTGATCATCGCGGCGGCGACCGGAGTCAGCGCCACGGCCGTCAGCATCGGGCTGTAGCCCGCGAACCGCTGGAGGAACTGGACGAGGAAGAAGCCGGTGCCGATCAGGGCGCCCTGGACGGCGAAGGTGGTGGTGTACGCCCAGGTGCGGTTGCGGTCGGCGAACAGGCGCAGCACCACGATGGGCTGACGGGCCCGCCGCTCGATGCGCCAGAAGACGAACAGCAGTGCCGCCCCGGCGGCGATCGGTGCGGCGACGGTCAGGTCCGTCCACGGGTGTTCGGCGGCCCGGGTCAGGCCGAACACCAGCGCGACGGCGCCCAGGGTGGACACCAGGGCGCCCGCCAGGTCGAACCGGCCGCGGCTGGGTGTGGTCTCCTCGATCACCAGCGGCGCCAGCAACAGGATCAGCAGGCCCAGCGGGACGTTCAGCAGCAGCAGCCACCGCCAGGAGCCGAGCGAGGAGAACGTGCCCGCCAGCAGCAGCCCGCCGGCGGTGCTGGCGGCGCCGACCGCCATGTACAGGGCGATCGCCCGTTTGCGCGCGCCCTCCTCGCCGGACATGCTCAGCACCAGGGCCAGCGCACTGGGCGCGGCGAGGGCGGAGCCGATCCCCTGCACGGCCCGTACGGCGATCAGGAACTCCCCCGAGGTGGCGGCGCCGCGCAGCGCCGCGGCCACGGTGAACAGGGCGACCCCGACGAGGAAGACCTTGCGCCGGCCCAGCAGGTCGCCCATGCGTCCGCCGAGCAGCAGCAGTCCGCCGAAGGTCAGCAGATAGGCGTTGATGACCCAGCCGAGGCCGACGGGGGTGAGGTTCAGTCCCTGGCTCATGCCGGGCAGGGCGATCTGCACCATCGACTCGTCGAGCAGCACCATCGCGTTGCAGCCGGCGAGCAGGGCGAGGGCGGTGCCCGCGCGCACCGCTCCGCGCCCGGGTGCCGCGGGCAGCGGCCGGGGCGCCGGAACCTTCGACGTGTGCACGGACATGCCTGGCCTCCTGAAAGGGTTCGACAGCGGACCGCCGGTGCGGCGGAGCGTGGGTGGAACGGGCGCCGGGGCTCTGAGGAACCGGCCGCGCGAGGGGTGGTCCGGCTGGCGCCTTTCGGCCAGGACACCTTCCCAACGGGCGCTAGAGCGGCCTTCGAGTACGGGTGGCTAGCGTCCGTGGACATGACGCATTCCCCCAGCAGTGGTGCGGCACGGCGCACGGTTGTCGTCACCGGGGGCGGGACGGGCATCGGGCGGGCGACCGCGCGGGCCTTCGCCGCCGAAGGTGCCGAGGTCCTGATCGTGGGGCGCACCGAGCAGACCCTCGCGGCGACGGCCGCCCCCTGCCCCGGCATCCGGACCCTGACGGCGGACCTCACGGCGCCGGGCGCCGCACGGCGGGTCGCGGCCGCGGCCATGGAGTCGTGGGGCCGCGTCGACGTGCTGGTGCACAATGCCGCGGCCGTGCTGCCCGAGCCCGCCGGGTCCCTCACCCGCGGTGCGGCATGGCGGCAGGTGGAGACGAACCTGCTGGCCCCGCTGTTCCTGACGCAGGCGGCGCTGGGCGGCCTGGAGGCCGCCGGCGGCACGGTGGTGTGCGTGGGAACCGCGGCCACGCTGGGCCGACGGGCGTTCCCCGGCCTGTCCGTGTACGGGGCCACCAAAGTGGCGCTGGACTTCCTCGTCCGTACCTGGGCGGTGGAGCTGGCACCGCGCGGCATCCGCGCGGTGGGGGTGGCGCCGGGCGAGACCGACACGGGGATCGGTGAGCGCATGGGCTGGAGCGAGCAGGACATCGCCCGCCATCAGGCGCAGGCGGCCGCCCGCACGCCCTCGGGCCGGGTGGGACGGCCCGAGGACGTGGCGTGGTGGATCGTACGGATGGCGCGGCCCGAGGCGGGCTACACCAGCGGCACGGTGGTGGCGGTCGACGGCGCCGCCTCGGTCGTCTGACGGGCGGCGACCGTCATCCGCTCCAGGACCGGCACGAGATCGTTGGGCGTCGGCTCGGCGAGGATCTCGGCGCGCACCTCGGCGGCCGCCCCGGCGAACGAAGGGTCCTCCAGCAGCCGCAGCACCGCGGCGCGCAGGCCGTCCGCGGTCAGCTCGTGGGCGGGCAGGCACAGTCCGTACCCCAGTTCCTCCACCCGGCGGGCCTTGGCGACCGTGTCCCAGCCGTAGGGCAGCAGGATCTGCGGCACGCCGTGGAGCTCGGCGGTGGAGCGGGTACCGATGCCGCCGTGGTGGACGACCGCCGCGCAGGTGGGCAGCAGGTCGTTGAGCGGTACGAAGTCCACCAGGCGGGCGTTGCCGGGCACCGCGGTGAGCGTCTCGCGGGCCGCACCGCCGAGCGTGGCGACGATCTCGGCGTCCACGTCGGCGAGCGCGTCGAGCCCCTCGGCGAAGGAGAACGAGGTGTCCAGCTCGCCGGAGACGCCCAGGGTCAGGCAGACCCGGCGCCGCTCGGCCGGTGCGCGCAGCCAGTCGGGCACCACGGAGGCGCCGTTGTGCGGGACGTAGCGCACGCCCACCGTGGGCAGGCCCAGGTCGAAGCGGGAGCCGGGCGGGGTGATGTCCACGGTCCACTGGCCGGTGACCATCTCCTCGGCGAAGCCGAGTGCGGGCACGTACCGGTCCATCACCCGGCCGAGCCACTCCGCGGTGGGGTCCTGGGCGGTTCCCGGCGGCAGCGCCGCGTTCAGCCGCAGGAACTCCTGCCGGGCCCGCACCGTGATGTCCATCCCGTGCAGCAGGCGGGCGTGCGCGGCCCCCACGGCGCGGGCGACGACCGCCCCGGCGAAGGTGTGCTGCTCCCAGACGACCAGGTCGGGCCGCCAGTGCCGGGCGTAGTCCACGAGGCCGTCGAGCATGGCGTCGTTGCTCACCGAGGCGTACAGGGCGGATACCGCGACGGACTCCAGGGCGAGCAGCGACTCGTGGGTCCACCGGGAGCGGTCCTCGCCGGTGAAGTCGAAGCCCTGGACGAGTCCGGACCCCTCCTCCAGGAGCTGGCCGAAGAGGTCGGGCGCCCACGGGTCGTCGGCGTACCACGGACCGGTGCCGACGGGCACGGCCGTCAGGCCGGCCGCGGTGATCTGGTCGGTGATCTCGGGATGGCCGGCCACCCGCACCTCGTGCCCGGCGGTCCGCAGCGCGGAGGCCAGCGGAACCATCGAGAAGTAGTGGGTGTGGTGCGGGAAGGAGACGAACAGGACCTTCATCGGACGTGCTCCGGCGTGACGGCCAGCGCGTGGCGGAAGACGTCGCGGGGGTCCCAGGCGGCCTTGACGCGCTGGAGGCGCGGGTAGGCGTCCTTGTAGTAGAGGCGCTGCCACGGCACGCCGGAGGTGTTCCACCGCGGATCGGCCAGGTCGATGTCGGAGTAGTTGATGTAGCAGCCGTCGGTGTCGCGGCCCGGCACCGGGACCCCTCCGGTCGCCGCGAACACGTCGCGGTACAACCGGCGCAGCCAGTCGACGGCCGCCCGGTCGGCGGCCGGGTCCTGCCAGGTGTTCATGTAGATCGCCTTGATGACCGAGTCGCGGTGCGAGGAGGCGGTGGCGCCGCCCGCGACCGAGTTGATCCGCCCGCCGTAGGAGTGGAAGGTCACGTTGGACAGGTCGTGCCGGTTGCCGGTGCTGTTGAGGTACGTGTACAGGACGTCGGCCTGGGCGTTGTCGTGACCGCGGCGCAGGTACGCCGACTTCAGCTTGTGGCGGCCCACGTCGCTGTCCTGGGCCCCGGCCAAATACTCGGCCGCGGCGATCCAGGACCGGCTGGTGATCGGGGAGAACTGCGGGGACCCGCCGGCGCCGTCGGCGACGGCGCGCAGGTAGGCGCGCAGCAGGCGTTCGGCGTCCGGCCGGGTGCCGTCCATGTAGGCGTAGCAGTTGGCCGCCGGGCCCGGGTCGCCGCTCTCGGGGCGGCCGTAGCAGACCAGCCCGCCGTAGAGCCCGGTGTACGGGGAGTCGGCGTCGCTGTGCTGTTCGTGCCAGCGGCCGTGGTTGCGGATCACCCGGCGGAACGACGCCCGGTCCATGTCCTCGCGGGGGAAGCCCACCATGCCGGCCAGGATGTCGCGGGGCGGGCGGGGCAGCAGCAGGGACGGGTCGGCGCAGTGGCGGGGGGCGTCGGGGGAACGGAACCAGTAGCGCGTGACGACGCCGAAGTTGCCGCCGCCGCCTCCCGTGTGCGCCCACCACAGCTCGCGGCGGGGGTCGGTGCGCTCCCGGGTCGCCACCACCGCCCGGGCGCGGCCCGCCGCGTCCACGACGACGACCTCGACGGCGTACAGGTAGTCGGCGGCCAGGCCCAGGGCGCGCGAGAGAGCGCCGTAGCCGCCGCCGGCGATGTGGCCGCCCAGGGCGACGGTCGCGCTGGTGCCGCCGGGCAGGGTGACACCCCAGCCCGCGTCGAGCTTCCTGTACACGTCCATCAGCTGGGCGCCGGCCTCGATCATGAAGGCACGGCGGCGGGCGTCGTAGCTGACGGCGTCCATCGCGCCGAGGTCCAGGACCAGCCGCACGGCCGGGTCGCCGGCGACGTTCTCGTAGCAGTGGGCCCCGCTGCGGACCGCGATCCGCCGGCCGGTCCGCACGGCGTCGCCGACCGCGCGTACCGCTTCCTCGGTGGTGGTGACGAGCCGGAAGGCGTCGGGGTGCGCGGTGAACCGCTTGTTGCTGCCGCGCGTCGACAGGGCCGCGTATCGCGGGTCCTCGGGGGTGACGACCGCGCCCCCGCCCCCGGCCCCGGGTGTGGGGTGGGGGGCGGGCCTGTCCTGGGCGTGGGCGGGGACGGCTCCGGCGGCGGCGAGCCCGACGGCGGCGCCCGCCGTGAGAGTGCCGGCGACGAAACTCCGGCGGCTGGGAACGGTCATCGTTCACCTTTCTCGGTGGCTGTGTCGGTGGGGTGCGCCCCGCCCGCGTACTGCCGCCGATGGTCGGGGCGGCTGCCGCAGTACTGCTCGGGTACCGGTGGAGCCGCCGGGCGGGCCCCGGCGTCGACCGCGGCTCCAGGCGGGTCGCCCACACTGTGGCGGTCCGCGGCACCGCCGCCCGTCCCTGCCAGGAGGCCAGATGAAGACCGACGGGACCCACCTCCCCGCCGCCGCCCCGATCACCGTGCGGGCGCTGGCGGTCGAGGGCGCCCACGTGTTCACCCCGCGGGTGCATCACGACGAGCGGGGGATCTTCACCTCCCCGCTCCAGGGCGAGGAGTTCGCCCGGGCGGTGGGCCATCCGCTGCCCGTCGCGCAGACCAACCACAACCGGTCGGCGCGGGGGGTGCTGCGCGGGGTGCACTTCACGACCACCCCGCCCGGGCAGGCGAAGTACGTGCACTGCGCCCGGGGCCGGGCACAGGACTTCGTGGTCGATCTCCGGCTGGGATCGCCCACGTTCGGCGCCTGGGACACGGTGGCGATGGACACCGTGTCCTTCCGCTCGGTCTACCTCCCGGTCGGGGTGGGGCACGCCTTCGTCGCGCTGGAGGACGACACGGTGATGTCCTATCTGGTGTCGTCCCCCTACCGGCCGGGCCTGGAGCAGTCCCTCGACCCGTTCGACGCGGAGCTCGCCCTGCCCTGGCCCGAGGACCTCGCGCTGACGCTCTCCGAGCGGGACACTCGCGCCGTCACGCTGGCCGAGGCCCGCGCTCGGGGCCTGCTCCCGCGGTACGAGGACTGCCTGAAGGTGACCGCCGGCTACGCGTGAGCCGCCGCCCGTGCCGGCTCGCCCGTCCCCGCCGGCCCTGCCGGCTCGCCCGTCCCTGCCGGATCGGCCGGCAGGGCTGCGGGCAGGAAGCCCAGCAGGGCCAGCAGGGTGCGCGCCTCCACGTTCAGATGGCCGCCGTGCCGGACGAACCCGATGAGCTGGCGCACCGTCATCCAGGTGAACGCGGGCGGCACCTCCAGCGGGAAGTCCTCGTCCGTCTCGATGAGCGCGTAGCGGATCCGGGCGTGGTAGAAACGCCCGCCCTCCTCGGACTGCACGGTGTCGAACCGGATCTGGTCGGGCCGGGCGGACAGCACGGTGTCCAGGAACTCCAGACGGGGGGCAGGGCCCCGGCCGTCCTGCGCGCCGGGACCGTAGTCGGCGGGCTGGCACTGCACGGTGGGGGCGAGTTCGACGCGGGCCAGCGCCGCGGTCTCCACGCGGGCCTGCACCAGCAGGTGCAGTGCCCCGTTCACCCGCTTCGCCAGGAAGGCCGCCACGCCCCGGCTGTTGGGCATGAGCATGGGCTGGGACCAGCCGGGCACTTCCCGGTGGGAGGCCTCCACCCGCACTCCGAGCACGGTGAAGTGCCGGCCCGTGTCGTGCGCGACGACCCCGTCGCGCATCGTCCACCGCGCGGTGTCCGCGAGGGGAACGAGCCAGCGGGTGAGGGTGCAGCGCTCCTTGGCCCGTGCCAGGTGCCGCAGCAGCAGGGCACTGCCGTGCAGGGGCCGGCCCCGCGGGTCCCAGGAGGCGGCCAGCGCGCCGTGGAAGGAGTCCGGGTCGGGTGCGGGCTCGGTGGGCGGGCGCAGGCCGACGGCGCCCGAGAGCACCGTACGGGTGTCCATGTTGATCAGGTCGTCGATCTGCAGCAGTTCGGCGATCTGGTCAAAGGTCAGCCAGCAGAACCCCTCCAGGAGGGGGACGTCCTCGTCGGTCTGGACGATCATGTTGCGGTTGCGCTTGGTGAGGAACCAGGCCGCCTGCTCGGACTGCAGCGCGTCGCTCAGGACGCGGCCCCGGCCGGGGTCGAGAAAGTGCCCGAGGTAGGGCACCGGGCGTCCGCCGTGCACTCCGGTGTAGTTGCTCCGGGTGGCCTGCACGGTCGGCGAGAGCTGGACCGGGACGGCGTTGCCCGGCTCCATCTTCGCCTGGAGCAGGCAGTGTGCGACGCCGTGGAACTCCTTGACCAGAATGCCGAGCACGCCCTGTTCCGGCTGGACGAGGATCGGCTGCTGCCAGGCGTCCACGGCACGGCCCGACCGTGTGACGTCGAGCCCCTGGACGGAGAAGAAGCGGCCGCTGCGGTGGACCAGGTTGCCGGTCCCCTCCTGCAGCGACCAGCCCTCCAGCCGGTCCAGGGGGACTCGCGTCACCCGGTGCGCCTGCGCCGCGCAGGACTGTGCGAACCAGTGGTGGAATTCCGCCGTGCTGGAGAACATGCGGGTCCTCTCGTCGGGTCGGCCACGACGGCCGCCGGCACAGCCTCGGCGATGCCGCTCGCCCCCTTCTCGATCCGGGATCGAGAAGGGATCGAGCCGCCCGGACCACTGTGGGGTGCCGCCGGGCCCGGTGAACTCGCCCGGCAGAGCGACCCGGTGATCGACCCGATCCCCCGGCCCGACCGAGGATGACTGGAGTACGGCCGTGTCTGTTCGCTCCGAGGCCGCCGGTGTGCCGCTGCGGCTGGGCGTGCTCGGCTGCGCCGAGTTCGCGCGCCGCCGGATGCTGCCCGCGATGGCCGCCCACCCCGCTGTGGAGATCCGCGCCGTGGCCAGCCGGTCGGCGCAGCGGGCCGCGGCCACCGCGGCGCCGTTCGGGGCCCGGCCCTTCACCGGGTACCGGGAACTGCTCGGCGACCCTTCGCTGGACGCCGTGTACCTGCCGCTGCCGGCCGCGCTGCACGCCCGCTGGGTGGAGGCGGCGCTGTCCGCGGGCAAGCACGTACTGGCCGAGAAGCCTCTGGCCACGGACCCGGAGCAGACCCGCGCGCTGCTGGCGCGGGCCCGCTCGCTCGGCCTGGTGCTGCACGAGAACACCCTGTTCGTCCACCACGGCCAGCACGCGGTGGTACGCCGGCTGCTGGCCGAGGGGGCGATCGGGGAACTGCGCACCCTGCACGCCGCGTTCACGGTGCCCGCGCCCGCGCCGGGAGACATCCGGTACGACCCCGAACTGGGCGGCGGCTGCCTGGCCGACATCGGCCTGTACCCGGTACGGGCCGCGGTGCACCTGCTCGGCACCGGACTCGAGGTGGCCGGCGCGGTGCTGTCGTCGGCGCCGGGGCAGCGGGTGGAGACCTCCGGCGCCGCGCTGCTGCGCCGGGCGGACGGGGTGACGGCGCAGCTGGCCTTCGGCATGGAGCACGCCTACCGCTCGCGGTACGAGTTGTGGGGCAGTGGGGGACGGATCACGGTGGACCGGGCGTTCACCCCGGCCGCCGGGCACCGTCCCGCGCTCCTGGTGGAGCGGGCGGACGGCACCGAGACGCTGACCCTGCCTGCCGAGGACCAGGCGGCCGCTGCCCTCACGGCGTTCGCCGGCGCCGTGCGCGGCGGGCAGGGCGGTGCGGGCGGTGCGGCGGACCTGCTCGCGCAGGCGGACCTGCTCGCACAGATCCGGCGTACGGCGGCCCGCGGGGCCGGCCTCTGAGGGCTTGGTGGGGGGCGGAGCGGTTCAGGCGAGGCAGTGGGGAAGCCGGCCGTGGTACTCCGTCATCTCGCCCAGCGCCTTCTCCATGACCGGCATCGGCAGTGCCTCGGCCGCCGGTGTGCCGGCCAGTTCCGCGTAGGCGCGGTGCAGGTTGGGCACCAGGCGCTCGGCGTCCAGCAGGTCGGCGTAGGGACCGAGGTCGGCCTCCCGGGCGGTCTCCATCGGAGTGAGGCCCGCGGCGCGGCCCTGCGCGGCGAGTTCCGCCACCAGCCGCAGATAGCCCTCCGCGGTGTCGAAGACCTCGGGGCCGCGGACGGGGCCGTGGCCGGGTACGACGGTGGTCGCGCCGAACGCGCGCAGCCGCTCCAGGGCCGCCAGGGAGCCCGTGAGCGATCCCATCAGGAAGAACGGGGTCACGCCCGGCATCACCAGATCGCCGGTGAACAGGACCTTCTGCCCGGGCAGCCACACGACGGAGTCGTTGGAGGTGTGGGCACGCGGTCCCACGTGCACCACCTCCGCACGGACCGATCCGATGTGCAGGGTCAGGGCGTCCCGGTAGGTGAGGGCCGGTGGCACCAGTGTGATGGTGCCCCAGTCCACGTCGGGCCACAGCCCCGTCAGGTGCAGGCCCGACGCGATCATCTCCGACCGGGTGCGCTCGTGGCCGACGACCAGTGCCTCGGGGAAGAGGAAGTTGCCGAAGGCGTGGTCGCCGTGGAAGTGGGTGTTGACGACGGCCTGCGGGGCGGCCGGGTTCAACCGCAGCGCCGCCCGGCGCAGGGCGCGGGCCCGGGACTCCGTCGCGACGGTGTCGACGAGGGCGCTGCGGCCCTCGGAGACGATCACGCCGGCGTTGTTCAGGCACCATCCGCCGGGCGGCTGGACGAAGGCGTGGACGCCGTCAGCGACCTCGGTGGTGCGCTCGGTCAGGGGCGCGGGGGCGACGTCGGGGGCGGGGTGCGGCACGGCGGGTCTCCTCACACGGGGCGGCAGGCGCGCCGAGTCTGGCCTCGTCCGCTCGCAGCGCGGTCGAAGGGCCGCTGAGCTGGTCGGTCGACCCGCAGGCGGCCGGCGCGGCAGGCCGGGAGGGTGTGCCCACCTCTGCGTCGGGGGGAGCCGCCGGTGCTCAGAGGTGGTCGCCCCAGCCGCCCTGGATCATGGTCTGGAAGGCCCAGTGGCCGTCCTTCTTGATCAGGACGTCCGCGTAGCGCATGCGGTGCCTCTCACCGTCCACGGTCGCGGTGCAGTCGGTGAAGACCACCGCCAGCGCGGCGGAGAGGAAGACCGGGGTGCGGGTGGAGGCGAAGGAGGCGCCCGCACCCATGACGTGCCGCATGGTCTCGACGAACTGCCCGCGGTCCCACTGCGCCGACCGTCCCTCGCCCCGGGAGTCGTCGCTGACGAGGTTGAGCGGGAAGGCGGCCATG
Organism: Streptomyces sp. NPDC047017; assembly: GCF_040644175.1. Taxonomy (NCBI): domain Bacteria; kingdom Bacillati; phylum Actinomycetota; class Actinomycetes; order Kitasatosporales; family Streptomycetaceae; genus Streptomyces; species Streptomyces sp. NPDC047017. The sequence continues at coordinate 69,386 of NZ_JBEYVW010000014.1, read as the reverse complement.
TCGGCCATCTCCTCGACGCGGCAGGCGGTGCAGTGGTCGTCGTAGGCGGCGAACCAGGCGTCCAGAGCGGCGCGCTCCTCCGCGGTCGCCGCGTATCCGGTATCGACGGGAAGGATCATGTTCACACTCCTGCGTACTGCTCAATTTTGACTACTTGAGTGACAGATCGTACACAGTCAGCGATGGAAACGTAGGTGGTCATTCCGGATGCCGTCCGCGCCGTCCGCGCTCAGGCGAGGCTCAGGCGTACCTCCACGGAGCACCGCGAGGCTCGACCGGAGATGTAACGACCGCTACCCGATGGGGGTTTCGCGAGATGACGCAGACAACGATCGGCCGACCGACGGTTTCGCCTCTTCGGGAGGCTGTGCAGAAGGCGGCGAATCGCCTGGTGGAAGCGGGCGCGGGAGGCGTCCAGTTCCGCGTGGCACGCGGCGACGAGGAGTTCGTCGTGACCTCGGGCATCGCCGAGCTGGGCACCGACCGGCCGGTGCCGGCCGACGGGCGCTTCCGGATCTCGTGCATCACCAAGCCGTTCGTCTCGGTGGTGGTGCTCCAGCTGGTCGCCGAAGGCAAGATCGTCCTCGACCGCACGGTGGAGAGCTATCTGCCGGGCCTGCTGCCGTACGGCGAGAAGATCACCATCCGCAACCTGCTGCAGCACACCAGCGGCCTGTACAACTACGCGGACTCCTTCCAGAAGCCGGGCGACCGGTTCCTGCGCGACCGCTACAAGGACTACGACCCGGCCGACCTGATCGCCATCGCCGCGGCCAAGCCGCTGGAGTTCGAGCCGGGCACCAAGTTCGCGTACTGCAACACCAACTACTTCGTCATCGGCCTGCTCATCGACAAGGTCACCGGCCGCTCCTACCGCACCGAGATCACCGAGCGGGTGCTGGAGCCGCTGAAGCTGACCGATACGGTGCTGCCGGGCCACGACCCGAACATCCCCGGCCCGCACGCACGCGGCTACATGCAGATCGGCGGCAAGGCCGTCGACGTCACGCTGATGAACCCCTCCGAGGCCGGCTGCGCGGGCGAGATCATCTCCACCACCCGTGACCTGGACACCTTCTTCTCGGCCCTGTTCAGCGGGAAGCTGCTGAACGAGCCGGAGTTCACCGAGATGACCACGCCGCTGCCCCCGGAGATGATCGAGAACCTCCCGATGGGCATCGGCTACGGCCTGGGCATCATGAAGCTGGCCAACGACAACGACCTCGACCTGTGGGGCCACGGCGCGGGCATCCCGGGCTACGCCACCCTCGCGGCCACCACCCGGGACCTGTCGGCCCGCTGCCAGCTGTCGTTCACCCTCGGCGACAAGGACTTCGGCCCGGAGGCCGAGGAGGCCGTCATCCGCGGCGTCAACGTCGCCCTGTGCTCCTGAGACCGGAGATGGCACAGGCCGCGCAGGACAGGGGCAGGGCCGTCGTCGTCACCGGCGGCGGCACCGGGATCGGCGCGGCCAGCGCGAGGGCGTTCGCCGAGGACGGCGCCCGGGTACTGGTCGTCGGCCGGACCGAGGCGAGGCTGAAGGAGACCGCGGCCGGCTGCGAACGGATCAGCACGCTGGCCGTGGACATCCACGACGAGGACGCACCCCGTCTGGTCGTGCGGCGGGCACTGGAGGAGTTCGGCCGCCTCGACGTGCTGGTCAACAACGCCGCCGTCGCCTCTTTCGCGGGCCTGCGGGATCTGGAGCCCGACTCCGTCCGCGACCAGATCGGCACGAACCTGCTCGCTCCCCTCTTCCTCGCCCAGGCCGCCCTGGAGGCCCTGGAGGAGACCGGGGGCGTGGTGATCAACGTCAGTTCGGCCGGTTCGCTGGGTCGCCGGGCCTGGCCGGAGAACTCCGTCTACGGCATGGCCAAGGTCGCCCTGGACTTCCTCACCCGTACCTGGGCGGTGGAACTGGCGCCGCGCGGCATCCGCTGCGTGGGCGTCGCGCCCGGTGTCGTGGACACCGGCGTCGGAGTGCGGGCGGGGATGCCGCAGGACGCCTACCGGGGCTTCCTGGAGCAGATGGCCGCGCGCATCCCGGCCGGCCGAGTGGGTCGTCCCGAGGAGATCGCCTGGTGGATCGTGCGGCTGGCACGGCCCGAGGCGGCGTACGCCAACGGCACCGTCCTGGCCGTGGACGGCGCCCTGTCGGTGACCTGAGCAAGCCCGTCGGAGCCCGGGACCCGGGCCCTCACGCAGTGCGCCCGGCCGGGATGTCCCGGCCGGGCGCACTGCGTGGTACCGGTGGTCCGCTCCCCCGGCCCGCCGTTCCGTCAGCGGGCGACGGTGGCCCGCACGTAGCGGACCGGGACGTCGATGCGGACGGGGCCGCCGTCCTCGCGCAGCGCTTCGAGGGCGGTGATCAGGCGCGTGCGCAGGGCGGCGGCCTCCGGCGCGGGCAGGTGCTGCCACAGCAGCCGCATGCCCTGCGTGTGCGACCAGTCCACCCACGCCTCGCCGGACGCCGCCGTCATCCGGACGTTCTCGTCGGTGATCTCCACGTCGGTGAAGCCGGCCGTGTCCAGGGCGGCCACCAGATCCGCGGGCACCTCCAGCCAGGAGTGCAGCTGGCGGTGCAGCTGATCGGGGTGCCAGGCCGCCGGCAGGTGTTCCAGCAGGGACATCGGGATCAGCTCGGTGAACATCGGAGGCAGGAAGGGGAAGGTGTCGCGGGTGAAGACGGGGCTGGTGAAGGCGATGCGGCCGCCGTCCCGCAGCAGTTCGGCGTAGCGGGCGAGCGCCGACCGGGCGTCCGGCAGGAAGATCACGCTGTAGCTGCCGAGCACCAGGTCGAAGGAGCGGGCCGGCAGATCGGGATGCTCGCCGTCCATCACGCGCAGGTCGACGTTGCCCAGGCCGCGGCGTTCGGCCTGGCGGCCGGCCTCCTCGATCATCGCCGGTGCGATGTCGATGCCCAGCGCCGTGCCCTGTGGCCCGATCAGCCCGGCGGCGGGCAGCAGGGTGGCGCCGAGGCCGCAGCCGACGTCCAGCAGCCGCTGGCCGGGTCGCGGGGCGGCCAGTTCCACCAGCCTGCGGCCCATGGGCGTGAAGAACTCCACGCCCAGCCGGTCGTAGGTCGCCGCGGCCTCGTTGAAGGCGTCGGTGACTTTCGTCTTGTACAGGGCGCTGTCCACGGGCAACTCCGGGGGTCGTGGTGGGGCGGGCGCCCGGGGGCGGGCGGCCACTGCTGGAGCCATCGTGCACAGCGCGGCACAAGGCGCACTGGAGCGTCCGTCCAGCCCTGCTCGACGCCGCGCGGGTCCGGGGGCCCGGCCGGGCGTACGCCGTCCGGCCGGGGTGCGGACGCAGGACCTCAGCCGCGGGCCTCGTCCAGCCGCGCGCACCACTGGGTCAGGCTGGGCGTGCCGAGCAGCCCGGTGCCGATCAGCAGGCCCGTGAATCCGGCGTCCAGCAGCAGGGCGGCGCGGCGGGGGTCGGTGATACCGCCGGCGCTCACCGCGTGGCGGGCGCCGGTCCGCAGGACGGCGGGCAGCAGGTCCGTACTGCGCCCCAGGTCCCCTGGGAACCGTTCCCGGGTGGCGATGTCCTTGTTGTTGACGGCGACCACGCAGTGGGGCCCGGGCGCCACCATGGCGGCCTCCGCCTCGTCGGCGATCTCCACGAAGGGGGTCAGCCCGAGTTCCAGCGCGTGGCCGGCCAGCCGGGCCAGGACGCCCGCGGGCAGTAGCCTGGCGGTCAGGAGCACCGCGGAGGCGCCGAGTTCGCGGGTGCGGACGAGCTGGCTGCGGCTGGTGATGAAGTCCTTGCGCAGCAGCGGCAGATCGGTGAGCCCGGCGACCTCGGCGAGCAGGTCCTCGGTGCCGCCGAACCAGTGTCCGGTGACCACCGAGACGCACGGGGCGCCCGCCCGTTCGTAGCGGGCGACGGTCTCGGCGACGGACCTGCCGCCCAACAGGTCGTTGCCGTCGGCGTCCTGGCGTTTGACCTCCATGATCACCGGGCGGCGTGCGGAGGTGAGCGCGTGGGTGAACTCCAGGGTCATGGTGCCCTCCAGGCGCGGACGACGTCCGCCGTCCGGGCTCCGTCGACCAGGCCGGTGCCGCCCCGGGCGGCGGAGTCCACGTCGATGCCGCGGAAGCGCGGGTGGGCGAGGACCAGGCCGAACCGGTGCCGGTTGTCCGGGCGCAGGCCCCCCGCGAGCAGGAAGGGGCGGGTCATGCTCTGGGCGAGGCCGGCGGCCGTACGGTCGTCCAGCGGGTGCGCGGTGCTGCCCACCCGTCCGTCGGCGGTGGCCGCGTCCAGCAGGAACAGGTCGGTGCCGGCGCGTTCGTAGGCCTTGATCAGGCTCGCCTCCGGGCAGGAGGTGCCGCGTACGTGCAGCACCTTGACCAGGCGTACCCGCGCCGGAAGCCGGGCGCGCAGGGCACGGACCAGGGCGGGGCGCTGATAGCCGTGCAGTTGGATCCAGTCGATGCCGCTGTCGGCGGCGGTACGGGCCAGGGTCTGGGCCTGGGAGCCGAAGGTGACCAGGACCGAGCGCAACCGGCCGGTGGCCCGGGCCTCGGCGGCCAGCCGGGCGAGGCGCTGGGCGGACAGGTCCGCGCGGCCGCCGGGCACACCGTGCCACAGGCCCACGAGGTCCGCGCCCGCCTCGGCGACGGCCCGCACCTCCCGCTCGGTGGTCGCGCCGCAGATCTTGACGAACACTAGGACCTCGCCGCCGTGTCGGGGGCCTCCTGCACCAGGGAGCCGCCGGCGAACCGCGGGTCGTCGCCGGGGAAGAGTCCCGGATGCGAGGCCCGCAGATCGGCGATGACCCAGTCGTAGGGCAGGTCATCGAACTCCCCGTGGACGCGCAGGAACTCCATCTGCCGACGGCCCTGCTCGTCGAAGGGGTGCAGATGGCTGTCGGCCGTGCCGTCGAACTCCAGCGGGGCCATCCGGTACAGCCGGCACAGCGTGCGGTTGAAGACCGGGGTCGCCTTCACCCAGCGGCCCTCCAGGTGCACGGAGGTCAGGGCGTGCTGGTGGAACACGTCGCCGCCGAGCAGCCGCTTGAGCCGGCCGGAGGCGAGGTGGTTGCGCACGTCGGTGAGGACCAGGCGGGCGGGGATGCCCAGTGAGCGCAAACCGGCGGCGTACAGCACCGACTTGTGCATGCACATGCCGGAGCCGGCGGTCGCCACCCGGCCGGCGCGCAGCCCCTCGCGGGACAGGTCCGCCCCGTACACCTCGTAACGGATGCCGTCACGGACGGCGTAGTACAGCGCCACCGCCTGCTCGGTGGGGGTGGCGCCGACCGGGACGGCGGCGCGGACGAAGGCGCGGACCTCGGCGCTGGCGTGGTCGATGAACTCGGTCGCGGCCAGGGCCTCGGCGGTGACGGCTGCGGGGCCCAACGGGGGATTCACGGGGCGTCATCCGTTTCTGTCGGATCGGTGTCCCAGGCCGTGCACGGGGCTCTGCCGGATGTGTGTCCCAGGCCGTGCGCGGGGGGCTGCCGGAGGGGTGTCACAGGCCGAGCATCGAGGCGATGCGGTTGCGCTGGATCTCGGAGGTGCCGGAGTAGATGGTGCCGCCGACCGAGTCGCGCAGTTCCTTCTCGATGCCGTACTCGGCCATGTAGCCGTTGCCGCCGAAGATCTGCACGGCGGCGAGCGCGGAGGCGAGGTTCGCCTCGCTGGTGACGAGCTTGGCGATGGCCACGTCCTTGGCGGCGTTCTCGCCGGCGGCGAGCTTGCGCGCGGCGCTGAACAGCCAGTGGCGGGCGCTCTCCACGCCGATCTCCATGTCCACGAGCTTGTGGGAGACGGCCTGGTTGGCGCCGATCGGCCGGCCGAACTGGGTGCGGGTGCGGGCGTACTCGACGCATCGCTCCAGCCGGTCGCGCATCTCCCCCGCGTTGACGGCGAAGGAGCACAGGATCTCCCAGCGCATCACGTGGTCCAGGACCAGGAAACCGCCCCCCGTGCGGCCGAGCACCCGTGAGGCGGGGACGCGGCAGTCGTCGAGGGACAGCTCGCTCAGCGGCGAGGTGCGCAGCCCCATCTTGGGGATCGGCCGGCCGACGGTCAGGCCCGGGGTGTCGCGGTCCAGCAGGAAGGCGGTGATGCTCAGCGGGCCCGGGCGGCGGCTGGTCCGGGCGTAGACGGTGATCAGACCGGCGACGGGCCCGTTGCTGACGAAGGCCTTGCTGCCGTTGAGGACGAAGCAGTCTCCGTCGCGCACCGCCCTGGTGCGCATGGCCAGGGCGTCGGAGCCGCTGTCCGGCTCGCTGATGGCGTGTGCGCCGATCAGCTCCCCGGTGCACAGCGGCGGCAGGTAGCGCGCTTTCAGCTCCTGGGAGCCGAACCGTTGCAGCGGGATGCCGGTGCTGACCAGGTGGCTGGTCACAGAGAAGTTCAGTCCGGCGTCGCGGCAGCCCTGCCCCAGGCCCTCCAGGACGTACACGGTGGTGGGCAGGTCCTGGCCGAGCCCCCCGAAACGCTCCTCGAAGGGCAGGCCGAGGATGCCCGTGGCGCGCAGCAGGTCCCACTGCTCGCGGGGGAAGACCGCCAGGCCGTCGCGTTCGACGTGCCCTTCGCTGATCTTGCCCAGCAGCGGCTGCAGGCTCTCCCGCAGCCGCTTCTGGTCCTCGCTCCATGTCGTCATCAGTACTGGGAGAACTCGGGTGCGTCGAGGTGGTGGACTTCGTCGCCGCGCAGCGCCGGGGTGAACACGCAGACCAGGCGCAGGTCCTCGTGCGGGCTGGCGACCAGCCAGTGCGCGTCGTGCTGGTCGAGGGCGTAGAGGGTGCCCGGGGTGATGGGGTGCGCGTCGCCCGCGGCGTCGACCACCTCGCCGCTGCCATCGATGCAGTAGCAGGCCTCCAGGTGGCGGCGGTACTCCAGGCGGGACTTGGTGCCGGCCCGCACGACGGTGTCGGTGACGGTGTAGCCGAGACCGTCGGAGGCGGTGAGGAACCGGCGGCTGAGACCGTTGCCCCAGTCGACACTGCGAACGTCCTCGAGCCTGCGGATGATCATGACGGGCTTCCTTTCGCGGATGGGTCAGAAAGACGGACGGCGCAGCTCCCGTACGAAGGAGGCGAACTCCTCGACGGGGTCGCGCCCCTCATGGAAGGCTTGTTCGATCCGGGCGACGCCGGCACTGCCGACGACCGCCGCGTCCGCGCCGATACGGGCCAGCGCGGCGATGTCCGCGCCGGTGCGCACGCCGAAGCCGACCGCGACCGGGCGGGCGGTCTCGGCGCGCAGCGCGGCGAGCGTGGCGGCCAGCCGCTCGGGGCCTGCCGTCGCGGGCGTGCCGCTGCGGCCGTAGTGGGCGACCAGATAGACGTACGCGGAGGCCGCGCGGGCGGCCGCCGAGACGGTCTGCGGGCTGGAGACGGCGTAGCAGGTGGTGACGAGCGGCAGTCCGGCGTCCTGTGCCGACTCGACGTGGGCGGCGCGCAGCCGGGGCGGCACTGCGTGCAGCAGCAGCGCGTCGCAGCCCGCGCCGGCCACGGCCCGGGTGAAGTCCCCCAGGTCGCTGCCCTTGACGCTGTGGCTCCAGTCGGCGAGCAGGGCGATGCGCAGCCGGCGCAGGCCGGGCCGGACGGCGGCGACGGCATCGAGCACGGACGCGAGGGTGGCACCGCCGGTCAGCGCCCGGTCGGCGGAGCGGCGGATCACCGGCCCGTCGGTGGCCGAGCGGGGGAAGGGGACGGCGAGTTCCAGGCAGTCGACGCCCTGGTCGTCGAGCATCGCGGTGAGTTCCGCCAGTGCGGCAAGGGGCGGGTCACCGGCGTTGACGAACACGGCCAGTCCGGGCTGCCCCGGGTCGCGCCCGGCGAAGAAGCCGGGCCGGGCGGCGGGATGCGGGGCCGTGACCGGCCGGGCCTCAGGCATGGGCGGCCTCCAGGGACCGCAGGCGCTCCAGCCGGGCGAGGACGGCACCGTCCCGCAGGGCGGCGTCGGCGGCCGCCAGCGCCCGGTGCCAGTCGCCGGTGAGCCGGCCCGCCACGGCGAGCGCCGCGGCGTTGAGGCAGACCGTCTGGTGTGCCGCCGCGTTGCCCCGCCCGGCGAGCACGTCGAGGAACAGCGCGGCACTGTGCTCCACGCCTCCGGCGGGCACGGCGAGGTCGGCCAGCCGGCCGGCGCCCAGCCCGAGCGGTCCGGGGGCCAGCGTGAACTCTCCGGCACCGCCGCGTCCGTGGACGTGGACGGTGTTGGCGCAGAACCCGAGCAGTTCGTCGGCGCCGGCGTCGTTGACGGCCAGCCACACGGTCCGGCCGGTCCGCGAGGCGTACGCGGCGGCGTGTCCCAGTCCCTCCAGGTGCCGGGGCCTGGAGACACCGGTGACCTGCGCGCCGGTAGGAACGCCGGCGAGGAAGGGTCCGAGCGCGTTGACGAAGGGCGCCAGCACGCGCAGGTCGAGCGGCGCCGCGGCCCGGGCGAGCAGGGCGATCTCCCGTGGGTAGACGAACAGGCCGGCGAAGGCGATGCCGCAGTGCTCAAGAACAGTCCGTGTCTGCGCGAAGGAGGTGGTCGGGGTGATGCCGAGCCGGGTGAGCAGGTCCAGGGAGCCGACGCGGCTCGTGTACGCCCGGGAGCCGGTCTTGACGACGGGGACGCCCATGGCGGCGGCGACGAGGGCGGCCGCGGTGGAGATGTTGAAGGTGGCGGGGCCGCCGCCGGTGCCGACGATGTTGACGGCGCCGTCGAAGGCACCGGCGGGCACCGGCGGCCGGCGCTCGTCGAGCGACTCCAGCAGCGCGTGCAGGGTCGCACGGCCGGGCATCTCGGTGGACAGCGAGGCGAGGAGGGCCGCGGCCTCTCCCCGCAGCAGACCACCGCAGTGCAGCCGGTCCCAGAACGACCGCCACACCGGCAGTTCCACGGGGGCGCGGCCGATGAGCGAGACGACGGCCTCGTGCATGGCTACGCGGCCCCCGCGTCGCGGGGCGCGGACCGCTCGACGAACGCGGTGATCGCCGCGACGGTGGTGAAGGACTCCGGGTCGAGGTCCACGGTGTCGGCGTCGATGCCGTAGCGGTCCTCCAGCCAGGCGATCACCTTGAGCAGCCCGAGGCTGTCGACGACGCCGTTCTTCAGGAGGTCGTAGTCGTCGGCCAGGTCGCCGGTGGGCACGTCGGGCAGGAACTCCTCGACGATGAACGCCTTCACTGCCGCATGGATCATGGTCAGTTCTCCTTGGTGAGAGGGGCCCGGACGGCGAGGCCGCGGTCGACCTTGCCGGTCGAGGTCCTGGGCAGCGGGTCGTCGGTGATGCGCAGGACCGAGGGGAGGGCCGCGCGCGGCAGCCGGCGAGCCAGGTGCCCGCGCAGCGTCAGGCTGTTGAGGCCGGAGCCGGCGGCACACCGCACGACGGCGTGCAGCAGATGTCCGGCGTCGGCGTCGGGCACGGCCAGCACGGCGGCCTCGGTGACGTGGGGGTGGGCGAGCAGGACGCTCTCCACCTCCTGGGCGTTCACCCGGACCCCGCGCACCTTGACCTGGCGGTCGGTGCGCCCCTCTAGGGTGAGCGTGCCGTCCGGGTGCCTGCGCACCAGGTCGCCGGTGCGGAAGTACCGGCGCGCTCCCCCGCCCGGCGCGGGCGGGACGAAGGCCGGGGCGGCGGCGGCCGCGCCGAGGTAGCGGTCGGCCTGGAAGGGCGTGGAGACCAGGAGTTCACCGGTTCCCGCTCCTTCGACGACGCGCCCCTGCTCGTCGGCGAGGAAGTGCTCCACGCCGGCCAGGGGGCGGCCGAGCGGAAGCGGGGCGCCGCTCTCGGCGCGGGCGTCGCGCACCTCGTACCAGAAGCTGTCGTTGGTCTCGGTGCAGCCGTAGACGTTGTACAGCCGGGCTGCGGGCATCAAGTGCGGCAGCCGGGCCAGCAGCGGCCCGGGCAGGGCGTCGCCGGTGAAGACCGCGTGGCGCACGCTCTCCAGCGTCGTCCCGGTGTCCCGGGCGGCGTCGGTGAGCAGGCGGTAGAGCAGGGGGACCCCCTGGACGACCTGGGGCCTGTGGGCGTCGAGCAGGGCCAGCAGACGGGGGCCGTTCCCTGCCTGCTCGGCGTCGACGAGGACGACCCGGCCGCCGTGGGCGAGGGTGGTCCAGACGTCGAGCAGGCACAGGTCGAAGTTGAGCGGGGCGTAGTTGAGGACGGTGGTGCCGGGGCCGATGCCGAAGGCGCCGGCGGCCCAGTGGACGAACGCGTCGACGCCCTCGACGCCCAGCGGGACGATCTTGGGTACTCCGGTGGAGCCCGAGGTGGTCAGCAGCAGGGCGGGCTGCCCGGTGGGGGCGGCGGGCGGCTCGTGCGCGCCGGTGGGCGCGCGGTGCCCGGTCGGGGGTACGTCGGCGGCCGCGTCCAGCACCTCGCCCACCCGGGCCTCGGCGTACAGCCGTTCCAGGGCGTCGGCGCCCAGGGTGGCCGAGGGCAGCAGGAGGGTGCGGCGCTCCAGCAGGCAGGCCAGGGCCAGCGCGATGGTGCCGGGCGACTTCACGGCCGGGGTCGCGACCGGGGCGTCGCCGGGCGTCACGCGCAGGCGGGCGCGCTGCTCCCGCACGAGGTGCAGCAGCGTGCGGTAGTCGATCTCCCCGTCGCGCCGGACCAGGGCCGGCGCGTCCGGGGTGCGGCGGGCGTGCGCGAGGAATCCCGCGGCCAGGCCTGACTCGTGTCCCGCGGGTGCGCCCCGGGTGCGCGCGGCGGCCCGAGCGGCGCCCGCCGTGTTCACGCTGCTGCCCACAGCCCCTCCCTCTGTCCATGTCGTATGCGTCCGATGGTGGTGATCCGCTCTGGAGACCGGATGGAGCCCCGCTGCATCCCGGGCGGCCGGGCACGGGCGGCACCGGTCGCGGCCTGCCCGTGGCCGGGCCCCGGGCAGCCGGCTCAGGCGGCGGTGCGCGCGGTCAGCGCCTGGTTGACGACCTCCAGGTACTGGCCCGGCGTACGGGCCTCGGAGACGGCCTCCTCGTCCAGGACCACCTCCCACTGCCGCTCGACCAGGCCCGTGGTCTGCAGCAGGGCGAGCGAGTCGTAGCCGAGGTCGTCGAACGGGACGTCCCTGATGTCGCCGTCCAGGTCCACGCCTTCGTCCGCGCCCGCGGACTCGCGCAGCAGGGCGGTCAGGTCGGTGAGTTCGAACCGGGTCATGTCGATACCTCGTCTCTGGGAGTTCGGAATCCGTGCGGTGCACGGGGTGGGGAAGCGGTCCGCCCGCGGCGGCGGGGGGGGGGGACACGGCACGGCAGGGCTCAGGCGCGCACCACGACGGCGGCGTTGAAACCGCCCCGGCCGCGCGCCAGCACCAGCGCCGTGCGCAGCCGGACCCCGGTGCGCGGGGCACCGGTGACCAGATCCAGGGGACAGTCGTCAGCCGGGCGCCCGGTGCCGGTGGTGGGGGGGATCACCTGGTCGCGCAGCGAGAACAGCGCCGCGGCCAGATCGAGGGAGGACCCCCCGGCGGAGAGCCGGCCGGTCATGCTCTTGGGCGCGGTGACGGGTACGCCCCGCTCGCCGAACAGCGCGCAGATCGCCCGCGCCTCGGCGCGGTCGGCCGCGCGCTCGCCCGCGGCGTCGGCGAGGACCACGTCGACCTCCTCGGGCCGCACCCCGGCGTCGGCCAGGGCGAGTTCGGCGGCGGCGCCGAGCCTGGTCCCGCCGGACCCGGGAGGCGGGTCGAAGGTGGCGGCGTATCCGGCGATCGACCCGTACACGCGGGCGCCCCTGGCGCGGGCGCTCCCGGCGTCCTCCAGCACGAGCAGGGCGCCGCCCTCGCCGGGTACGTAGCCGCTGGCGTCCGCGGAGAAGGGCAGGAAGGCACGGTCGGGGTCCGTGCGCGGGCTCATGCGGCCCTCGGCGACGTGCGCGACCCAGCCCCACGGGCACAGGGCGGAGTCGACGCCGCCGGTGACCACGAGCGAGGAACCCTTGCGCAGTTGGCGGCGGGCGTGGGCCACGGCGTCGAGCCCGCCCGCCTGTTCGGTGACCAGTACACCGCTGGCACCGCGCAGTCCGTGCAGGATGGAGATCTGGCCGGTGTTGACGGCGTAGAACCAGGCGAAGGACTGGTAGGCGCTGACGTGCTGGCCGCCCCGGCTCCACAGGGCCTGGAGCTCGCGCTGACCGAATTCGAAGCCGCCGGCGGAGCTGGCGGTGACCACCCCGGCCGCGTACCGCGGCAGTGCCGCCGGGTCGACCGCCGCGTCGTCCAGCGCCTCCTGGGCGACGGCCAGGGACAGCCGGGTCACCTGGTCGGTCTGGGCCAGCAGCCTGCTGCGCACGTGGTCCTCCGCGACGAAGCCGGGCACCTCGCCCGCGAGGCGGACCGGGTAGCCGGAGGCGTCGAAGCGGGTCAGCGGCCGGATGCCGTTCTCGCCCCGCAGGACGGCGTCCCACCAGGCGCGGGCGCCGAGCCCGTTGGGGGCGGCGACGCCGATTCCGGTGACCACGGCCCGCGGGCGGTCCGGGGTGCTCCGGCCGTCCTCGCGGGGGCGGGCGAGGGTGGACGCGTCGCTCATGCAGTGGCTCCCAGGTGCGGGCGGGTCAGGATCATGGCGCTCTGGAACCCGCCGAAGCCACTGCCCACGGTGAGCACCGTGTCGGTCCGCTGTTCGCGGGCCACGAGCGGGGTGTAGTCCAGGTCGCACGCGGGGTCCGGCTCGTGCAGGTTGGCCGTGGGAGGCACGGTGCCGTGCGCGATGGCCAGGGCGCTGGCGGCCACCTCCAGGGAGCCGATCGCCCCCAGGGAGTGGCCGATCATCGACTTGATGGAGCTGATCGGCACCTCGTAGGCGCGCTGCCCGAGGCCGCGCTTGAAGGCCGCGGTCTCGTGCCGGTCGTTCTGCTTGGTGCCCGAGCCGTGGGCGTTGATGTAGTCGACGGCGCCGGCGTCGAGCCGGGCCTCGTCCAGGGCGGCGGTGATGGCCTCGGCCATCTCCACGCCGTCCGTGCGCAGTCCGGTCATGTGGTAGGCGTTGCTGCGGCTGGCGAAGCCGGATATCTCGGCGTAGACCTGCGCCCCGCGGCGGCGGGCGTGCTGGAGTTCCTCGACGACCAGGACGGCCGCCCCCTCGCCGAGTACGAACCCGTTGCGGGTGCGGTCGAAGGGCCGCGAGGCGGTCCCGGGTTCGTCGTTGCGGGGGCTGGTGGCCTTGATCGCGTCGAAGCAGGCCACGGTGATCGGGGAGATCGGTGCCTCGGTGGCGCCGGTGATCATGACGTCGGCGCCGCCCTCGCGGATCAGCTCCACCGCGTGGCCGATGGAGTCCAGGCCCGAGGTGCAGCCGGTGGACACCAGCGACACCGGCCCCTGGGCCCCGGCCAGCCGGGCGACCTCGGCCGCCATCGAGCTGGGCACGAAGTAGTCGAAGAGGTGCGGGACGGCCCGGGTGTGGTCCAGCACCCAGTCCGCGCCGTTGCGGCTCACCTGTGCGTACTGCACGTCCAGGCCGGTGGTGCAGCCGACCGCGCTGCCCAGGGTGACGCCCGTGCGCCGCGCGTCGAGTTCGCCCGTCAGCCCGCTGTCGGCCAGCGCTTCCGCCGTGCTGACCAGTGCGAACTGGGTGGCCCGGTCCAGTCGTGCGCTCTCGGCCGGGGTGAATCCGTGGTCGGCGGGGTCGAAGTCGGCCTCCGCGGCGATACGGGAACGGAACTGCGCCGGGTCGAACAAGGTGATGCCCCGGGTGGCGGTGCGGCCGGAGGTGAGTACCGACCAGAACTCCTTGGTGCCCACGCCGCCGGGTGCGACCACGCCGATTCCGGTAATCACAACCCGCCTCATCGGCTTTCCTTCACAGTTTTCCTCCAGAGGGTCACGGCGGCAGCGCGGATCGCTGCCGCGTACGCGACGCATCCACCACATGTGCTTCTGAGCGTCGCCCAGGTTCCTGGCACCTTCCTGGAGGACCGCTCGAACCCTCCTCCGCCCTGCGCAGGGGGGCGGGGTCCGGTGGGTCAGCGAGCCGCGGTGACGTCCTGCGCGAACTCCTTGGCGAGCGCGAGGGTGGCGCCGGAGTTGCGGCCCAGCGCCCGGCGGACGTAGCGGCGGGCGGCGGCGAGGTCCGCGCCGGGCCCCAGGATCGGCTCGATGTTCTCCGGCCGCAGTACGACGCTGTGCCGCGAGGTGACCTTCAGGCCGGTCCCCTCGGGCCGCACGGACCATTCCCCGGTGTGGGCGGCCATCAGCGCCGGCGTCACGGTCTGCTTGTACACGATGCGCCGGGTCTCGGGGAAGCACACGCGCACCGATTCGGTGGTGTGGACCGAGCCGTCGGCCGTGCGCGTGTCCATCGACATGACCTGCACCCCCGGCGTCTCCTCGACCAGGTCCAGGCGGTCCACGTGCGGGACGCGCTCGGGCCAGTCGCCCACCCGGTACAGGAAGTCGTAGACGCGCTCCGCCGGGCCCTCGACGTGCACCGAGTCCTCGAAGGACAGCACGAGGTCGTCCAGCTCCCGCCAGCGCTCGGCGAGCGCCTTGAGGCGGCCCAGTTCCGACGTGCTGTTGGTGTCGGTGGCGCGCAGCACCCACTCGACGTCCTCGGCCCGGTCGCCGGCCACGGTGAAGTCGTGCAGCAGGGTCAGCCGGGTGGCCGGTGCGCCGAGTTCCTCGACGATCCAGGTGCCGCCCATGCCGGTCAGCGGGGCGGCCGGGATCTCCTGGCGGAACTCGATGCGGCGCCGGCCCGGGTCCGGTCGGCGGCGCGAGGACCACGTCTTCACCGTGTCGTTCGCGGTGGCCCACATCCGCAGGCGCTCCGTGCCCTCGTCGCTCTCCAGGCGTTCGACGTGGATGTTCGGCGGGAAGTACAGCGGCCACTTCCCCGTGTCCGCGATGATCCCGTAGACGACGCCCGCGGGCGCGGCGATCTCCACTTCGTGCGACGTGCGGTGCACCTGTTCAACGGACACCTGTTCCACCCCTTCTCTGGTCTGCTCGGCGGCTTCGACGGTCTCCGCACCTGCTGGAGGGCGGGCGGAAGGCGGCTTGAGGGGCCGAAGCCGCCCTCCGCCCGCACGGCCGGCGATCGAGGGATCCTCCAAGGGGGTGCGACCCGCGGCGCACAGCATGGGGGCAGTCAAGGAACGAAAGGGAGAACCCATGTCCACCGCGCCCGACCTCGCCCCCCGAGCCACCGCCTGGAGTGCCGCGCTCCACGCCGAGGTGCAGCAGTTCTACGCCCACCAGATGCAGCTCCTCGACCTCGGCGAGGCACGGAGCTGGGCCACGACCTTCACCGAGGACGCGACCTTCGCCGTGCCGACGCTGCCGGAGCCCGTGCGGGGCCGGGCCGGTCTGGCCGCGGCCACCACCCGCAGCCACGCGGAACTCGCCGCGGCCGGGCAGCGCCACCGGCACTTCCTGGGCATGCTGGACGTGCGGCCCCGCCCCGACGGCGCCACGGACGTCCGCTCGTACGCCATCGTGTACGTCTCGGACGTCGGCGGCGGGTCCCGGGTGCACCGGGTGTGCGTCTGCGAGGACGTACTGGTGCGGGACGAGGACGGCGGGCTCAAGGTGGCGGCCCGCACGGTCACCCGCGACGACCTGGCCTGAGCCGGGTCGTACCCGGTGCCCGCCGGTGACGGGCCCTTGCCGGAGCCCCGGGGCTCCGGCAAGGGCCCGTCGCCGCTCACAGGACGTCGGCGGGGACGAACCCCAACTCCTTGAGCATCGGCAGGTAGTTGAAGACGTCGTGGTGCTCGATGATCTGGCCGGCGTCGTCGAACCGGAGTTCCTCCAGCATGAACCAGGACACCTTCCTGCCCGTCGGGGCCTTGCCCAGGAACTCGCCGAGGTGGGTGGCGGTCACCGTGATGCGCAGGATGACGCGGTCGCCCTCGGCGACGATGGACCGTACGTCCAGGTGCAGGTCGGGGAAGGCGGCGAGGCCTCCTCGCATGGCGGCGGCCATCTGCTCGGTGTCGACCTGGCGGTCCTCGGAGAAGTGCCGGATGTCCGGGGACCAGTGCGTGAAGACGCCGTCCAGCTCCCAGCGGTTCCAGGCGGCGGCGCAGGCGAGCGCGATCTCCTTGTTGCGTTCCGGTACGCCGGGTCCGGCGGAACGCTCGTTCACCGTTGCGGTCATGGCGGGATATTCCCCTCGTCTGCTGTGAGTCGGTGGCTCAGGGGGTCAGGACGTGTTTGCCGATGCTGGTGCCGTCCAGCAGGGCGCGCACCGCGCGGGCGGTGTGTTCCAGCGAGTGGCGGCCGGCGATGCGGGGGGTCAGGACACCCTCCACGGCGAGCCGGCACAGTTCGGTGTAGTCGGCGCTGAAGCCGGGGCCGGGTTTGACGTAGTACATGCTCATCCGGCGGCCGCGGGTGAGGCCCAGGTGCCGGGCGACGAAGCGGGTCGCGGTGCGGCGCAGGGCCGGGACGTGCGGCCTGAACCACTGGCCCGGACGGAATCCGGCCACCGAGGAGTCGAAGGAGACCAGGGTGCCGCCGCGCGCCAGCATCGCCCAGCCGACGTCGAGGCCGCGGCCGCCGATGTGGTCGAAGACGGCGTCGACGCCGCCGGGGGCCAGGGCGCGCAGCTGGTCCGCGAGGCCGGGGGTGCGGTAGTCGAGCGGTTCCGCGCCCAGCCGGCGCACGGCGTCGTGCTTGGCCGCGGAGGCGGTGGCGATGACCCGCAGCCCGTGGTGGACGGCGAGCTGGGTGAGCAGGGCGCCCACGCCTCCGCTCGCCCCGTGCACCAGGACGCTCTGGCCCGGGCGCAGGCGGGTGCGGCGGTGCAGCATCTGGTAGGCGGTGACCCCGTTGGCGACCAGGGCCACGGCCACGGCCGCGTCCAGCTCCCCGGGGACGGCGGTGAGGGTCTTGGCCGGCAGGGCGACGAAGCGCTGCCAGGCGCCCTGGCGGGGCATGGCGGCGACCCGGTCGCCGGTCTTCCAGCCGGTGACGCCCGGGCCGACCTCGACGATCCGCCCGACGAGGTCATAGCCGGGCACGAAGGGGAAGCGCGGCGGGAACGGGTGGAGGTGCTGGAGCATCTGGACCTCGGCGAAGGACACCCCGGCCGCTTCCACGGCGACCAGGACGCCGTCCTTGCCCGCGGTGGGCCGGGGGCCCTCCACGGTGTGGATGTGCTCCTCGGGCGTGCCGCTGCCGGTCATCCGCACCAGGGCGTTGGCGGCGGGCGACGGGCCGGAGGCACCGGCCGCGGGGCGCTCGGCGGGTGCCGCGCTCATGCCGCACCGCCCGCCGGCCGCGGGGCGAAGTCGGCGGCGTGGTCGGCCACCCAGCGGGCGAAGGTGAGCGCGGGACGGCCGGTGACCTTCTCCACGGTGTCCCGCGGCACGGGCGGGTTGCCGACCGCGTCGGCGAGGTAGCCCAGCACCATCTCGACCACCGGGTGGGGCATGACCTGGCCCATGGTCTTGCGTGCCTGCGCCGGGGTGATCTCCTCGAAGGCGAGGGGACGGCCGAGCACCCGGGCGATCTCGCGGACCTGGTCGGCCTGGGTGATGGCCTCGGGGCCGGTGAGCACGTAGGCCCGCCCGGCGTGCCCGTCCGTCAGGAGCGCGGTCGCCGTCACGGCCGCGACGTCCGCCTCGTGGATCAGCACCCGCGCCGCGTTCGCGTAGGGGGCGCGCACGACGCCCTCGGTGCGGATGGAGTGGCCCCACTTCCACAGCAGGTTCATGGCGAACTCGTCGGGGCGCACGAAGGTCCAGTCGAGACCGGACTGCTCGACGGCGCGCTCGACGGCCCGGTGGTACTCGCCGCTGTGGTTGTCGCCCGACGTATCCAGGACCGAGGAGGAGGAGAGGACCACGATCCGGCGCACCCCCGATTCCCTGGCCAGCGCGACGACCTCGCGGGCGGCCTCGGGCACCGGGAAGAGGTAGAGGCGGTCCACGCCGTCGAGGGCCGCGCGCAGGGTCCGCGGCTTCTCCAGGTCGCCCTCGAAGACCTCGACCTGCTCCGGCAGACCGGCGGTGGCCGGGGTGCGGCTGACCGCGCGCACCGACGCACCCGCCGCGACGAGGCGAGCGACCACGAGCCGGCCCACGGCCCCTGTCGCTCCAGTCACCAAGATTGTCACGTGCCTGCTCCACCCTGTTCGGCCCGGGCGTCCCGGGGGCTTGCGCTCGGTAGTGCCGCCCAGCTTCCGGCGCGCTGGTGGAGAGTCCTTAGAGGGTCCTTCGAGGCGGCCTCGGTGAGCCTTTCGGGGCGGCCCCGGCCCCGGGGGCGACTGCGGGGCCGGGGCCGCCCGGACCGCGCCCGCGAACCCCTGGTCGAGCATGGTGCGGGCGGCGATGTCGCGGGCGGTGTCCAGTCCGGTGTCCTGGCAGGCCGTGCTCACCAGATAGCGGCCGTCGAGAACCGGATGGGTGGTGAAGGCCCAGGCTCCGCCGGGGACCGGGGAGCCGTCGGCGGTGGTGGGAACTCCGTCCGGGCCGAAGCCGAACTCGGTGAAGCCCAGTCGCAGCCCCTGCCCGAGCGCCTTGGTGTAGGCCTCCTTGAGGGTCCACAGCCGCAGCAGCCCCCACGCCTGCCGCTCGGGAGCCGTCCGGGCCAGCCCGGCCGCCTCGGCGGGGGTGCACATGTGCCGCCGGAGCATGTCGAGGGAGATCTCGCGGCCCACGGGTTCGGCGTCCACGCCGATCCGGCCGGTGCGGCTGATCCCGGCCGCGATGAGGTCGCCGGTGTGGCTGAGGCTGACGTCGATCTGGTCGAAGCCGCGGAGGAAGGGCCTGCCGCCGATCCTGTAGGCCAGTTCGAGCGCGGCCGGGTCCGTTCCCAGGGCCGCGGCGGCCGTGTACTTGACGAGCATGCGGGAGGTGACGAAGCGGTAGCGGGCGGCCGCGTTCTCGATGCGCCGGTAGCGCTGCCAGTCCCGGCCCAGCAGCGCACGCAGCCCGGTGTCGGTGAGCGCCGCGGTCAGCCATTCGCCCCAGGTCGCGGTGACCACGGCATGGCCCTCGCGTTCCAGGCGCGTGCGCACCGCCGCCCAGGGGCGGCCCGGCGCGGGGCCCGGCACGTGCACGGGCGGCGAAGGCGTCGTGCTGTCGGCTGCGCTTCGGTGGGGCACGGTCCGGTCCCTTCTCAGTACGCGGGTGTGCTGCCGTCCAGGGCGCAGCCGCGGTCGGTGCGGCCGCGGCGGGCGAGTTCGTCCAGGACCTGTGCCACGCAGCTCTCGGGTGGTCCGGGCGCGGTGACGCCCAGCCTCCTGGCCAGCCGGGACAGCGCCAGCACCGCCCAGGCGGGCTCGGCGAGGAACGCGTCGGTGCCGTCCTGGCCCTCCCAGACGCCGAGCACCGCGGCCGCGCCCTGGAGCAGGGCGAACCGGTCGCTGAGGGCCACGGCGGCCGGGTCGAAGGCGTCGGGCAGGGCCGCGCAGCGACGGCGCAGCTCGCGCAGTTCGCGGGTGAACGCCCGGGCGAGGCCGGCGAGTGCGGCGCGGGTGGCGTCGGCGCGCGGGACGCGGGCCAGGCGGTCGGCCGAGCCGGCCAGAGCGGCGGACAGGAAGTCCCCGCCGCCGGCGGCGGGGGGCGGCCGGTGCTCCAGGTCCGGCAGGTCCGTGCCCGTACGGAACAGTCCGGGCGGCGGTGCGGGGCCCCGGAACCAGGAGTGTTCGGCGAGGTGCCGCAGCTGGGGGACGATGACGGCGTGGCAGGCGGCCGTGCCGGTGTGGCCGAGGCCCGCGTGCGGCAGGTCGCGCGCCAGCTTGTCGCGCAGCGCGTGCGCGCTGCCCGGCGCGTGGCCGTGCGGGCCCAGGACACTGATGAGGTCGTCGAGGTTCTCCCGCAGTACGTCCAGGACGACGTAGCTGAGGGTCGCGGCCGCCAGGGGGGTGCGGCCGGACGGCAGACTCAGTGCGCGCAGGGCGACGGTGGCCATGCTGTCGCAGGCGAGCAGGTCGGCGAAGAGCGGGGCGAGCGGGGCGTGCCGTCGCCGTACGGTCCGGGCGTCCTCGCCGGCGAACACGGTGTGGGCGGCGAGGCGCAGTACGGTCTCGGCGGCGGCGACGGCCGCGCCCGCCACGAGGCCGCGGTCGATCTGGAAGGTGCGCAGCGCCAGTGCGGTTCCTTCGCCGGGGCGGCCGAGCAGGGCGTCCGCGGGCAGGGGGCAGTGCGTGAACTCCAGGCCGGACAGCAGGGCGCCGCGCATGCCGGAGGTGGGCGCCCTCGGCAGGGTCCGCACGGCGCCGCCGGGCAGCAGGCCGGGCTCCAGCAGGAACACGCGGTGGCCGGCCGGGCCGTGGGCGGGTGCCGTGCGGGCATGGACCACCCAGGCGCCCGCCCGTCGGACGTCCCTGACGAGGTCCTTGCGGCCGTCGAGGGTCCAGCCGTCGCGGGCCCGGCGTGCGGTCAGCTCGCCCCGTGCGAGGGCGTTGGCGTGGGCGGGTTCGTGGAGCACCGCGGCGGCCCGGCCGCCGCCCAGCAGCAGGTCCGCGGTGCGCCGGCGCTGCCGGGCGCCGCCCACGGCCCAGACGGGTGCGGTGGCGGACAGCGGGGCGGCGCCCAGGCCGAGCGCGAGGTCGCGCCGGAAGAGCGGGCGCAGCGCGGTCAGGAGCAGGTCGGCGCGGGTGAGCAGGCCGCCCTCCGCGGCCGGCACGCACTCGGCGCCGACGCCCGCCTCCATGAGCAGGGCCTCGGTCGTCTCCGGGGGCACGCCCCGGTGGTCGGCGGTACCGAGGGCGGCGAACGAGTGCGGGTTGGCCGGGTCCCGGGGGTCGCCGAGGAGGGCCTCGAACCGGGCCGCGCGGTGCTGTGCGGCCGCCAGGAGGTGTGCGCCCCGGCCCGCGGAGCGGCCCGGCCGGGGGGTGGCCGGGGCTGCGGTGACCGGTTCCCGGTTCACCGGGTGCGGACGGCCGGTTCCGCGTGCCGCCCGGCGAGGTCCGGCACGGTCTTGCGCTGCCCGCCGGGCAGGTCGCGCGCGGCGGCGCGGGCCGCGGCGGTGGAGACGGCCCGGTCCTCGCGCCGTAGCACCCGGTGGCGGGTTGGGACGGTGACGTCCCGCTCGCCCGACAGCACCGGCCACTCGCTGGTGTGTGCCTGGAACGGCTCCTGCGGCGCGGTCTCCTCGGCGGTGATCCGCAGGGCGTGCGGGAAGCGGACCCGGGCCGTCCCGGTGCTCCGTACGAGGCCGCCGCACCGGGTCTCGGTGCGGACGGCCTGCGCACCGGGCCGGTCCTCGGCCACCTCGGCGCGCAGCACGTGCGCAACGCGGCCGGGCCGGCCGGTGAGGGAGCACAGGAAGGAGTGGACGGGTTCGGCGGGGCCCTTGGTGTGTACGGACTCCTCGAAGAACGGCAGCGGGTGCTCCAGCCGGTCCCCGTGCTCGGCGGTGACCCTGAGCCGCGCCGGCTCGGCCGCGCTGCGGGCGCCGGCGGCCCGCAGCGCCGTATCGGCGTCCTGGGACACGTCCTGGGCGGGGGTCACGTCGTGGTCCAGGGCGAGCCGGCGGCGTCCGGGCGCCCCGGCCTCGACCCGCCGGCTGCCGGCCCGGGCCAGGAGCGGGCCCGCGGGTGCTGCCTCCTGGCGGAAGTCGCTGCGCCGGGCCACGGCGTCGAGGGTGCGGCGGACCGGGCGGGGGCGCACGCTGCCGTGCAACTCGGTCCAGGCCCGGAGCAGGTCGTGGACCCCGTCGAAGTCCAGCCGTTCGGCCTGGCTGCACGAGCGCGGGAACAGCGGCCGGCGGGTGGTGTCCGCGAGCGGTGCGCAGACCGTGCCGGCCGGCGCGGCCACGCCCACCGAGTACGTCCTGTGATGCGCGTGTTCACCCGCCATCGGCCCCGTCCCCTTCCGGCGTCCGTCCTCTGCGGTGTCCGCGTCGAGGTTCACCGGGCCGGCCGGAGAAACCCTCGAACGGTCCTCGACCGGTGCCGGCCGCGTCACCGCCGTCCGTCGCGTCGATGCGGGCCGCGCGGGCGCGCGGTGTCCTTCACCCCGGCGCGCCCCACGATCCGGCAGGCCCGGCCGAGCAGCCGGGGCAGATCGCCGTCGCGGACGAAGAAGTGGCCGCCGGGCAGGGTGCGGTGGACGAAGCGGCCGTCGGTGAAGGCCTGCCAGCCGCGCATCGTCTCCGGGGGCACCAACGCGTCCGTGCTGCCGCCGACGGCCAGCAGCGGCACCGGAACCGGTCCTCCGGTGGCCGGGTCCAGGCAGGCGGCGCGCAGGTCGGCGGCCAGCCGCAGATCGTCCCGGAGCACCGGCAGGACCAGGCGGTGCCACAGGTCGCCGGGCACGGTGTCGCCGGGCACCGCCTCGAACTTCTCCAGCACCCGCAGCAGTTCGTGGTCGGGGGCCTCGGCGGCGGAGATCAGTTCGCCAGGGTCGCCGGGCGGCGGGCAGGCGCCGACGGCCAGCAGGGCCGGCAGCGGCAGGCCGGCCGCGTGCAGGGCCCGGGTGAGGGTGTAGGCGATCAGTCCGCCCAGGCTGTGCCCGTACAGGACGTACGGGCCGGACGGCCCGGGCGGGAGCAGGTCGCGCAGGTCGGTGAGGAGGGCCTGGCGGGTGGTCACCCGCGGTTCGCGGCGTCGTGCTCCCCGGCCGGGCAGCGGCCGCGCCTCGGGGACGGCCGCACCCGCCAGCAGGGTGTCCCAGCGGTGGAACGCCGAGGTTCCGGCTCCCGCGTGCGCGAAGCACACCAGCCGCACGCCCCGCTCCCCCGCCGTGTCCGGCCCCGGCTCGTACACCATCGTCCCTCTCCGCCTGGTGTGTCGCGCGCTCGCCGGGCGGGTGCGCGCCCCGCCGGAGAGCCCGTCGTTCTCGCGGCTGTGCCATGTGTCCCGTCCCGGGGCAGGGCTCAGGCCGCGTACAGGTCGAACGTGGAGCCGCGCCGGGCTCCGCCGAGCACGTCCAGCGCCGGGTCCACCGCGAGCATCGCCTGGTGGAGCCGCTGAAGCTGCGGCGAGGGTTCGACGCCGAGGTCCTCGATGAGGCGGGTGCGCAGCCCGCGGTAGACGTCCAGTGCGGTGGCCTGGCGGCCGGACCGGTAGAGCGCCACCATCGCCTGCGAGTGCAGACCTTCGTGCTGCGGGTGACGGGCGATCAGTTCGGTGAGTTCGGCGAGGAGTTCGGTGTGGCGGCCGAGCCGCAGGTCGACGTCGATGCGTCGCTCCACGGTCACCAGCCGGCTCTCTTCGAGCCGCATGACGTCGATCTCCAGGATCGGACCCACGCGTACGTCGACCAGGGCCGGGCCCTTCCAGAGCGCGAGCGCCTGCCGCAGCCGGGCGGCGGCAAGGTGGTCGTCGCCCGTCTCGATGGCGCTCTGCCCCTCGGCGACCAGCCGGTCGTACTCGTGGACGTCCACGCTCTGCCCGGGGATCTGGAGCAGGTAGCCGCCGTGGCGGGTGGCGAGCACCTCCTTGGCGGCGCCGGGGTTGCCCGGCCCCATGGCCGCGCCGAGCCTGCGGCGCAGCTGGAGTATGTAGGTCTGCAGCGTGGTCAGCGCGCTCCGGGGCAGCTCGGTGCCCCACACCTCCTCCATCAGAGTGGGCACGGGCATCACCCGCCCCGGATAGAGTGCGAGCAGCGCCAGAATCTGACGTGGTTTCCCGGCCGTCGGAACGATGGAACCTCCGTTGACCTCGGCGCTCAACGGACCCAGAACCTGAATCTGCACGATTTCCCCAGCTCGTCGTCGAGTTCACATCGGTAAAGCCTGCGTCTCAAGCACAGTAGCGGGGCGCGAGACGGCCCCGCCGATTTCTTGAGTGCTCGTCGAGTCCGTCTCCAACAGAACACGTTCGCCGATTTCTTGAGCAGCCGAAATCGAGATTCCAGCCACCCGCGGAAAAACGCCGGGGCGGGTCCGGGCAGGGGGACTGCGCCAGCAGAGGGGAGGGGTGCGCGCGGGCGCATCCGTTTCTCGGGCCGGCGAGCTGCCGACGAATGCGAAGGGCACACTGTTTTCGCAGGTGACAGCGGCTCCCGACCGGAGAGGGGGCAGGCGCGTCCGTGCCGGGCGGCGGGCGGCCGGACGCCGGTTCACTACCTCGGCGCACCGCTTCGGGCCGCCGCGCCCGTATGGCCCGACGACTTCGGGTGGGCCGCGGCACGCGCGTCCCGCGGGAGGGAACGAGAGCGGCCGACCGGCCGACCGGAGGTCAGGATCGACACCACCGGCCGTGCCCGGCCGACCGCCTCTTCGGTGAATCCACTGGTTTTCTTCCGGCACTCGACCGCAATACCCTGAACGACATCCAGGAGACCTTGGTCAGGTGAAATCCGGCTCCAGGTGCGCTCCAGCGGAATTCCGGCCGCATCTGTTCTCCGCCGCGGTGAATTCGGCGGGAGGGGGGATGCTGTCTCAGCCGACCCGGGCGACGCGGTCGCCGTGGATCTCCGACGCCCCGGGGGAGGCGTCGGGCCCGGCCATGAGGATCGACCGCTGCAGCCTGCGCAGGCCGGCCGAGGGCTCCAGCCCCAGCTCGCGCACCAGGGTCTGGTGCAGCCGCTGGTAGACGTCGAGGGCTTCGCCGCGGCGGCCGGAACGGTGCAGGGCCAGCATGAACTGGCCGTGCAGGTTCTCGTGGGTGCGGTACCGGTCGGCCAGCACGGTCAGTTCCGCCAGCAGCTCCCGGTGCCGTCCGATGCGCAGATCGGCCTCGATGCGCTGATCGAGGGCGCACAGCCGGGTCTCCTCCAGCCGCCGCGCCTCGGTGTCCAGCTGAACACCGCCGTGCACGTCGGCGAAGGCCGGTCCCGACCACAGGGACAGCGCCTCGCGCAGCAGCCGGGCGGCGCCGGGGAAGTCGCCCGCGTCCATCGCCTGCGAACCTCTGCCGAAGAGCCGGTCGAACTCGCGGACGTCGCTGGTGCCGCCTCCACTGTGCAGCAGGTAACCGCCGGGCAGCGTGAGCAGCACGTCCTTGGCGGTGCGTCGGCCCGGCGCGCTCCCCTGGCCCTGTTCCAGGGCGGCCGAGATGAGGGACCTCAGTTGCAGGACGTACGTCTGGAGTGTGGTGCGGGCGCTGCGCGGTGGCGTACCCGCCCACAGTTCCTCGATCAGGGCCGGGACCGGGACGACCTGATCGGCGTGGAGTGCCAGGAGCGCCAGCACCTGCCGTGCCTTGGGGGCGGTGGGGGTGATGGAGTGTCTCTGCTCCCGGACCGTCAAAGTGCCCAGTAGTGCGATGTCCACGAGTATCCCCCTGTCCACGGCCACGGATGAGCACCTCAGTAAAAAACAGGGTCAACGGTTTGTCAACAGAAAACCAACCGCACCGTCCTCTCCGGGTGAGCCGCCAAGTGACCTTCTTCAGCGCTGCCTTGTGCTTTTGTCGAACTTGGAGCATGTCGCAGAGGCATGAGATCACGCCATGATCCACTCACTGCCACCCCAGGAGGCCCAAAAACAGACCCTCGGGTCTTCTTTGTGCGGTCCGCGCATGCAAAAGGGCCCGGTACCGTACGTGCGCGGTACCGGGCCCACCTCCGGTGCCTCACCGGGGCCGGGTGCCGCCGGCCTCCAGCTGCGCCAGCAGGGCGCTGGGCGCGACGGACGGCAGCAGCAGCCGCCAGACGCGGCTCACCGTCGCCTCCGAGAGCCACCTCGCGTCCCGCACACCGAGCACCTCAAGTCCCACGGTGGCGGCCACCACCGCGGTCACCACGTCCCGCGCCGCGACGTCCGGACGCAGCTCCCCCTTGGCCTCGGCCTGCCCGAGCTCCTGCTCCACCCAGCACCGCCAGTGGTCCCGCAGATCGGCCCCGGCCGGGTGGGACGGCTCGGAGCCCAGGGAGAATCCCGTGCGGAGCACCACGTCACTGCGCAGCGCGTCGGCGAGGCGGTGGGTGGCGTCGACCAGCAGTTGCACATGGCTCGTCGTGGCCGGGAATTCGGCGCGGATGACGGCCACCATCCGGGTCAGCGCCTCCGCCTCGACGACGTCCGCCAGGGCGGCCTTGCTCTCGAAGTGGAAGTGCAGCGCTCCGGCGCTCACTCCGGCACGTGCGCAGATCGCGGTGAGCGACGCCCGGGAGAAGCCCTCCCGGCCGAAAATCTCCGCCGCGGACCGGATCAGGGTTTCGCGCGTACGCGCCGCACGCTCCTGCTTGACCATCAACCGCTCCATTGCTGCAAAGGGGGTGCCGCGCCCGCTGAAGCGAGAGCGAGGAGGTGGACCACGGCGCTTGTCGCAAAAGGCCGGGGCCGAGGCGTCCGAGCACCCCTCACCACCGCGGCCGCCGCCACAGCGCGACCCCCCGTGCGGGCCAAGATAACAAACTGCACGTGCCGTTTCTACTGAACGGACAACAGGACGACGCCTGTTCACGGCGGACGGGGGCCGGACCGTCCCGCCCCCGGGCGGAAAGAGACGGGAGCGCGGCCCGGCCTCTTGAGGACTGCTCAAGGCGCGCTTGAGCCGACCGGGGCCCGACGAGCCGCACAATCCGCCCGTGCGCCGCCCTCAGGACCCGATCCCACCAGCACGAACAGGCGAACCGGAAGGGTGTGTCCGACCAGATCCACAGCTCTGGTACGCATCCCGGTCGGTCTATATCTTTCGACCGGAGCCACTCGGACACATCTCACACCATTTCAGGGGGAGCAGTGCATACCAGCATGTTTCAGGTCGAACTCACGGCATTCGGTGCGCAGCTGGGGCGGTGCTGCGGAGAGCCCGCGCTCCTTTCGGACGGGCCGCGGCCCGCGACGCTCACCAGCACCGTCCCCCGTGAACTGGTGCACAGGTCCGCCGTCGCCGAGGTGCTGCTCACCGGCTGGCGGCGGGTGGACGACACCCGTTTCGTCATGGCCGCCCAGTGGCCCCGCGGTCACAGTTTCTTCACCCCGGTCGCCGACGGCCGGCACGACCCGCTGATCGGCTGCGAGACCCTGCGCCAGATCGGCATCCTGCTGGGACACGCCGGATTCGGTGTGCCGTTCGGCCACCAGTTCCTCATCCAGGATCTCCACTTCGCCGTCCGGCCGCAGCACCTGGAGGTGGGGTACGAGCCCGCCTCACTCAGCGTCTTCATCACCTGTACGAAGATCGACCGGCGGGGTGAGAACCTCTCCCGTCTGCGCTTCGAGGCGGTCTTCCACCGCAACGGCCAGGTCGCCGCGACGGGCGGCGGCTCCTTCTCCTGCCTGGCACCGAAGGTCTACCGTCGGCTGCGCGGCGCGCACGTGCGCGGCAGCGATCTCCACCCGCGGGCCCTGGGGTCCGCGGTGGAACCGGCACGCGTGGGGCGCACGTCGCCCATGGACGTCGTCCTGTCCCCCACCGGTGCGCGGAACCGCTGGCTGCTGCGGGCCGACACCCGCCATCCCGTCCTCTTCGAGCACGCCGTCGACCACGTGCCGGGCATGGTCCTGATCGAGGCGGCCCGGCAGGCCACGGCAGCGGTGCTGGGCCTCCCCCGCTACCTCCCGGTGGGCATCGCCGGCGAGTTCGAGCGCTACACCGAACTGGCGCCGCCCTGCACGATCGAGGCCCGGGCGCTGCCCGCCGCCGCCCCGGGAAGAGGCCGGAGCGTCCAGGTGACCGCGGTCCAAAGCGGTGTCCGGGTCTTCGGCTGCACCGTCACGGCCGCACCGCACGAGGACTGACCGCTCCCCAGGGCACCCGGTCCCCTACCGCCGTACGATACGGACCGGCGGATTCTTCGACCGCCCGAACCACCCCGAGGAATCAGGAGGCGCAGTGGCCGAGCAGGTCCGAGCCATCCGTACGCGTCGCACGATCCTGTCCGCGGCGGCCAAGATCTTCGAGGTGCACGGATACCAGGCGGCGACGATCACCCAGATCCTCAAGGAGGCGGGGACGACCAAGGGCGCCCTGTACTTCCACTTCGTCTCGAAGGAGGACCTGGCCCAGGCCGTCCTGGCCGAGCAGGACCACAGCATCACGGTGCCGCCCCGCGTCTTCAAGGTGCAGGAGATCGTGGACATCGTGATGCTGCACGCCCACCGTCTGCAGACGGACCCGATGGTCCGCGCCGCGGTCCGGCTGACGATGGATCAGCTGGCGGAGGGCCTGGACCGCAGCGGCCCGTTCCTGCGCTGGGGCGAGGTCGGCGTCCGGCTGCTGAAGGAGGCACAGGCGCGGGGCGAACTGGTGCCCCACGCCGTGCCCGCCGAGACGGCCGACGTCATCGTGGGCTCGTTCGCCGGCATCCAGTCCATGTCCCAGGCCGTCTGTGACTACCGCGACCTGGTCACCAGGGTCTCCGTCATGCTGCGGCACGTGCTCCCCAGCGCGGTGGCCCCCTCCGTCCTCGCCTCGCTCGACCTCGCCGAGAGCCGGGCGGCCCGGGTCTACGCCGAGGCGCTGGAGACGGCCCGGGCGCAGAAGGCGCTCGGCGCCGTCGGCTGACCCGGTCCCCTGCCCGCGCCCCGTCAGGGGCGGCCCGCCGGGGCGGCCTCGGCGAAATACGCCGACAGCACCGCGCCCAGGTCGCCGCCGTCCGACGTCCACGCCAGATAGCCGTCGGGCCGTACCACCGCAGCTTCGTACGGTATTTCGGGGACGGACTCGGCGCGGACCACCTTCAGCAACCCGCCCCACGTCCGCGCCCGGTCACGGTGGCGCGTGCCCCCGTCGCCGAGGAGCAGCAGCAGCGGCCTGCCCTCCTGGAGCAGTTCGATCACGTCGGTGCGCCCCGACACCGTGGTGAGCGCCACGTTGGCCAGGAACGTCCCGGCCGCAGGACCGCCGTCCCCGGCAAGAGCGGGCAGGACCGTGTCCTGAGCGCTGATCATGTCGCTGAGCCGGCGGCCGCCCTCCTGATCGGTGGCCAGCAGCGAGCGGAACACCGTGCGCAGGGCGTCGGGTTCGGGACCCGGGCGCATCAGCGCGAGCTGGGCCCGTGTGTTGTCGATGACCCGCTGGGCCACCGGCCGGCGCTCCGCGTCATAGGTGTCGAGCAGTCCGGCGCCCGCCTTTCCCCGCACCGCGAGCGCCAGCTTCCAGCCCAGGTTGAGCGCGTCCAGCACGCCGGTGCTCAGGCCCTGTCCGCCGACCGGGAAATGCACGTGCGCCGCGTCACCCGCCACGAAGACGCGTCCCGTGCGGAAGGCGCGGGCGAGACGGGTGAAGTCGCTGAACCTGCCCAGCCAGCGCGGCCCGGTCATGGCGATGTCCCGCCCGGCTATCCAGGAGACCTCCCGGCGCAGTTCCTCCAAAGTGGGCGGCGTGGGGCGGCCCGGGTGCGCGCCGGAGCAGTTGAGCGTCCGCAGCTGGGTGTGGCCCTCGGGGTCGCGCCTGGCGGCGATCCAGCCGCGTGCCGTGCGCTGCCAGCCCTCGGGCAGCGCGCGGGGGTCCGTGAGGGTCACGGCTCCCGTCAGGGCGGACACCGTCGCCGGCCCGGTGTCGCAGGGGATGGCCGCCTGCGCGCGCACCACACTGCGGGCTCCGTCGGCCCCCACCACGTACTGCGCCTCGACGTACACGGTCCGGCCGTCCGGGCCCTCGGCCCCGATCCGCACCCCGTCCGCCTCCTCGACCACCTCTGTCACCCGGTGCCCGCGCAGGACCCGTGCGCCGGCCGCCCGGGCGCGCTCCTCGAAGCCCCTTTCGAGCTGTGCCTGGGGGCGCTTGAGGATCGGGGCCGGCTCCCGGTCGGGGGCCGTGATCACCAGTCCGGGCAGACCCGCGAAGTGGAAGGGCGAACCCGCCGCGGTGCGGGCGGCCGCAGGGCCGGGCAGGTGGCCGCGCCGGGCCAGGCACTGCACCGCCCGTGCGTGCAGCGTGGTCGCCTTCGGCCGCTCGCTGACGCCGTCCCGCGCCTCCAGGAGCACCGTGTCGACTCCGTAGCGGGCCAGTTCGGATGCCATCAGCATCCCGACGGGTCCCCCGCCGACCACCGCCACCTGCGCCCGTACCCGACCAGTCCCCTGCACAGCGGCGCCCCCTCGGCCCTAAGCGGATGGGGAAAGATTTTACCCGGCGCCTGGATTCTTTACCATCCCGAAAGGAGACGAAGGCGCTCCCGGGACCTCCGTCACGGTGCGGTGCGGTGCGGTGCGGACCGAAGGCCCGCCAGATCCGCGACACGGTCGACTGCGACAGCGTCCGCTTCACCACCAGGGCGACCTGCTCGTCGGTGACCGTCCGGGGCCGCCGGACCGCGGCATGTCGCCCGGGCCGGCGACCCGGCACCGCGAGGCCCACGCCTGCGGCGGGCAACGGCGCCGCACCCATCCCTAGTGGATGCCCTCCGGTTGCCGGTCCGCCGCGAAGGGGTTCGGCTCGTCGTCCGCGAGCACGCCCACGAAGGGCTCGCCCTCCCCAGCGAAGGTGTACGCGCCACTCTCGATCCGCTCGATCAGCCCACGGGTCCACCGCACACCGCCGTCGGCCGAGTGCACCCACAGGTTCATGAGCTCGCCGATGTGGCCGAGCTGTTCGGGCCCGGCCTCCGGCGTGTAGTACACGGTGACCGCGGACCGCCACCGCTCCAGCCCCGAGACCCGCTCCCTCAGCAGGGCGACGGCCTCGCCCCGGGACAGGTCGACCATGAAACCGAGTCCGGCGGAGAGCTCGTCGGACTTCTGCTCGTGCGAGCTCAAGGCGTCGCGCAGCAGCCTGAAGTACTCCGCGGTGCCGTCGTCGTTGAGTTCGTACTCCACGCGGGGCGGGCCGCCGACGGTGCTCGGCGCGACCTCGTGGGCGATGAGCAGTCCCTGCTTCGTCATCTGCTTCAGGGCGTGGTAGATCGAGCCGGGTTTGGCGCTCGACCACTCGTGGGCCCCCCAGTACTCCAGGTCGTTGCGCACCTGGTAACCGTGCGCCCGTCCGTGCTGGCGGACCGCGCCGAGCACCAGCAGCCGGATCGGTGACATGGGCGTCTCCCTTCTGGACAATTTTGACTAGACTACCTACCCAAGTTTGACTAGTCGCGCATCCCCCTGTAGCTTCACTGACTAATCAAGTTTGTCCAGCCGGGTGGTGATGTCCTCTCCCGGGCATCACTAGTCAAGTTTAACCACTGACTGAAGGAGGGCGTTTTGACTGATCGTGAACCGGCGATCGTCGTCGAGGGCCTGCACAAGCGCTACAAGGACAAGCAGGCTCTCGACGGCCTCGACCTCACGGTCCGGGCCGGTACCGTCCAGGGGATCCTCGGCCCCAACGGTGCCGGCAAGACCACGGCCGTACGCATCATGTCCACGCTGCTGCGCCCCGATGAGGGACGCGTCGAGGTGGCGGGCATCGACGTGCGGTCCCGAGCCGACGAGGTGCGCTCTCAGATCGGCCTGCTGGGCCAGAACGCCGCCGTCGACGAGGAACTCAGCGGCCGCCAGAACCTGGAGATGTTCGGGCGCCTGTACCACCTCGGCGCCCGGCGCGCCGGCGCACGGGCGGAGGAACTGCTGGAGCAGTTCGGCCTCGCCGACACCGGCAACAAAGCCGTCAAGCAGTACAGCGGCGGTATGCGGCGGCGTCTGGACCTGGCGGCGTCCCTCATCTCCCGGCCGCAGGTGCTCTTCCTGGACGAGCCCACCACGGGGCTCGACCCCCGCGGCCGCACGGAGGTGTGGAACGCGGTGCGCTCCCTGGTCGGCGGCGGTACGACCGTACTGCTGACCACGCAGTACCTGGAGGAGGCCGACCAACTGGCCGACCAGATCGCGGTGATCAACCGCGGGCGGGTCATCGCCGAGGGCACGGCCGACGAACTGAAGACCAAGACCGGCGGCGACCGCATCGACGTCATCCTGCACGACGCGGCGCAGCTGGAGCGCGCCGCCGCACTGCTGCCCGGTGACGTGCACCGGGACGAGGACCGGCGGATGGTCAGTGCCTCGATCAGCAACCGGATGGCGGCCCTGACCGAGACCGTACGGGCGTTGCAGGCGGCCGGCATCGAGGCGGAGGACATCGCGGTGCGTCGGCCGACCCTCGACGAGGTCTTCATGCACCTGACGAAGGAGGAGGCCGCGTGAGCGCGACCCACAGTGTGACCACGTCCCCGGCCAGCACGACGCACGGCACGGGTTCGAAGCTGAGCTGGGCGGCCGCCGACTCCTGGACGATGACCAGGCGCGAGCTGGCACACTGGGCGCGCCAGCCCGTCCAGGTGGTCGTCGGGCTGGTCTTCCCGGTGATGATGCTGCTGATGTTCGGCTACCTGATCGGCGGCGGCGAGGGCGTCGCGGGCGACTTCAAGGACTACCTTGTGCCCGGCATGCTCACCATGACCATGGCCTTCGGTCTTGAGGCGACCATGCTCTCGGTCACCCAGGACCTGGGCAAGGGCGTCATCGACCGGTTCCGCTCGATGCCGATGAACTCCGGCGCGGTCCTGGTCGGCCGGAGCATCGCCGACATGCTGCAGTCGGCGGTCGGCCTCACGGTGATGATCGGCGTCGGATCCGCGATCGGCTGGCGCTGGAACCACGGATTCGCCTCCTTCATGGGGGCGGTGGGCCTGCTGCTGCTGCTGCGGTTCGCGATGCTGTGGATCGGTATCCACCTGGCGATGGTCGCGGGCAAGCCGGAACTGGTACAGGCCGTGCAGATCCTGGTCTGGCCGGTCGCCTTCCTCTCCAACGCCATCGCCACACCCGGTTCGATGCCCGGCTGGCTCGGCGCGGTCGTCGAGTGGAACCCGATGTCGGCGACGGCCACCGCGGTACGCGACCTGTTCGGCAACCCGGGCGCGACCGGCGACTCCTGGGCCGCGACCCACGCGGACCTCCTCGCGCTGGCCTGGCCGGTGGTCCTGGTCGCAGTGTTCTTCCCGCTGGCGGTCAAGAGGTTCCGGGACCTGAGCCGCTGACGAACCCGGTCCCCCCGGCGCCACCGACGACGGCCCGCCGCACACTCGCGGCCCCGCGACGACCGGTGACGGTCACGGGCCCGCCGCCGTACCGCCGCCTCCGGCCGCACCACAGCCCTGCCGCCGCTTCGGCCGCACCACAGCCTTGGAGAAACCCGCACATGCCCCACACGCCCGCCACGTCCTCCCCCGTGCCGCACCCAGCCGACAGCCACGACCTGATCCGCGTCCACGGCGCGCGGCAGCACAACCTCAAGGACGTCAGCATCGCGCTGCCCAAGCGCCGGCTGACGGTGTTCACCGGGGTCTCCGGCTCGGGCAAGAGCTCGCTGGCGTTCGCCACGATCGCCGCCGAGTCCCAGCGGCTGATCAACGAGACCTACCCCTCGTTCGCACAGAACCTCATGCCCAGCCAAGCGCGGCCCGAGGTCGACGTCCTCGAAGGGCTGACGGCGGCGATCATCGTCGACCAGCAGCGGATGGGCTCCGACCCCCGCTCCACGGTCGGCACCGCCACCGACGCCAACGCCATGCTCCGCATCCTCTTCAGCCGCCTCGGCACCCCGCACATCGGACCGCCGAGCGCGTACTCGTTCAACACCGCCTCGATCAGCGGAAGCGCCTCGATCACCGTCGAGGGCGGCGGCAAGAAGGCGGCCACCGCCGACTTCAGCCGCACCGGCGGAATGTGCCCGAGGTGCGAGGGCCGCGGCACCATCTCCGACATCGACCTCACCCAGCTCTACGACGACTCCAAGTCGATCGCCGAGGGCGCGTTCACCATTCCCGGCTGGAAGTCCGACAGCTGGTGGACGGTGCGCACGTACGCCGAATCCGGCTTCCTCGACCCGCACAAGCCGATCGCCGAGTACACCGAACAGGAGATGCGGGACTTCCTGTACCGGGAGGCGACCAAGGTGAAGGCGGGCGATTCCACCGTCACCTACGAGGGGCTGATCCCCAAGATCCAGAAATCGTTCCTGTCCAAGGACCGGGCGTCGATGCAGCCCCACGTGCGGGAATTCGTGGACCGCGCGGTCACCTTCACCACCTGCCCCTCCTGCGACGGGACCCGGCTCAGCGAGGGAGCCCGCTCCTCGAAGATCGGGCAGGTCTCGATCGCCGACGCCTGCGCGATGGAGATCCGCGACCTGGCCAAGTGGGTGCGCGACCTGGACGAGCCCACCGTGGCCCCGCTGCTCGACGCCCTCAGGCAGACCCTCGACTCGTTCGAGGAGATCGGCCTGGGCTACCTCTCCCTCGACCGTCCCTCGGGCACACTGTCGGGCGGCGAGGCACAGCGCGTCAAGATGATCCGCCACCTCGGCTCCTCGCTCACCGATGTGACGTACATCTTCGACGAGCCCACCGTCGGTCTGCACCCGCACGACATCCAGCGGATGAACGACCTGCTCCTGCGACTGCGCGACAAGGGGAACACCGTCCTGGTCGTCGAGCACAAGCCGGAGACGATCGCCATCGCCGACCACGTCGTCGACCTCGGTCCGGGACCGGGCTCGGCGGGCGGCACCATCTGCTTCGAAGGCACCCTCGACGCACTGCGCTCCTCCGAAACCGTCACCGGGCGCCACCTCGACGACCGGGCCGCCCTCAAGGACACCGTCCGCACGCCCACCGGGGCGCTGGAGATCCGCGGCGCCACCGCGCACAACCTCCATGACGTGGACGTCGACGTTCCGCTCGGCATCCTCACCGTCGTCACCGGTGTCGCCGGCGCCGGAAAGAGTTCCCTGGTCCACGCCTCCCTCCCCGCGGGCAAGGGCGTCGTCTCGATCGACCAGAGCCCGATCCGCGGCTCCCGGCGCAGCAACCCGGCCACCTACACCGGCCTGCTCGAACCGATCCGCAAGGCCTTCGCCAAGGCCAACGGCGTCAAACCCGCACTGTTCAGCGCCAATTCCCAGGGCGCCTGCCCCACCTGCAACGGCGTCGGCGTCATCCACACCGGCCTGGGCATCATGGCCGATGTCTCCACCCCCTGCGAGGACTGCGACGGCAAGCGATTCCACCCCTCCGTACTCGAACACCGCCTCGAAGGCCGCGACATCAGCGAGGTCCTCGCGATGTCGGTGACCGAGGCCGCGGAGTTCTTCACCGCGGGGCAAGCCCGGATTCCGGCAGCGCGCAAGATCCTCGAACGCCTCGCGGACGTCGGCCTCGGCTACCTCAGCCTCGGCCAGCCGCTCACCACGCTGTCCGGCGGCGAGCGGCAGCGGCTGAAGCTGGCCACGCACATGGGCGACACCGGCGGCGTCTACGTCCTGGACGAGCCGACCACCGGTCTGCACCTCGCGGACGTCGCCCAGCTTTTGGGCCTGCTCGACCGGCTCGTCGACTCCGGGAAGTCGGTCATCGTCATCGAGCACCACCAGGCGGTCATGGCCCACGCCGACTGGATCATCGACCTGGGACCCGGCGCAGGCCACGACGGCGGCCGCGTCGTCTTCGAGGGCACCCCGGCCGACCTCGTCGCCGCACGCACCACCCTCACGGGCGAACACCTGGCCGACTATCTCGCGGGAGCCGCACACAACGGCGCGTGAGACGCACCCGGCAGGCCCCAACACCCATCGCCGCTCCGCTGCCACTGGGCCGGTGACGACGCCGGCCCGGCGGCAGCGGACCCAGTGCCCCGGACCCCGGCCCGCGCCGGACCGCGGCACACCGGACCGGCGCACATCCGAAGAGACAGGTCCGCCCGCGGGAGCCGCCACGCACCAGCCCCCGCCGCACCGAGGGGATCACCGTGACCGTGCAGACACCCGGAACTCGCGAGGAACGGGAGTGGACCGGCCGGAGCACCATCGCACCCACAGCCGCCCACGCGTCCCTCACACGCACACGCACGGCACGGTCATGACGACGGCGCCGCAGACCCGTACGGCCCGTGAACGGGCCCGCGCCCGCCTGACCGAGGCGGGAGTGCCGAACGTGGAAGGCGACCTGAACGCACTGCAAGAACGCTTCCCGCCCGACGCGTCGCCCCATGCGCTGGCCCGCTTCGAAACCGCCGTGGCGGAACGCTGCCGGCGCATCCCGCTCGGACACCTCATCGGCTCGGTACCCTTCGACGGACTGGAACTCGTCGTCGGCACCGGAGTATTCATACCGCGCCACGAAAGCACCAGCGTGGTGGAATGGGCGGCTTCCACCACGACGCTGCCGTACGGCGGGACAGCACTCGACCTGTGCTCCGGCGTCGGAGCACTGGGCCTGGCCCTCTCCAGACGCCGCCCCGACGTGACCGTCACCTGCGTGGAACGCGACCACACCTGCCTGCAGTACCTGGCTCGCAACGCGGCACGCAACGAGTCCGTGCTGGGCCCGGTCACCGTGCGGGCGGCCGACCTCACCGAACCCGGCTGCCTCGACGCCCATCTCGGCACCACCGACCTCGTCATGGCCAACCCGCCCTTCATCTCCCCGCTGTGGCGCCTGCCGCCCGAATGGTCCCGGCAC
This sequence comes from Streptomyces sp. NPDC047017, assembly GCF_040644175.1. NCBI lineage: Bacteria > Bacillati > Actinomycetota > Actinomycetes > Kitasatosporales > Streptomycetaceae > Streptomyces > Streptomyces sp. NPDC047017. The sequence continues at coordinate 33,260 of NZ_JBEYVW010000014.1, read as the reverse complement.
CAACCACCCACCGCCATCTACAGCGGCGCCGACGGCCTCCACCTCATCCGGCGCATCATCGAACTGGCCATCACGGTCCTGCGTCCCGGCGGGCGGCTGGCGATCGAGCACGACAAGGCACAACCCCCACAGGTGAACGCGCTGCTGCACGGCGACCTCTTCGCAGAGGTCACCACACTCCCCGACACCGCCGGCGAACCGAGGATCACCACCGCCCGCCGCACCCCATCAGCACACCGGCACACCAAGTGCGCGTGAGCACACCCCCCACGACCCCACCCGCCCTCAGCGCGCCCCGAACGCCCCCAGATGATCAGCCGCCCACCCGCGGAAGTCCCCGGCCGGCCGGCCGAGAAGAGCGGGAACCGTGCCATCCACCCCGCACTTGCTCCCCTCACGCCCACGCCACGCACTCTCCAACAACGCCTGGACGACCTCCGCGGAATACCGTGCAGCCAGCGCGGCGCGCGCCTGCTCGACACCCAACTCCTCGAACCTGAGCACACGGCCGAGCAACTCGGCCAACTGCTGCGTCTGATCAACCGCGCTGAGCACTCCCGGACCCGTCAGCGTGTAGGCCCTGCCCTCGTGGCCCTCCCCGGTCAGCGCCCGTACCGCCGCCTCCGCGACATCACGCGGGTCCACACAGGCATTGAGCGACGTCCCGAACAGAGCCCGGACCACACCACACCTGCGCACCGACCCCGCCCAGGACAACGTGTTGGACATGAACGCACGCGGACGCAACAGAGTCCAGGCCATACCACTGCCGCACAACAACTCCTCACTCCGACGCTGCCACCGAGTGACCAGATCGACAGCCCCCACGTCCACCACCGCGGCCGCCGACAACTTCACCACATGCCGAACTCCCGCCATCCGCGCAGCCCGCAGGAAACACGCGTCACCCCCCGCGGAGGGCAGAGACAGCAGCAGGGCCCGATGCACCCCGCGCAGGACCCCCGCCAGCGAACGGGGGTCCGTGAAATCCCCCCGAACGATCTCAGCCGCCACCGGAGCACCCGTGACCCGCCCGGGCTCCCTCGCCATGACACGCACCGGCACACCGGCAGTGAACTCGGGGAGCCTGCGCAACACTTCCCTCCCGACCGTCCCGGTCGCTCCGGTCACCAGCAGCACGAGGATCCCTCCCGCCCAAGTATCTTCCGCACAGCGCCGGGGCGGCCGCGACAGCCCACGGGACGCGACAGACACGACGACGGTGCACGCCTCCCCCAGCCCCCCCCGGAGCACAGGCGAAGACCCGCAGTGATCCAACCAGTACAGATGGATCAAGGTCCAGACAAGATCCGGACAACCGGACAAACCGACAACACCCCGAACACGACTCTCCGACCTGCCCGCCCCACGTCAGGGACCCGGAACCTCAGTAACAGCCCCTCCCACTGGAGCGTGACGAGCGCGCCGCCGAACTGTGGAAGAAGGAGGTGCGGCCGAGGGCGAAAGCTCGCTCGACGACCGGGCGTTGGGCAGCCAGGCCGGAGTCGTGCTCGGTGCCGCGGCGAGCGGAATGCCGGTGGCGCCAGCAGGTCATGCCTGAGCCGAAGCCGAGTCACTGCGGCAGGTGTTCCCAGACGACTCCGGTGTGCAGGACGAACAGGATGCCCTGGAACACCAGCCGGTCGGGGTGCCGCTTGCGACCCGGGTGCCGGGTCCGACGCTCAGCCTTCGGCAGCAGCGGCTCGATCATCGCCTACAGCTCGTCGTCGACTTCCCACGGCTTCGGCCGAGCCCCTCACGCCCTCACCCTGGGCACCCGACGTCAGCCAAGGCCTTTCGCAGTGCGACCCAGCCCAGCAGTGCGCACTTCACGCGGGCCGGGTATCGCGAGACGTCACGGAACGCAACGGCTTCGCCCAGCCGGAGAGGCCAGGGTTCGGGGTCCGCCACCGGGTGCCTCAGCAGCGCGGCGAAATCCGTGTGCAGTGCGTTCGCTTCATGCACCGAACAACCGATGGCGAGATCGGTCATGACCGAGACGGCTGCTTGACTGACCGAGCAGCCCTGCACGTCGTACGAGATGTCGTCGACTACCACCGTCCCGTCGTCACCGGTCAGCCTGATCCGCAGCGTGATGTCGTCTCCGCACATCGGGTTGAAGTGCCGGGTCTCGGTGTCGTACGGCTCCCGCAGGCCCCTGTGGTGAGGGTCCCGGTAGTGAGCGAGGATGATCGCCTGATGTTCCGCGGTCAGGAGCATGTCGTCTTCCCGAGGCCGAAGATCTCCTGTGCCTCCTCGATCCCTTTCGCCAGTACGTCGATCTCCTGTGGGAGGTTGTAGAGATAGAAGCTGGCCCGTACGCTCGCGGACACGCCGAGCCGCCGGTGCAACGGCCAGGCGCAGTGGTGCCCGACCCGGACCGCCACACCCCGCGCGTCGAGGATCTGGCCCACATCGTGTGGGTGCACCCCATCGACGACGAACGATACGATGCCGCCCCGGTCCTCGGTGGTGGCAGGCCCCAGAATGCGCACTCCGTCGATGCCGTCCAGGGCGGTGAGTGCCGTGCGGGTCAGCAGCCGCTCATGGGCGGCGATGCGGTCCATGCCGACCGTTGACAGATAGTTCACGGCCGCGGCCAGACCGACCGCCTGGGAGACCGGGGGAACACCCGGTTCGAACCGTTGGGGCGGCGGGGCGTAGCTGGACTCCGCCATCTCGACTCGTTCGATCATCGATCCGCCGGTCAGGAACGGCGGCATGGCCTTCAGCAGTCCGTGCCGCCCGTACAAGACGCCGATACCGGAAGGGCCGAGCATCTTGTGCCCGCTGAAGACGGCGAAGTCCACGCCGACGTCATGAAGGTCGACAGCGGTGTGTGGCACGAACTGGCAGGTGTCGAGCAGGGTGAGCGCTCCGACCTCGGCGGCCCTGGCGACGATCCGGTGCACTGGGTTGACGGTGCCGAGCACGTTCGACTGATGAGTGAAGGCCACCAGCTTGGTATGTGGAGTGATGACCTCGTCCAGGTGGGACAGGTCGAGCCTGCCCTCGTCGGTGAGGCCGATCCAGCGCAGCATCGCCCCCGTGCGCCGGCACAGTTCCTGCCATGGCACCAGGTTGGCGTGGTGTTCCATCTCGGTCACCACGATGGTGTCTCCGGGGCCGGCCCGGAAAGGCGCGGCCTCGGCGCCGGCAGTCGCGGCATTGCTCATCGCGTAGGCGACGAGGTTGACGCCCTCGGTGGCGCTCTTGGTGAACACTGTTTCGTCCGGGTCAGCGCCCACGAAGGACGCGATCCGGGCACGGGCCCCCTCGTACGCGGCTGTGGCCTCCTCGGACAGCTGATGTGCTCCCCGGTGGGCGGCCGCGCAGGAGGTCCGGACGAATGCCTGCTCAGCCTCCAGGACCTGGACCGGGCGCTGGGCCGTGGCCCCTGAGTCCAGGTAGATCAGCGGCTGTTCCTGTCCGACGGTGCGGTGCAGGATCGGGAAGTCGGAGCGGATCCGCTCCGGGTCCAGGGCCAGGCCGGCACCCGCACCTGGATCGGGTCCGGTTCCGCCGAGGACGGCGGTCATACGGCGGCGCCCTCGGTATCGCCGATGGCTGCCAGGTCGGCGATCACCTTGTTCGTCGTCTGCAGGCACAGGCCGCGGGCGCACACAGTGACCCTGTCGCTGTCTGCTTCGTCCGCGAGGTCGAGGAACTTGGGGTTGAAGCTTTCGATGCGCTTGGTACGGACGCCTTCCGCGTAGTCGGCGGGTGCGGTCCAGCACAGATCCTTGTAGGAGTCGGTGTGCTCGGGTATCAGCGTGTAGTCCTCGAGTTCCAGTACCGCTCCGAACATCAGCAGCGGCTCGTAGAGCGGCTCGGGCGACTCGGGGTCGGAGGTGGGGCGGTCCGCGACGTAGCTGAAGCCTGCTCCGATCATCGAGAACCGGCAGGTCCCCAGCGGCCTCTCCCGGGAAGCGGACTCCATGGCCCGGCCGCCGCCGAGCTTACGGGCGACCAGGTCGCCTACGAGGTAGGACAGTTCGGAGGACGGGTCCGGCACCGGGGTCCGCTGGGCCGAGTCGGGGAAGCGCGCCATGGTCCGCAGGTCGTCCGCGCGCAGTTCGGTGAAGTGGACCGGCGCCATCTTCACGGCGGAGCCGACGACACTTTCGAAGTAACATCGCGCGAAGCTCAGTGGCAGCATGCTCGTCGGTGTACTGATGACGTTGGGGTGCGTCGGGTTGGTGTCCGCGTGGCGGGTACCAGTCAACACTCGCCGCCCTTGACCCGTGTCGGCCATGACGGTGACCTGTAAGACAGGCTGCCACAGCGTGCCCGGCTCCAGGCACTGCCGCAGAGTGGCCGGACCACACGACCGGAAGCCGCTCAGGATGCCCTCGAGTTCCCCTGTGCTATAGAACTGTGCCACGAGAGAATTCACCTTCTTCGTTCATCTGAGTCTTACAAGTATCCTGATCGCACGAGGTAGGAATTCGCTCGCTGTTTTTCGGACAGTTCGGGCGGGCCGCAACAGCTCTCCGGAAATGTTTAGATGGCAACTTCACACTGAGAGGCCTTGTTGCCGCTGGCCGGTTCTGGTCCCTCTGAGTTCGAAGCAGGAGAGCATGTCACCGTCGCGGACAAAGTACAGGCATAAGAAAGGGAGCCGACATGGGTGACGAGCTTCGCCAGTTTTACGACTTCATCGCCTTTTCCGCCCGGCTCAGGGAGGTCGAGCGGCACAACAACGCCACCCGCGAGCGGAAGGAGAGCGTAGCTGAGCACTCGTGGCACCTGGCACTGGTCTGCTGGGTCCTGCACCGCGAGTTCGAGCGCGAGTGCGGGCACGCGCTGGACCTGGAGAAGATGCTCAAGATGTGCCTCATGCATGACCTTGTGGAGATCGAGGCGGGTGACCCGTCAGCCTGGAGCACCCAGGACAGCGTCCGTCGTCGGGAGGAGAAGGCACGCATCGAGGAGGAGGTCGCCCAGCGCCGTTACGGGGCGCTTCCCGGCGAGATCGGCGCCGAATTCCTGAAGGTGTGGCGCGAGCATGAAGAAGGCGTCACACCCGAGGCCCGGCTCGTGCGGGGTGTGGATCGACTGAATCCCGCGCTGATGCGCTGTCTCACCGGGCAGGGATGGGAAGATGTGGGCGCGGACGCCGAGGCGCTGGACCGGCTGCAGATGCCCCGGCTTGAGGTGAGCGAAAGTCTCACCGCCCTGTATCAGGAGGTCAGGGCAGCCGCTATCGCCCAAGGCTTGCTCGCACCCGCCTCCTGAGACCAGGGGCTGTGCGGCGGGGCCCCGGATACCGGCCCGGGTCGCCGCAGCATCAGGTTGACGAGTTCGTGCACGGTAGGCGCGGCTGGACCGGGCAGGTTCTTGTCGGCGGACTTGGTCGCGCGGGGCCGGTTGCGGGCCCACTTCTCGAGGTCGCCGACGCGGTAGCGGAACGCGGCCCCGCGCTTGCCGACGGAGCCGGGGAATTCCGGGTCGTTCGCGCGGGCGATGCGCAGCACTTCGAGGCCGGCGACGGTCTCCGACAGGTGCTTGTCGTACGCCTCGCGCAGTCCCACGGCCTGGTCGTTGCCAGCGGGTACCGGTTGCGCCGGACGTCGTCGCGGCGGCGTCGGGCACGTCGGTGGCCGGGGCAGCGGCCGCAGGCGAGGGGGTGAGGCCCCAGGCTTCGGCGACCGAGTCCCGGCTGGGCTCCGAGGGGGCCTGGGGCAGCTGTCCGCGCGAGGCCGGGCGCGTCTGGTCTGACAGACCGCACGGTGACGCCGTCGGCACACGCGACGAACTGGTCCTCGCCGACGCTCTCCGCCGCGCCGAGACACTTCTTGAACCCGCGGAAGTCCTCAATCGGCTCGCCGTCCACTGCGTAGGCCCACTCATCGAGTGGACCACCGTGAAGAGCGGCCTCAAGGCTCGCGAGCGACTTGGCCCCGACGGGAGCAGCGGAAACGGACGGGCCGACCGGGTACTCAACTGTCCGTCTGATCCGGACCTCGGTCAGTCGATGCCTTCGACGAATGCGTGACCGAACGGGTCGGTGCCGGCGGGTCAATCCCCGTTCACGTATCCAGCAACCTGCTCAACCGCGCCGAATGCCTTGGCATGCACCGGTCAGAGCTGCCACTCTTTGGCAGTCGTGGTTCCGACCCCAGAAGGGCCGCGACGCGGCAAGCCTCACCCATGGCCGCCCCGGCTCACCCCAGCCGAAGCGGCGGCATTCGAGCAGGCCGGGACCCCGGCCGCCGTAGAAGGAGTAGCGTGTGAGATCGATCCCCCACAAGGCCCTCGGCATCGGCGCGCTCACCGTCACCGCCGTGGCCGCCCTCATACTGCCCGGCACTCCCGCCGCCGCCCGTCCGGCCGCGACCCCCGCCGCCTGCACACCGACCCAGGCCGTCACCAACGGCGGGTTCGAGAGCGGGACTTCACCCTGGACCCAGTCCACGTCCGGCGTGATCACCAGCCGCTCCGGGCAGACCGCCCACGGCGGCAGCGCCTTCGCGTGGCTGGACGGAACCGGCGGCACCCACACCGACACCCTCACCCAGAGCGTCACGATCCCCTCCGGGTGCTCCACCGCCACCCTGGGCTACTGGCTGCACATCGACACCGCCGAGACGACCACCTCCACGGCGTACGACAAACTGACCGTGAAGCTGGGCAGCAGCACGCTGGCCACCTACTCGAACCTGAACAAGAGCACCGGCTACGTGCAGAAGACCGTCGACGTGTCCTCGTTCGCGGGGCAGACCGTCGATCTGTCCTTCACCGGCACCGAGGACTCCAGTCTCCAGACCAGCTTCGTCCTCGACGACATCGCCCTGGACACCTCCGGCGGCGGCACGACCCCGCCGACCGACTCCACCCGCACCCCGGCGGCGCCCGCGTACACCGTCAGCCTCAGCGGCAACACCGCCGGCACCGTCTGGAACGGCCACGAGAGCGTCTCCTTCACCAACGCCTCCGCCACCGCGCTGAGCGAGGTCTACCTGCGGCTGTGGGACAACTACCACGGCAGCTGCGACGCGATGCCGATCAAGGTCAGCAACGTCACCGGCGGCACGGCCGGCGCCCTCTCCGTGGCCTGCACCGCCCTGAAGGTCGACCTGCCGGCCCCGCTCGCCCAGGGCCAGACCGCCACCATCGGCTTCGACCTCGGCATCACCGTGCCCAGCGGGGCCGACCGGTTCGGCCACGACGGGGCGTTCAGCTTCATCGGCAACGCCCTGCCCGTCCTCGCGGTCCGCGACAGCGCCGGCTGGCACCTGGACCCGTACACCAACAACGGCGAGTCCTTCTACTCCCTGGCCGCCGACTTCAAGGTGACCCTCGACCACCCCAGCGGCCTGCTGGTCCCGGCCACCGGCACCTCCACCGACACCCCCGGCTCCAGCGGCCGTACGGTCACCACGGCCACCGCCGCCAAGGTCCGTGACTTCGCCTGGGCGGCCGGGCCCTTCAGCAAGATCTCCGGCACCTCGCCCGGCGGTGTCGCGGTGAACGTGTACTCCGTCTCCGGCATCAGCTCCGCCAACGCCCAGTCCATGCTGAGCACCGCCAAGAGCGCCGTCGACTCCCACGCCTCCCGCTTCGGCGCCTACCCCTACGGCGAGTTGGACGCCGTCATCGACAACAACTACTGGTTCGGCGGGATGGAGTACCCCGGCTTCGTCCTCGACCTGGTCAGCACCACCGCCCTCACCCACGAGATCGGCCACCAGTGGTGGTACGGCATCGTCGGCGACGACGAGTACAACAGCCCGTGGCTGGACGAGGCGTTCACCGACTACGCCACCGACCTGGCGCAGGGCATCAGCGGCACCAACTGCTGGAACAGCGTCTCCTGGGCCTCCAGCGCCGAGAAGATCACCAACTCGATGGCCTACTGGGACGCCCACTCCTCGCGCTACTCCACCGTCGTCTACGGCTACGGCAAGTGCGCCCTGCACGACCTGCGCCGTCTCATCGGCGACAGCGCGATGACGAAGCTGCTGAAGGACTACGCCGCCGCACACTGGTACGGCGTGTCGACCACGGCCGAGTTCAAGGCGGCGGCCCAGGCCGCCACCGGCACGGACCTCACCTCCTTCTGGAACCAGCACCGCATCGACGGCTGACCGGACCGACGCCGGCCGGAGCGATGTGCGCCGGGCGGTGACGCCGTCGTCGGGTGGCAGTCGCGGCGCGCTGCGACTGCCACCCGACGACCGGGCAGGCAGCGCGCCGCACCATCGTCGAGTCGCGGCCTTCGCGCTGCCGGCGCAAGACGGTTCGAGCGCGGCCCGGTTGACGCTGCCGTCATGGCGTCCGGAGCAGCGGCAGGATCAGAAGCCGGCGGAGGAAGAAGCCGCGCCGTCCGAGGTTGGGGCATCGCTGCGGAAGGCGTCGGGGATCGAACGGAGGCGTACCGGCTCCTGGGCGGCACCCCCGCTGCTCGCCGGGGACGTGTCTGAGGCCGCACGCTGCTTCCGGGGAGCTGTTGACGGCGGCGCCTGCACGTACTGGCCGATCTCGCCGTTCTTGTGCACGGCGACTCCCGCGAGGAGGTCCGGTCGGTGTGTGACGGCGTGGAGACCGACGGCTCTGCCAGCCGGCCGTGGTAGCCGGTCACCCGCGTCCTGCGAGTGGCTGCGCGAGTCCAGCGGGGAAACGCGGGTCAGGCAGGCGGGGTGGGGGGGGATGCCGATGCCATGCTTCCTTGATCCGTGCAGCCGCAGCCGCAGCCGCAGCCGCTCGACGCCGGTCACCGCGAGTTCGTACCGGCGCAGCAGGTCGTCGAACGCCGTCAGCGAGCAGTAGAAGACGTGTTCGTGGCACACCGTGTCGAACTCGGTCCCGTCGATGAGCCGGGCAAGGTGCGGCGACTCCACAGCGGAGGTCTGGGAGCACGAGCCCCCGCTGCTTGGGGGCTCCTCGGACACAACGGCGGTGGCGCGGATCGAGTGCCGGTCCGGCGCGCTGCGGCTGTGGTCGATGAGCGGCCCCGGCCTGGAGGACATCGTGCTGCCGTCAGGGCCGTCGTAGCAGAGACACAGAATGCTGTCCACGCTAGGAAGCCCGCGCGTCGTGGCTCTCGCGATGGGCGAGGACTTGTTCCATGTGGGTCTGGGCCCACTGCCTGAGCCCGCGTGTCAGGTGGTGGAGCGAGAGGCCGAGGCCGGTCAGCTCGTAGGTGACGGTGACAGGGACCGTGGGTGTCACGGTGCGGATGAGCAAGCCGTCGCGTTCGAGGGCCCGCAGGGTCTGGGTCAGCATCTTCTGGCTGACGCCGGCCAGTAGCCGGGCCAGTTCGGAGTAGCGCATCGCCTTCGGGGCGTGCGATACGCCGGGCTGTTCGGGTGTGTCACCGCCCAGTGCGCACAGGATCAGGACGACCCATTTGTCGGAGATCCGGTCGAGGAGCTGACGGCTGGGGCACACCGCCAGGAACGCGTTGTACTCCGCTTTTGCCTGCGCCTTCTTGTCGGCCTTCGTCGTCACCGATCTCGCCTCTCACCTTCTGGGTTGTTACGCACTTCAGAGTGCCTACTTCCCCACAGGAAGTTCCTCTCCAATGCTGGTGCAAAGGGGCCGGAGACACCACCCCCGGCATGAAGTGAAAGGCACCACGATGAACACACCCTCCACACCTCTTCCCGGCGGAACCTGGACGCTGGGTGACTCGTCCGTCACCCGGTTCGGGTACGGCGCGATGCAGCTCTCCGGTCCGTGGGTCATGGGGCCGCCCGCCGACCACGACGGCGCCCTGGCAGTGCTGCGCGAGGCAGTCGGCCTCGGGATCACCCACATCGACACCAGCGACGCCTACGGCCCGCGCATCACGAATGAGCTGATCCGCGAAGCGCTGCACCCCTACCCGGAGTCGCTGTTCATCGCCACCAAGGTAGGTGCGACCCGTGACGCGCAGGGCGGCTGGCCCACGGCCCGGCGCCCCGAAGACCTGCGCAAGCAGGTCCACGAGAACCTCGAATCCCTCGGCGTCCAGACCCTCGACCTGGTCAACATGCGCATGGGCGACGCTCAGGGCCCCCAGCACGGCTCGATCACCGAAGCATTCGAGACGCTCGTCGACCTTCAGCACGAGGGCCTGATCCGCCACCTCGGCGTCAGCAACGTCACCGCGAAGCAGGTCGCCGAGGCGCGTAGCATCGCCCCGATCGTGTGTGTGCAGAACATGTACAACCTCGCCCACCGCCACGACGACGACCTCGTGGACCACCTCGCCGCCGAGGGGATCGCCTACGTGCCGTTCTTCCCCCTGGGAGGTTTCACACCGCTACAGTCCGAGGCGCTCTCGCAGGTCGCGTACCGACTGGGGGCGACGCCGATGTCGGTCGCGCTGGCCTGGCTGATGCGGCGCTCGCCGAACATCCTCCTCATCCCCGGTACTTCGTCCATCGCCCACCTGCGCGAGAACATCACAGGCGCTGGTCTCTCCCTCTCAGACGCGGATGTGGCCGAACTGGACAGCATCGGCCACTGACCAACACACAGGCCACCGGCCAAGACCGGGCTGTCGGGCGGACCAGAGGAAACCGGAGGAAGATGCCCGCGATGTGAAGTCCGGCGAGGTAGACGGTCGCGGTCTTCTCGTAACGGGTGACGATGCCGCGCCACTGCCTGATGCGGTTGATGCACCGCTCGACGGTGTTGCGCCGCTTGTACGCCTCACGGTCGAAGACCGGAGGGCGGCCGCCGGATCGGCCTCGCTTCCTGGGCCTGGCTATCTGGTCGGAGAGCTGCGGGACCACCGCCCGGATCCCGCGCCGGCGGAGAGGGGTCCGGATGGCCCGGGACGAGTACGCCTTGTCAGCCAGGACCGCCTCCGGCGTGGCCCTGAGCCGACCGACCGGCCGGGGAAGCCGTAAGCGGGTCATGACCTCGGTGAAGGCGGATGCGTCCCCGGCCTGGCCGGGCGTGAGCACGAGGGCGAGCGGTCGGCAGCGGCTGTCCGCGACGAGGTGGTCCTCGGTGGTCAGCCCGCCGCGGGACCGTCCGAGGGCATGGTGGTCCGGCTCGTCGGGTGGGGCCCCTTTTGACGTGCCCCGGCAGCGAGTCGCGCGGGGTACCGGCCACCACCTTCCCGCCCAGCACCGCGGCCTGGTCATCGATCATGTCCAGCCAGGTGGCGCCGCCCCGGCGCCCGAAGTACTACGGGTTCGCTCGGGTGTAGACCGACGGCACGGGCACGGCGAACCGCATGCCGCCCACCGAGGCGATCAGGCCGCCGTCCCACGTCGGCGCAAGCGGGATCGACGCTTGGCAGTCGGTCAGCGTGGCATTTCGCGGCCCGATACGTCGCCAGTCGCAGCTATGTCTGGTCGACATGGGACAGGCGGCCGTATTCCAGGGCGCCCCACCATCGCTCCGGGCTCCGGGTGGGATCGACCTCGTCAAGCGGCTCGGCGCGGACGAGATCCTCGTCGTTCACGAGATCTCCAGGTATCGCCGCCATGAGCTTGGACGCCTCGATTCTTCATGGTCAGCACCCGCACCGAGAGCATCGATCACTTCGGTACCGTGCTGGCCGCCGGGGACATCGAGGTGGCGATCATTCGGACTCACCCGCCCTCTGGGGGGCATTGCCCACGCCGGCAGGCGCCGAGTACGACGGTCCCGGACATCGCGAGGGCACCTCAGAGGGGCCGGCGTCCGGCCGGGCGGTGGCGGTGCCCGGTTCACGGCCCTGCTGCCCGTCCGGGCGCTCGACGCGGGCGCGGGTATCCGGCAGTGCCACGGTCCGCACCCCCGACAGTGCCTCATGGAACCAGAGTGCGGACGCCCGTCGGCGGGCCAGGAATACGTACGCGGCGATCCAGCCGACGACGAGGACCGACAGCAGGATCTGCGGGAAGTGGCCGACCAGAATCCAGTAGACATCCCGTGTACCCGAGTCTCCGGCCTCATCCAGGCGCTGCCTCGGGTCGTACGAGAGGACCAGCGACGCGGACGCGAAGGCCGCCGTCAGCGGAAGGGTCACCACCCCCAGCAGCACCGCGCGCACCCCCAGCCGCCACAGCGCGGGCCGCCCGCCGCCTCCGAGTGGTGCGAGCCGCAACAGGAGCAGCCTCTTGCCCGGGGTCGTCCCGGTCAGCCGGGGCAGTGCGACAAACCAGACGACGAGGGCCACCGCCGCCACCTGGGGCAGCGCCTCGGAGCCGCTGCGGCTGTCGTGCATCAGGGCCAGGACGCCGCAGGCGGTCACGGCCGCGGCCCCGGTCAGGTCGACCGCCAGCGCCACCACCCGCCGTCCGAAGACACCCGTCCCCCGGGCGGGCGCCCGGCCGTCCGGCATGTCCAGTGCCGGCAGCAGCCGCAGCAGCGGTCCGGTCGCGTACCAGCCGACCAGTGTTCCGGCCGTGTTGATCAGCAGGTCGTCCACGTCGAACAGGCGGTAGGGGCAGGGGTAGACGCCCCACAGCGCGGTGCCCTGTGTGAACTCGAAGAACAGCGAGGCGCCGAAGCCCGCCAGCAGCGCCACCGTGATGCCGCGTCGCAGGTGGTAGCGGACGAAGGCGCCCAGCGGCATGAGCAGGGCCAGATTCAGCAGCGCACCGCTCACCGCAGGATTGTGCAGCACCAGAGGGCCCAGTGCGACCTTGTGGTGCGCCTCCTTCCAGATATCGCCGAACGTGTTGCCCGGGGTCCACTGCGGGTGGGCGACCGGAGCGAAGGCCCGGCACATGCCCTGGGTCTGTCTGGGCAGCGGCACGATCGTCATGCACAGGGCCGTGATCGCGTAGTACAGGAAACAGATGAGCGACATCGCGCGTCGCTGCGGCATGACGCCGTGCCGCCGGTACAGGACAACCGCTGTCGGCACGAACAGCACCAGTGCGAGGAGCGGGAAGAGCGCGGCGGCCGTCTTCATCGGCAACAGATACGCGGAAACCATGAAGAGGACTATAAACCATGTGTATACACCGAGAGTATAGAGCGCTGGTCGAACAGGGCGGACGCGCCACCATCAGCACGGCCGGAGGGCAAGGAGCCGCCGCGTGCAGCGCGGAACGCGCCCAAGCGCTCCAAGCCGTACTCGAACGGGACCAGGCCCGGGGCACCCCACCCCGACCCTGCAACAAGCCACGGACGCCGTGCTCGCCCCCCTCTGCCACCGGGCCGTCTTCACCGGGCTGCCCCCCACCCCGAATGAACACGCAGCCTCGTGACACGCCTCCTGCCGGACTGAGAGCACCGCACCACAAGGCCGCTCCGCCCTGACCCGCCCGCGAGCCGGTCAGGAAGGAGTGAGGGGTCCGGTACCGAATGTGCGCACGGGCGTGGCTCGCTCGTGCCAGGGGTAGGGCTCGCCGAAGTGTGCGGAGGAGCAGACGACGGCCAGGCGGGCGGCGTGGTCGAGGTGGCGGGCGGCGAGCCAGAGGCCGATGGCGCCGCCGAGGGAGATGCCCGTGTAGGCGAATCGGTCAAGGCCCAGGGTGTCGGCCAGGTCGAGGACGTGGTGGCCGAGGTCGGCGACGGTGGCGCCCGGGGGCTGCCGCGACGAGGGTCGCGCGGGCGGGGTTGCCCTTGTGCGGCATGGCGGAGGAGGTGCTGCCGGTCCCCTCGCTGATCTCGCCGATCGCGGTGCGGAACAGGATCAGGACGTCGGCGGCGAGCTTGCCGAGCGTGCCGGAGGCCAGGGCCAGTGCCCCGGCGAGTTCGGTCACCGGGGTGCGCAGCACTGCCACGGCAGAGCCGGTTGTGCGAGCCCCGTCTCGTGAGCGAACGCGGCGGTCAGCCGCAGTGCGGGGGCGGGCGCCTCTCCGGGCACGGTGGCATCGTCGGCTTCGGCGCAGGTGGTGGAGATGGCACGCGGTCGCCGTCGGCGTTGAACGCGGCGTGGAGCTGCGTGTACGCGAAGAGTCCACTGCATACGTGTTGGGCAACATGCGATGAGTTCTGCCGTCTCAAGCTGTCTGTGGAAGAACCACGAAAAGGGCCGGCTCGGAAGATGGTGGCGTTCATGGATATTGCCCGTGTACTGATGGTTGCCCCCGTGGGAAGGGTGGAGGAGGCGGTGATCTGGTACGAACGGTTGCTGGGACGCCCGGCGGACTCCCGGCCGATGCCGTCATTGGCGGACTGGCACCTCACCTCGGGCGGCTGGCTCCAGGTCTTCGAGGACAGCGAGCGTGCCGGCTCAGCGCTGCTCAATCTGGAGGTGCCTGATCTGAACGTGGCTTTGGCAGAGCTCAAGCGGCGCGGTTTGAGTACGGAACCAGTGCAGGCAGGTGGAACGCGCACGCGGTTTGCCGCTCTGCAAGACCCGGACGGTAATCGGATCACGCTACTGGAGAACCCAGTGGCCTGACCCGACTTGTTGCGCGGCCGGGAAGGGCTGCTGTCAGGTCCGTTCGACCAGTTGAGCCGAGGCGCGATAGGTACCACCAAGGCAGGAATGCTGTCACTTCGCGTCGGTGCTCGGTGCTCGGTGCTCGGCTCAGCGTGCTGGTGGCAGGAGTGCCTGCCACCACTGCGTTGCTTCCTGATGGTGCATCAGGAGTCTGCGAAAAGGCGTAGAACTTCATTTCCCGAGCAGCGCGAGCGGCTGTCCGTGCTGGGCGTGCGGGGCGCCTGCCTCGCCTTGGCTCCCGCCGGCCCGCAGGGGATCGCCCCGGCAGTGGCCGACGCGGCCAAGAGCGGCGCGCCGGAGGGCGGGAGCAAGGCGCAGGCGGCCTTCAGGCGGTGGGGAGAGTGAGCGGAGCCCTGTTGATCGCCGACAGCGGTCCGTTCACGGCGAAGATCCGGCCACGGATATCGGTGATGCCCCAGGACTGCAGTCGTTCGGTGTGCTTGGTCAGGTACTGCTGCGCAAAGACCTCGGAATCGAAGAGGTAAATGCCGCCCGCTTCGCCGGCTTCGCTGTTCTCGGTCCAGATCTTCCAGATCATCCCCGGCTCGCTGTTGATGCTCTCGGCCAGTTGCCGGTACTCGGTCGCCATCTGTTCCCCGAAGGGGCCGTTGTTCGGGAAGTCGACCTGGAGGAGGTACGTCGTAGCCATGTTCGTTCCTTCGGGCTGTGCCGTGCTTGTGTTCGCCGGGGCGGAGCGCCGACGCAGTAAGAGCAACCGTGGGGCCGCGGACGAAATTCCCATGTCCCGCGTGGGAGACGGGGGATGAGGGCGTCACTTCCGGAGAGAAGGCCGAGGTCCTGCCCTGCCGAGGTGCCCTCGTCGTCATATGTACACCGGTCGAGGGCCCTCGCCGCACGGCAGCTCCGGCTTCTCACGGTCGCTCGGGGCGAACTGCTCGGAGATGTTGTTCCGCATGAAGCCTTCGCGCCGGTCTGGCGCTGCGCCGGCCCAGCCGAGCAGGGCCCCGAGGACCTTCTCCTGGCAGATGGTTTGCGGAGGCTAGAAAAGCAGGCTGAATTTCAGTCAGCCGACCAGCGCGTTCAACTCCGCGATCTGAGCAGGATCCAGCCGTACCGTCGCCGCCGCGATGTTCTCCTCCAGGTGGGGCATGGACGCCGTGCCGGGAATCGGCACCATGTTCTCGGCGCGGGCGAGCAGCCAGGCGAGCGCGATCTGGGCCGGGGTGGTGCCGGTCCGGGCGGCGAGACTGCTGAGCGGGCTGTCGGGTCGGGCCAGAGCGCCGATGTCGAGGGGGAACCAGGAGATGAACGGTAGTCCCTCGCGCGTGCAGTGATCGAGTACGTCCTCGTGCTTGCGTTCCGTGATGCTGTACTGGTTCTGGACGGAGGCGATCTCGACGATCTCCCGGGCAGCGGTGACTTGGTCCACCGTCACCTCGTTGAGGCCGATCGCGCCGATCTTCCCCTCGTCCTTCAGCCTCTTCAGCTCACCGATCTGGTCCTCGAACGGCACCGCGGGGTCGACCTGGTGCAACTGGTAGAGATCGATGTGGTCGACGCCCAGTCGGCGCATGCTCAGCACACACTCCTGGCGCAGGTACTCCGGACGTCCGAGCGTGGCGTAGGAGCCCGGACCCGACTGCGTCTGACCGCCCTTGGTCGTGATCAGCACATGCTCCGGGTAGGGGTGCAGCGCCTCGCGGATGATCTCCTCGCTGATGTGCGGTCCGTAGACGCTCGCAGTGTCGATGAAGTCGACGCCCAACTCGACTGCGCGACGCAGGAGTTGCGCTGATGCGTCACGGCTGGCCGGTTCTCCCCAGACGCCGGGACCGACCAGGCGCATGGCCCCGAATCCGAGCCTGTGGACGGTCTTTCCGGCGATCTCGATCGTCCCGGACGCGTGATTGACGCGGTTCCCGAGAGGCTGGTCCTCGGCCATGTGCACTCCTTGGCAGGCCCTTTGACAGGCAGACGACTTGCTTATGGATCACGTACGGACAGCGTACGGGTGGCGTGGGTGCGGCGGTACAGTGCGGTGGTGCGCGGTCGGGTCCTGCTGCGTGCATCTGACGTGACCGCGCAGCGAGCCGGTCCGGGCCGCAGCCGGCCGGGGCACACGGATGTCCTGTCCGCCGGGTCCGGCCGGGGCATACGGACATCCCGTCCGCCGGGTCCGGCCGGGGCATACGGACATCCCGTCCGCCGGGTCCGGCCGGAGCGTCAGCCGCCCGAGAGAGACGCGGTCCGGACCGCCGCCGCTGCGCGTTTGCGCCGCCTGCGCAGCAGCACGGCGACGAGCGCGAAGACCTGGAGCAGGAGTTCCAGGCCCGGCAGGTCGGCGGTCGCCTCGGTGTGGAGGTGTCCGGTGCGGCGGATCGTGCCGGCGGGCTCACCGGTGTCGCCGAGCATGGTGTATTCCCGGCCCGCCGCCGCGGTCTGCCGGAACGGGACGAGCCGCCCGGAGGACGTCAGGTTCCAGCTACGGCTCACCCGGTCCGTGGCCGCGACGGCGGTCCCGTCGGCGTCGAGCAGCTCGTAGACACCGCTGAAGCGGTGCGTGCGGACGAGGTAGTCGACTCCGTGCAGGGTGAACCGTGCGCCGATGCGGCCTCCGCGCAACGAGAACGTCGTCAGCGCCCGGCCGTCCTCGGTGAGTTCGTACTCCTGGGACGGCAGATGGATCCTCTTCGCGTGCAACATGACTTCACTGGAGCATCCGGTCACCGGCCGCACCCATGCCATTTGTCATGCATCACCGGGTGACAACCGGGACGGGGGCGCCCGTCCCGGCCGGGAGACGCTTGGCCGCATGACGTACGCCTCACTCACCGGGCCGCCGTTCAGGCGCCCCCGCGGCAGCCGGGCGTAGCATGATCGACGTGGGCGTACGCGATCCGGACGAGTTCTCCGCCGGCCGATGGCCGGACTGGAGCTTCTGGAAGGGCCAGCCGGACAGCCCCGGCGCGTACGGCCGGGGCCGTGTGGTCGTCGCCATGGCCACGTCGCTGGCCTCCCTCACCTTGATCGCGCGGGCCGTGGACATCGCGCACGGCACCAGATCCGTGCTGCTCACCTCGCTCGCGATCGGTCTTGTCGCCTGCTACGGCATCGGCTGCGTGCTGGCTCCCTGGTACGGGCCGATGGCGCTGCGCCGGGGGCGCGTCGCCATCGTGGCCGCGATGTTCCTGCTCGGGGCGGCACCGGCCGTCCTCCTCGCGTCGCCGTACTACCTGACCGATCTGACCTACGCCCTCTCGATCGGGCTCATGCTGCTGCCGCTGCGCCATGCCCTGCTGCTCGGCCTCGGTACGGTGGTGGGGCAGATCGTCTGGATGCGGCTCGCCGAGGGCGAGGTGGCCTGGGCGCAGGTGGCCATCCTCGTCGGGGTGACCGCGGCACTCGGCACCGTCTTCGCGCTCAACTTCACGATCGGTCATCTGCGGGCCGCGCGCGAGCAGGTCAGGAGGCTGGCCGTGAACGAGGAGCGGGAACGGGTCGCCCGGGACATGCACGACGTCCTCGGCCACAGCCTCTCCACCATGACCGTCAAACTCGGTCTGACCCGGCGCATCCTGGAGTCCACCGGAGACGTGGCCCTCGCCGTCGGCCAGGTCACCGAGCTGGAGACCATGGCGCGCACGGCGCTGTCCGATGTGCGCGCCACCGTCTCGGGCTACCGCACCCTGTCGCTGGACGGCGAACTCGCCGGTGCCCGTATGGCTCTGGGCGCCGCCGGCGTACGGGCCGATCTGCCCGCTACGACCGACGCCGTGCACCCCGGGCTGCGCGAGGTGTTCGGCTACGTCGTGCGGGAGGCGGTCACCAACGTGCTGCGGCACTCCGACGCCGAACTGTGCACAGTCCGCGTCGGGCCCGACTGGGTCGAGGTCACCGACAACGGCAGTTCCACGAGCGGGGCGGCTGCCGGGAACGGGCTGACCGGTCTCACCGAGCGGATGGCCGCCGTGTCGGGCACCCTCGAACACGGGCCTGCCCCCGGCGGTGGGTTCCGCGTCGTCGCCCGCGCTCCTGCCCCGGCGGTCCCTCCCGCACCTGCGCAGCCTTCGCGACCCGCGCAGGAGGCCGAGCCACCGGGAGTCGCGCGCCAGGGAACCGAGCGCCCGGGAACCGATTTGTCATGACCAGAGCCACAAGGGACCGAACCGACATGATCCGTGTCCTGCTGGCCGACGACCAGGCACTCGTACGCGGCGCCCTCGCCGCCGTGCTCCGGCTCGAACCCGATATCGACGTGGTCGCCGAGATCGGCACCGGCACCGAGGTACTGGCCGCCGCGCAGCGGACCGCCCCCGACATCGCCCTGCTCGACGTGCAGATGCCCGGCCGGGACGGCCTGGCCGTCGCCGCCGACCTCCAGCGGGCGCTGCCCGGCTGCCGCACCATCATCTGCACGACCTTCAGCCGGCCCGGCTACCTCTCGCGGGCGATGTCCGCGGGCGCGTCCGGATACGTCGTGAAAGACTCCCCACCCGAACAACTGATCGACGCGATCCGGCGTGTCCACTCCGGCCTGCGCTTCGTGGACCCGGCCCTCGCCGCGGAGGCGCTGGCCGGCGGCGTGAGCCCGCTGACCGGGCGCGAGGCGGACGTACTGCGCGCCACCGCCGAGGGCGGCACCGTGGCCGACATCGCCAGGGCGCTCCGGCTGTCCCAGGGCACTGTGCGCAACCACCTGTCGTCGACGATCGGCAAGACCCAGGCCCGCACCCGCGCCGAGGCGGCCCGGCTCGCGGAGGACAACGGCTGGCTGTGACCGCCACACCGGTGGAGTGACTGTGGAGTGACTCACGGGGGCTTGGCCGGCCTTCGACCGGGTGGAGGCCGCACGTGCTCAGTAGCGACTGACGCGACTGACGCGGCTGAAGCGGCTGAAGCGCGCCAAGCGCCCGCGCGCGTCGCGCGGGTTGAGCCCGAGCGCGGGGAAGTCTCCTCGGGCGGCGTGTCCTGGGCGATGTCGCGCACCGGCCAGTAGGCGCTCTGCGCGGCGCGGATCTCCAGGTGACGGGCCGCGCGTACCGCGGCCGGCGGCGAGTCCCTTGCCGACTTCTCGATCTCCCGCTCCAGCGGCCGGGTCCCGTCCATCCGCATGGCGGGCGAGCCGGAGTGGGACGGGTTCCGGGCGGCAGTCTCCGTCGACGCGGGTGGGGTGGTGGTGCTGCGCTTGAGGCGTGGCACGGAGATGGGGTCGGCGTTTCCGTAAGTCGTGGCAGGGGCCGTGCAGTTGCCGGGTGCGACCGCGCTGGACGGTGAGCTGACGGAGCCGGGGTGTGGGAGCAACTGCACCTGATACTGCTGACGAAGCTGCCGCCAGCGAAGTAACCGGGCTGGTCGCGCGCGATGATCGGCTCTGTCCCCGTGCGGGCGGCCCGCCGGGGCCCGGAAGCGGTCCCGGGCCCGATCGACCGCGTACGCCCGGGCAGCAAGCACCACATCCTCACCGACACCCAGGGCGTCACGCTCGGGGTGTCGCTCACCTGCGGCAACCGCGACGACGTCACCCCACTGCTGCCGCTGCTCGACAAGGTCCCCGCTGTGGCCGGAGCGGCCGGCCGACCACGCAGGCCATCCGACACGCTGTTCGCCGAACACCGCTACCACCACGGCAAGTACCGGCGGCGGCTGTGGCAACGCGGCATCCGCCCCGTCATCGCCGGACGCGACCAACTTGCGGAACGACGGTTGCCACACGAGCGAACAAGGGAATCACCGAGATTCGGGGCAGCGGGGCGCGAGCCGCCTTCCCTCAGAGACCGAGGTCGCTCAGGCCGGGGTGGTCGTCGGGGCGGCGCCCGAGGGGCCAGTGAAACTTGCGGTCCGACTCCTTGATGGGGAGGTCGTTGATACAGGCGTGGCGCAGTCGCATCAGACCGTTGTCGTCGAACTCCCAGTTCTCGTTGCCGTAGGAGCGGAACCAGTTGCGCGAGTCGTCGTGGCATTCGTAGGCGAAACGCACGGCGATGCGGTTGCCGTCGAAGGCCCACAGTTCCTTGATGAGCCGGTACTCCAGCTCCCGGTTCCACTTGCGGGCGAGGAAGGCGATGATCTCGTCACGGCCTGTGGCGAACTCCGCGCGGTTCCTCCAGCGCGAGTCCACCGTGTACGCCAGGGCGACCTGCTGCGGGTCGCGGGTGTTCCATCCGTCTTCCGCCAGTCGAACCTTCTCGATGGCGCTCTCCCGCGTGAACGGCGGCAACGGAGGGCGTGATGCGTCAGTCATGTCGCTTCCTTGGGTCGGTGCGGTATCGCCGCCGGCGGGGTGCGGCGTCCGTCGGCATAGGTGGACCCTCGCGAGAGCGAGCGTTCTCACCACCTGTACACACCGCCGACTTAAGCGAAGCAGGCGGCGGCCGAGGCGGGGCACCGCGTCAACTCAACGGTGGCCGCAGCCCTCTCTTCACCAGCCTCAGTCCGCTCCGTCGTGGATACCGCATGCTTCGGTCTACCGAGCAGGCGACGGGCCGTCAGCCCCTACGGCACCAACGAGTTCAACCTCACTAGTCCTCGGAGTCTGCGAGGAAGACGTCGCTCATGGAGGCGAACTTGCTGCCCTCGATGTGCTGCCCCTTCTTCTTGCTCATCGGAGAGAAGGCACTGGTCTCGCCGGTCTGCATGTAGGACTTGAGGTAGGCGGACTGACCCTTCGACTTGGCGGCCACCAAGTCGAGCAGGGGCTGGTAGTCGGCCTGTGTGACGGCGTTCATGACGGCGAAGCGGTTGGCCTGACCCGCCGCTGCGTGGAGGCTCTCCATGGCGCCCTTCGCCTTCTCCCGGCCGGCCGCGTCGAGCGGGAACCGGGCGGGCACCTGCAGCTCCACCACAGGGCCGGAGCCGCCAGAGTGGGTGAGCTCCTTGCCCGAGCCGACGTTGAAGTTGACCGCGATCACCGTGTAGCCCGCTTCGCCGGCCGCCGAGAGGAAGCCGGGCGAGTGCTGGTCCTTGTCGGTGATCCCGCCGACGCCGCCGTGCGTGGGGTTGCCCCAGGCGCCCGCCGGGTTGCCCGTTCCTACACCGATGAAGAGCAGTACCTGCTTCTCCGGGTCCTTGGCCCGCGCCTCCCCGATGATTTTGTGGACCGCGCCGGCTGCCTCGGCGAGCAGCTGGACGTCGGCCTCGTCGAGTGAGCCGCCGAAGCCCGTCGAGTCACCCGTGGGCGTGTTCCGCATCTCCGCCCGCTGCACCGGCAGCTCGGCCCCCACGGGCGGCTGCCCGTCCGCCCGGGCAGCCGACACCGCGCGAGCCACAGCCGCGTTCCCCGCCGTACGCTGCAGATTCAGCAGCGGGACCGCGGGGCCGCCGACCGCGGACTCGTCGGTCCTGGGCGACGGGCGGACCACCGTCGAACGCTCACGGGCATGCTGCGTAGCGTGCGAGGGATGTGCGTCACAGCGATGCACGGTACTTCCTTTCACGAAGGACAGTGGCTTACGCCATTCTCCCCTGTTCCGAGCATCTTGGAAGGGGCCGCAGGGGCGCTCCGCGGTGCCCTTGCGCCCCTGCCGCCGAGGGTCGTCGAACACCTGGGGGTCGTCTTGTCGATCATGTGTCGAACCAGATGAGGAGGCTGGCGAGGGTGATGGCGGCGAGGTAGCGGCCGGGGGGTGTCATGGCGGGTGGCGATGCCCCGCCCTTGTCCGAGGCGCTGGAAGCAGCGTTCGACGACGTTGCGGCGTCGGTGGACGGAGGTGTGGAAGCCGCAGGGTCGTTCACAACGCCGTTTCCGGCCGGCGAGCTGGTCGGTGCGTTCGGGAATGGCCGCCTTGACGGGGCGTCTGCGCGGGTGGGCCC
Source organism: Streptomyces sp. NPDC047017 (assembly GCF_040644175.1). NCBI lineage: Bacteria > Bacillati > Actinomycetota > Actinomycetes > Kitasatosporales > Streptomycetaceae > Streptomyces > Streptomyces sp. NPDC047017. The sequence continues at coordinate 11,164 of NZ_JBEYVW010000014.1, read as the reverse complement.
GGAAGCTGCGGGCTGAGTAGCCCCTTGTCCGCCACGACGTGGTCGGGCCGGGTCCGGGGCCTTCCCGGTCCCGGCCGGGACACAGCGGATGCGGGCGATGACCTCCTCGGCCCGGCTGCTCGGCGGCACGCTGGCCACAGCCGGCCGATCCCTGCGGGCCTGGCGCCGGGTCCCGTGCGGCCCGACGGTGTTCGCGGCGATGGGCGTCGCCGAGATCCTGCTGCACGCCGACGACATCACCCGCACATTGGGCATGGACTGGCTGCCGTCGGCGTCGCTGTGCGTGGCCGTGCTCGACCGACTGTTCCCCGGCGCCCCGCCCGGCGAGCCCGTCCGAGTGCTGCTGTGGTGCACCGGACGTGGGGAGCTGGACGCTCTGCCCCGCCGGACGTCGTGGGTGTGGAAGGCGGCACTGCCCGACCGGGCGCACTCAGCTCGCTGAACCTATGCGGTCACAGCACTGGAGTTGCGAAGCCCCTCCGCCGGCAGGGAACTCCGTTCCTGTCGAGAAGGTCGCACCGAAACGCCAGGTACGCCATCGCGGCAGCCACCTCCTCGGACGACCCCAGCCGGCTGCATCGGGATGGTGCTCCGGTAGGTGTCCTTCGTCGCCGCGACGACATCGGCGGGCAGCGAGGAGTGGTCCAGGACGCCCGAGTCGATCGGGCCGGGGCTCACGGCATTGACGCGGACCTTGCGCGGCAGCAGCTCGCGGGCCAGGGTGCGCGTCATCGATCGCAGGGGTGCCTTGCTCGCCGAGTAGACACTGAGCGCGTCGAGACCCAGGACGTTCACCACCGACGTGGTGAGGACCACGCCGCTTCCCTCGCGCAACAGCGGCGCCGGCGCCCGCACCGTGAAGTACGGGCCCGAAGTACGGGCCCGAAGTACGGGCCCGAAGTACGGGCCCTTGGCGTTGATGCCGAACAGCTCGTCGTGCATCTGCTCCGTCGTCGAGTCGAACGGCGCGGACGCAGTGACGCCGGCGTTGACGAACAGCGCGTCCACTGCGCCGAACCGCTCCGGACCGTGTCGGCCGGCGCCTTGATGTCCTTCAGGGACGCGACGTCGCTACGGATGGCGATCGCGTTCCCCAACTGTTCCGACGCGGTGTCCGGGGAGGAGCGGGTACGGCCTGTGATCCGTACGTGCGCCCCACCGCCCGCGAACAACCGGGCCGTAGCCAGGCCGATACCGCTGCTTCCGCCCGCAGGTGGGCCCTGTGGAACGCCATCCCGTCGGCGTTCGGCGGCCCCGTGGCGGATCAATGCCCGTTGTGCCGCATCGCCTGCTCGCGCAGGGCGTGCATGAGCGTGGTGACGTGGGGCCGGTCACGGCCGCCGATCGCGGCGACGCCGATGTGCCGGATCGGGCCCGGTGACTTGATCGGAACGGTGCTCAGGCCCGGGATCCCGGGGGCGAGTGCGATGGAGGGGATCAGGGAGATTCCCATGCCTGCGGCGACGAGGGAACGGGCGAAGAAGTAGTCGGTGGTGGTCCCGCGGATTTCCGGATCGAAGCCGGCGTGCCTGGCGAAGCGGCGCAGGTAGGTCTCGGTCTTCAGGCAGCCGAGAACCCAGGGTTCGGCTGCCAGATCGGCGAGGTCCAGCGCCTCGTGGCCGGCGAGCCGGTGCCCCTGCGGCAGGACGACGTGCAGGGGGTCCTCCAGGAGCGGTGTCCACTCCAGGACGGAGCCGGGGCCCGGTCCGACGGGGAGCGGGCCGTCGAAGCGGTAGGCGAGGGCGAGGTCCACGGCGCCCTGGCGGACGAGTGGGAGGGTGTCCTCGGGTTCGCCCTCCCTGACATGGAGCACCGTGCGGGGATGGGCTGCCATGAGCTGGGCGAGAGCGGCGGGCAGCAGGAGCCTGCCGCCGCTGGTGAAGGTGGCGACGGTGAGCTGGGTGCGGCCAGTGCTCAGCTCGGCGACCTGCTGTTGTGCGTGCTTGAGTTCCGCGGCGACGGATTCGGCGGCGCCGACCATGATGTGGCCGGCCTGGGTGAGGGCGACGCCTCGGGTGCTGCGCGCGACGACCTGGGCACCGAGGCTGCGTTCCAGGGCGGCCACCTGCTGGGAGACGGCCGAGGGGGTGAGGCGGAGCGCCGCGGCCGCCTGGTTGAAGCTGCCGTGCTCCGCCACCGCCCGCAGGACGCGGAGCCGCTGCACATCGATCAACAGTTTTCCTTAAAACGTGTTCAGCAAGCCATGACTTCTGCTGGTGACGATAGGTCTCCAGGATGGGGGCATGCAAAGGATCTGCGTCATCGGCGGAAACCGGTACTTCGGAAAGCTCCTGGTAGAGCGTCTGCAGGCCGCGGGCTGCCAGGTCACCGTGATCAACCGTGGCTCCGTCCCGCCGCCTGCGGGCGTCGGGCACCTCGTCGTCGACCGCAACGACGAGGCCGCCCTGACGGCCGCGCTCGACGCCCGCACCTTCGACGTCGTGGTGGACCAGGTCTGCTACACCCCGGTACAGGCCGCTGTCGCCGCCCGCGCCTTCGCCGGCCGCACCCGGCGCTACGTCATGACCTCCACGATCGAGGTCTACGACCCCGCGACCGCCGCCCTGCCGGCCGTGCCCCCGAGGACGCCCGTGTCGGAGGAGGTCGTGGACCCGACCGCCTGGCGGGTGGCCATGGACCTGCCCTGGCACGACGACGCCTACCTGGAGGCGCACTACGCGGAGGGCAAGCGGCAGGCCGAGGCCGTCTTCGCCCACGCCGGCAGCTTCGCCCACGCCGACAGCTTCGCCTTCGCCGCTGTGCGCAGCGCCCATGTACTCGGCGGCGGCGCGCGGGAGTTCACCGGCAGGCTGGCGCACTATGCCGAACTCATCACCCAGGGCGAAGAGATCACTGTGCACGCGAAGGCGCTGCCCACGGCCTTCATCCACTACGAGGAGCTGGCGAGCCTTCTGTCGTGGGCGGCCGGAGCCGACTTCACCGGACCGGTCAACGCCTGCTCCGACGGCCCGCTCGACGTACACGACCTCGCCGGGATCGTCGCCGCGCAGGCCGGCCGGGAGGCCGTCTACCGGACCGTCCCAGCGGGCGAGGAGGCTTCGCCGTTCTCCTTCGACCGCCACTACGCCATGAGCAACGCCCGCGCGAAGGCGCTGGGCTTCTCCTTCTCCCGCACCAGCGACTGGCTGCCCGGCGCCGTCGCCGAAGCCCTCGCCGTATCCGCTGCTTCCACCGATTGAGGAACAAGGCCACCATGAAGTACCGCGCCATCGCCCACACCGACGTCAGCGCCATCGGCCTGGGCGCCATGCCGCTGTCCATCGAGCACCGCCCGGACGAGACGCGGGCCATCGCCACCGTCCACGCCGCCCTCGACGCCGGTGTCACCCTGATCGACACCGCCGACAGCTACCACTGGCACGCGGACGAGGCGGGCCACAACGAGCTGCTGATCGCCCGCGCCCTGGCTCGCTACGGCGGCGACACCTCCCATGTCCTGGTGGCCACCAAGGGTGGCCGCGGCCGCCCCGGCGACGGCAGCTGGACCGTCACCGCCACCCCTGCCCACCTCAAGCAAGCCGCTGAAGCCTCCGCCAAGCGCCTGGGCGTCGACGCGATCGGCCTGTACCAGCTGCACAAGCCGGACCCGACCGTGCCCTGGGCGGAATCCGTCGGCGCGCTGCGCGAGCTTCTCGACGCCGGCACCATCCGCGCCGCCGGCATCTCCAACGTCACCGCCGCCCAGATCCGTCAGGCACATCAGATCCTCGGCGACGGGCTCGTCTCCGTACAGAACCAGTACTCGCCCGCCATCCGCGACAGCGAGCCCGAGCTACAGCTCAGTGAACAGCTGGGGCTGGCCTTCCTGCCCTGGAGCCCACTGGGCGGAATCTCCCGCAGTTCCCTCGACGGCCCCTCCGGCCACACCTCCATAGGCACAGCCTTCCACCGGATCGCCGCCGAACGCGGTGTCAGTCCGCAGCAGATCGCCCTGGCCTGGCTCCTCGCCCGCTCCCCGGCAGTGATCCCGGTACCGGGGGCCAGCCGCCCGGGGTCCATCACCGACTCCGCGAGGGCCGTCGAGCTGACGCTGACTACGCAGGAGCTGACGGAACTTGAGGACGTTCCGCAGAGCTGAGCCGGGTCACGGGCCACTCACCGACCTTGACCGCGAACGGCTTCGCCTCCCGCCCGCCCCTGACGCGGCACCATCGCCGAAGAGCCCAGGCCGAGGTGCTCATCCAGGTCCACGGTACGGGTCCTCCGGGCCGCGATCCGGGCGGAAGCCGTGCCGTGTGGACAAGGCACGCAGATCGCCGTGCGAGGGCCCCGGCTCCGGCCTGGAGAGTAGGTGGCTGATCCAGAGGGGGGTCGAGGTCCAGGGCATCGAGGTTCCGGGGAGTGAATTCCCTCTCGTCAACGTGGCGGAATGGGAGTCCACCGCTCACTGGGAAGAGGCGATGAACGTCTGCCCGATGCTGGAACAGCGGATAGCCGTCGCCCATGCCTCGAACTACGAGGCGATCCGGACGGTCCTGCCCGCGCGGAGCCCGGGCCCCGGCGACGGTCATACGCCGTCGGCCTGTCTCCGATCGAGGCGCGTCGCCGTGTCGCGGACGGGGAACTCACGTTGGTCGATGTCCGCGAAGACGACGAATGGGCAGCGGGTCACCCGGCGGGCGCCGTCCACGCCGCGCTCAGCGCATCGCGGGCCGCGCTCAGCGCATCGCGGGCCGCGCTGTCGGATTTACCTGACGGCCCACTGGCCTTCGCCTGCCGCACGGGAAAACGCAGCATGCGGGGCGGCGCGCAGGCGATTCGCGCGGGCCGGTCCTCCGTCTACAGCGTGACAGACGGCCTTGAGGCATGGGAAGCGGCAGGGCTGCCGGTCGCCCTTCCCGACCGCGAGGACTCGGTGCACAACGGCGACCGTGCCAAAGCTGCGGTACATGAGGACTGACGAGAGCAGAACCGGCGGACAGCCGTCGCATACGTCCGCCGGCATGAGGCCGTCCGGGTGCGCCATCCGGGTGCGCCATCCGATTCGCTCCCTTCGGGAGATTCTCCACCGCCATTTCGGGCGGTGCTCGTTCGTGCGAATGGCGGCGATTTTCCGAACGCGGGGACGCTTCCTCGGAGGACGACCGAGCCAAGGTGATCTCCCTCAGACGTGGCGAGGAACGCCTTCACGGCCGGCGTGGCGGCCGGCCGCGCGCGGTCGACTTTCGTCGTTCCCGGTCGCGACGAATGGGTGCTGCCAGGGGATGAAAGGAGTTCTTAGCCTGGTGGGGTGACTTCCATGCGACGTGTGAACCCTGTGACGGCGGCCGCTCAGGTCCTGGTGGAGGGCCTACGAGCGGTGCCGCGGGGGTTGGGCGAGGCGAGCCGGGCGCTGTGCCGGGCCGAGCTGTGGCGTCCTCGCCGGGTGGTGGGTGAGGCGGTGCTGGTGCTGGTGGTGGGGTTGCTCGCGGCGGGCGATACCACCTTGTCGGCCCACGACGGTACCGTGGCCGTGGTGGCGTGCGGGATCGGCGCCGCGGTGCTGGTGCCCATCCGCCGGGTGCTGCCTGGCGTTGTGCTCCTGACGGCCGCCGCCGGCTCGTTCGTCCTGGACGGCCTCGACGTGCTGGTGCCCCTCGCTGCCTGGTCGGTCGGTCTGCGTGTCGGTCGCCTCGCCCGGGCCGTCGGCCTGTGTGTCCTGGCCGGCGTGATCCTCTTCGGTGGCGGGGTCGCGGACCAGTTGCCGCGCTTTTCCGGCTTCTACGCGGCGTTCATCGCTCTGGGTCTGTTCATCGGCGTCGCCGTGCCCGCTCTGGCCGGACGCCACTGGTCGCAGCGCCAGACCCTGGCCGACGCACTGCGCGAATACCACGCCCAGCTCGTCCGCGAGAAGCGGATGATCGCCAACGAGACGCGCCTGCGGGAGCGGCAGCGCATCGCCCAGGACATGCACGACAGTCTCGGCCATCAGCTCACGCTGATCTCCGTGCGGGCCGGCGCCCTGGAGGTCGACGGTGACCTGGCCGGCCGTCACCGGGAAGCCGTGGGCATTCTCCGTGGAGCGTCGGTCGCCGCCATGCACGAGCTGCGGGAGGTGGTGGGGCTGCTGCGGGACGGGACGGAGCCGGGGCCCGAGGCGGTCGGCACCGGGGCGCCCGGCGGCGGCCCGCGCCCCCAGGAGGTGGCCGCCCTCCCGGGCGTCGCCGGCATCCAGAGCCTCACGGACGCCTCCCGTGCGGCCGGGGCCACTGTGCGCGTACGGCGCACCGGTCGGACACGGCCGCTGTCGGCGGCCGCGGAGCACGCGGTGTACCGGGTGGTGCAGGAGGGCCTGACCAACGCGCACAAGCACGCGCCCGGAGCCGCGATCACCGTGGAGCTGCGTTACGAGCCGGACTCGCTGGTCGTAGAGGTGGCCAACGGCCCGGTGCCGGTGCGGGCGCGCCCGGAGGACCGCGGCGGCTGGGAGGTGGTGAGCGGCGGGCAGGGCCTGACCGGTCTCACCCAACGGGTCTGTCTGGCCGGCGGCATGGTGCACGCGGCTCCCACGGCGGAGGGCGGCTTCCGCGTGGCCGGGGTGCTGCCGTACGCGACGCGACCGGGCACGGCGCGGGAAGAGGTGCACGAAGCGACCTTCGTCGTCGGCCACGACGACTTTCGAGAGCAGCCGGGCGCGGGCCTTGCGGACGACAGTGGGGCCGTCCATGACGAAACCCCACTACCGAAGGACGTGGTCAGAGCAATGAGCCAGGAAAAGCGGAGGAGCAGGGTCTGGGGCTGCGGTGTGGCGGCGGTGATCGTGCTGCTGCTGGGCGCCGCCGCGGCGGTCGGAGGCTACTTCCTCCTCAAGGAGGGTGACAAGGCCATGATCGAACCCAAGGAGTACAATCGGATAAAGGTTGGCATGAGCGAGGCGGAGGTCCGCGACCGGCTTCCCAAGGGGGACTCCTTCCTCACCGACGGCCTGGACAAGGGTGCACCGCCCGAGCCCGCCGGGGCGGCGTGCCTCAGCCTCAACTCCACCGAGCAGGGCAGCAGTTTCACCAAGTCCCCGGTCTTCCGGTTCTGCTTCAAGGACGGTGTTCTGATCGAGAAGAAGTCCTTCGAGGTCAAGGGCTGAGCAGCCGTAGCGAGCCGGGCCCGGGGGGTCCGACCGACACAGCGCCGCCTTCGGGCGGACCGCCCGACATCCCTTCAGGAGCATCGTGATCAGGGTCCTCGTCACAGACGACGAGCCGCTCGTCCGAGCCGGTATCCGGATGATCCTCTCCTCCGGCGAGGACATCGATGTCGTCGCCGAGGCGGCCAACGGCCGCGAGGCGGTCGACCTGGCCCGGAAACTGGCCGTAGACGTCGTGCTGCTCGACCTGCAGATGCCGGTGATGGACGGTGTGACGGCGCTGGCCGAACTCCGCCGCGCCGCCCCCCGGGCCCGGGTGCTGATCCTGACGACGTTCGGTGAGCGGGAGAACGTGCTGCGCACGCTCGTCGGCGGCAGCGCCGGCTTCCTGCTCAAGGACTCCGCGCCGCCGGACCTGCTGCGCGCGGTGCGTGCGGCCGCCGCAGGTGAGGCGTACCTCTCTCCCGCCACCACCCGCCAGGTCGTCGATCTGGTGGCCTCCGGCGACACCGCGCGCCGCAGTGAGGAGGCCCGTCACCGCCTGGAACGCCTCTCCGATCGCGAGCGGGATGTCCTCGCGCTGCTCGGCGAGGGCCTGTCCAACGCCGAGACCGGCCGCCGCCTGCACATGAGCGAGGGCACCATCAAGACCTACGTCAGCCGAGTGCTGACCAAGCTGGACTGCGGCAACCGCGTCCAAGCGGCCCTGCTGGCCCGCGACGCGGGCCTACGCGCCGCCGCCCCCGAGCGCGAACACCCCTAGTACTGCAACCGTAGTACTGCAACCGTGAGCGTTGGTGGATGTGCGGTTCAGGGGCTCCGGGGCTGTGTCCGCGTCGCTCCCTCTTCTGTCCCGCGGGTTGCGTTCGACGATCTCGATCTCGACGTCGATGTCCAGACCCGCTCCGTGCGCGGCGACCCGCTTCTTGAAGCCCTGGTCGACCAGGGCCTTGCAGACACGGTACCGCCGGCGTGATCGTGCGTGTCCGCGGCCAGGACGATGACGGCGATGACAGCGATGACGAAGCCCGGCACGTCGACGGCCAGGCCCCGATCGCGGCCCGGTACCCGTTTCGCCGGGGTTCCGACCTGTCGTGGAGGCGGGAACTCCGGCGGCCACGCGATGGCCACTCGCCGTGCGGTGCCGGTCCTTCCAGGCTGCGTTGATCGGCTCGATCAACGACCACTGCCCGTCCGCTGAGTCGCCTGGGTACAGCTTGCCCCTACTCACCCCTCTCGGTTGCCGCCGCCGTTGGGAGCGGCGGCAACCAGGCCGGTGATCAGCAGGTCCAGCGCGTGGTCGAAGTCCTCGGTCGGGTCGCTGTCCGGGATGGTGGCCAGGAGTCGGGCGAAGTTCGGCAGCCACGCGGGGTCCACCACGCGCTGGAAGACGTCCAGCCCGTTGGCGGCGGGTCGGGGTGGGGTGGTGTACCCGGAGGTGGACAGGGCCAGCGTGCCGAACACCAGGCCGTTGACCGCGATGAACGCCTGCCGGGTGGCTCCCTCGTCGAAGCCGGCCTCGAACAGGGCTTCGAGTATGTCCTCCGTCGGGCGCAGGGCCACCGCAGAGGTGGGGTTGGCCTGCTCGCCGACGACGACTTTGGACACCGCCGGGTGTCGGCTGAACTCGCGGTACAGGTTGCGCACGGTGATCCGCAGCCGGTCCACCCACGGCAGCCCGGGCTCGGCGCGCTCGACGGAGGCGAACACCTGCTCGGCCAGCGTGTCCAGCAAGTCGGTCTTGTTCTTCACGTGGTTGTACAGCGACATCGCCTCCACGCCCAGCTCCTTGGCGAGCCGGCGCATGGTCAGTGCCTCGATGCCCTCCGCGTCCGCCAGGGCCAGCGCGACGGCTGCCACCTTCGCCCGGTTCAACGGCTCCCGTCGACTCACCTGTCGTCCTTCACTCGCGGTCGGCACTTGACGAATTTACACCGCACATGGCGTACTTACTTCGTAAGCTTACGCCGTATGTAAGGAGAAGTCATGGTGGACGTGCTGGTGGTCGGCGGTGGGCCGGTCGGGCTGCTGCTGGCTGGAGAACTGCGCCTGGGCGGTGCCCGAACGGTGGTCCTGGAGGCCTCTGACGGCGCCGAACGCCGGACGCGAAGCTTCGGCCAGCGCGCCGTCAGCCCGCGCAGCGCCCAGACCCTCGCCCTGCGCGGGCTCGTCCCCGCCCTGGAGGCGGCGCAGGCGTCCTGGATCGGTCAACTCGCTGCGGCAGGGCACGAGACGAGGGACGGGGACCAGCTCGCGCTCGTGCTCAAGCTGATGCGCGAGGGCCGTGCCAGGGGCCATTTCGGCGGGCTGCCGCTGGAGGCCGACGGCACCGACAGCGGCCGCACCTACCTGATGAAGCAACACATGCTGGAGCAGCTGCTCAGCGACTGGGCGACCGGGCTCGGCGTGCGTGTCCAGCCGAACTCCCAGGTGGTCGCCGTTCGCGACGAGGGCACCTCCGTGGTCGCGGACCTGGCCGACGGGCGTTCGCTGCGCGCCGGCTATCTGGTCGGCTGCGACGGCGGCCGCAGCACCGTACGCAAGAGTGCCGGATTCGCCTTCCCCGGCACGTCGGCCACCATGACCGGGCGGATCGCGGTGGCCGAACTCGCCGAACCGGACACACCCACGGCGGTGCTGCGCGGCCCGGGCGGGCTGGTGAACGGCTTGATGGTGCCGGGCGAGATCACCACCGTCGAGTTCGACGGGACCGGGCCCACCGACCGCGACGCGCCCATGACCCCGGCCGAACTGGAAGGCAGCATGCTGCGCGCCGGCGGACTCTCGGTGACCGTGGCCAGGCTGGAAGCCGGCTCCCGCTTCAGCGACAACACCAGGCAGGCCGACACCTACCGGCGCGGCCGGGTGCTGCTCGCCGGCGACGCCGCGCACGTGCACTCACCGATCGGGGGGCAGGGCCTCAACCTCGGACTTCAGGACGCGGCCAACCTCGGCTGGAAGCTCGCGCTCGTGGCCACCGGCCGCGCCCCTGAACGGCTGCTGGACACCTACACCGCCGAACGGCACCCCATCGGCGCCCGCGTCCTGCGCAACACCCGTGCGCAGACGGTGCTGATGCGGCCCGGACCGCAAGTCGACGCACTGCGCGAGGTGCTGGCCGAGGTGCTGACGATCCCGGCCGCACACGAGTACTTCGGCGCGCTGGTCAGCGGCGCGGACGTGGACTACGCGCCGGACTCGGCGCAGCCCCTGGTCGGCCGCTTCCTGCCGGACGGGCTCCAGCCCGTGGCCGCGGAGCACCTGAGTGACGGCCGGTTCCTGCTGCTGGACCTCGTCGGCAGCCGGCGGATCCGCGCTGCGGCGGACGGGTACGACCGCGTGCGCGTCGTACCCGTGCAGGCGCCTTGTACGGGCACCGCCGCGCTCTTGGCCCGGCCGGACGGATACGTGGCGTGGGTAGGCGTGGACGCAGACGCGGCCGGGCTGCCCGAGGCGCTCGACCAGTGGTGCGGACGTCCAGTGAGCTGACGTGCCCTCGCGGGCATGCTGAGCACGGCCACAGGCCGAGCGCCACCGGTGTGCCGGCCAGGCCGGGTGCGTACCACGCACCCCGCTGGTGGGGGGAGTCGTCACGGACGATCGCGATACGGACCTCGGCCGGGTAGCGGGCTCGCGGGTGGCGGCAGAACTCCAGGAACCACGGCCACGCTGACACCCCCGCCCCTGTCAGACCGGCCGAGTGCCGGGCCGACGGGCACACTGCGGGCAGGTGCGGGCCTCATGGTTGCGATGAGGTCACGACCGTGCAAAGGAACGATTTACGGGGGCTGCGCCGCCCGGCAGGGGGCAACTGGGTGCTACCAGGGCACCAATGGTGCCTCTCAGCGAGAGAAGGCGGACATCGTGTACATAGGTCTCGGCACCGTGGTGGTCATTCTGCTCATCGTCGTGGTCGTCATGATGCTGCGCCGCGGCTGACCCGCATCACGAAACCGCTGACTCGGCGGAAGGGTGGGGGCGGCGGGGGCGGGGCCCGCGGGCGCGGCCCGGGCCACGCAATATCAGGGGGCCAGGCCGCGGTGGGCGGGGCGGGCGGGGGGGGGGCGGGGGGCGCGGCCCAAT
>NZ_JBEYVW010000013.1:95592-266946 GCF_040644175.1 Streptomyces sp. NPDC047017 | reverse complement strand
GGGTCGGGCGGTGTCGGCCGGTGCAGGCGGTGGCGGGGGAAGGGGCGGCGGGGCGGGCGGGCCCCCCTCACACGTCCCGGACCTACCGGTAGTTCACGAACTGCAGTGCGAAGTCGAAGTCCTGGCCCTTCAGCAGGGAGATGACGGCCTGGAGGTCGTCGCGGCTCTTGGAGCTGACGCGCAGCTCCTCGCCCTGGACCTGGGCCTTGACGCCCTTGGGGCCCTCGTCGCGGATGAGCTTGGCCACCTTCTTGGCGTTCTCCTGGGAGATGCCCTCCTGGATGGTGGCGAAGATCTTGTACTCCTTGCCGGAGAGCTGCGGCTCGCCCGCCTCCAGCGCCTTCAGCGAGATGCCCCGCTTGATCAGCTTGGACTGGAAGACGTCGAGGACCGCGTTCACCCGGTCCTCCGAGTTCGCCTCCATGAGGATCTTCTCACCGGACCACGAGATCGAGGCGCCCACGCCCTTGAAGTCGTAGCGCTGCGAGATCTCCTTGGCGGCCTGGTTGAGGGCGTTGTCGACCTCCTGCCGCTCGACCTTCGAGACGATGTCGAAACTGGAGTCGGCCATGTCCTGTGGCTCCTTGTATCGGGGTGTATCGGGGTGTATCGGGGTGTGCCTGCGTGCTGTTCGAGTGCGAACCGGCGAGCGTGGGGGAGCCGCCGGGCCCGGTCACTGGGGCCGGGTCCGCATCCGCCCCAGCCTAGTCATCCGGCGCCCCCGGGGCGCGGATCGATCAGGTGGCGAAGCACCCCCGCGCATCGGGTATTGTTTACGTCGTTGCCACGGAGCACCGCCGAAAAGCGGTTCGAACGGCAGCGAACCCCGGCGGTGTGCCCGAGCGGCCAAAGGGAGCAGACTGTAAATCTGCCGGCTCAGCCTTCCCAGGTTCGAATCCTGGCGCCGCCACACTGGGGAAAACCCCCTCCGACTTGATCGGAGGGGGTTTCTTCGTGTTCGGCGGGAGCGGCCCGACCCCGGGGCGGCGGGGCGTCGCGATGTCAGTGGGCCGGTGCACACTGAACCCATGTCCTCGCGCCGCAGAGCCTGCCCCGTGTGCCGTCGTGAGATCGCCGTCGTCGCCGGACGGTTCGCGCGGCACGATCCGCCCGGTGCGCGCGGCAGCGGCGAGCTGACCTCGTGCCCCGGCTCGCGCCTGCCCGCGCAACTCGGGGCGGCGCAGCCCTCCTTGGACGGGTACGCCGTGCCCGACTTCCCAGGGCAGCTCGCCCTGTTCTGAGTTCCGGCGGCCGCGGCCGCCCCGCTCAGTTGCCCGCCACCGACTTCACCGCCACCGACACCGGCGTCGAACCGCCGACCAGTTCCAGGGTCAGGCCGGCCGTCGCCGGGGTGTCCACCAGTTCCGCCAGGACCGTGGCCACGTCGGCGCGGGGCACCGCGCCGCGCCCGGTGCGGGCCTCCAGCCGGACCTGGCCGGTGCCCGGCTCGTCGGTGAGCGAACCGGGGCGCAGGATCGTCCAGTCCAGGTCCCGCTGGGCGCGGACATGGTCGTCCGCCGCGCCCTTGGCGCGCAGGTACACGTCGAAGACCTCGTCGCCCCGGTGGGCGGCGTCCGCGCCCATCGACGACACGACCACATGACGGCGTACGCCCGCGCGCACCGCCGCGTCCGCGAACAGGACCGCCGCTCCCTTGTCCACCGTGTCCTTGCGGGCCGTGCCGCTGCCCGGCCCCGCGCCCGCCGCGAACACCGCCGCGTCCGCGCCCCGCAGCCGCTCCGCGACCTCCGCCACGGAGGCCGACTCCAGGTCCAGCACGATCGGTTCGGCGCCCGCCGCCCGCAGGTCCTCACCCTGTTCCGCGCGGCGGATGATCCCCGCCACCTCGTCTCCGCGCGCGGCGAGCAGCCGCTCCAGCCGCAGCGCGATCTGACCATGACCACCAGCGATGACAATCCGCATGTCTCCGACCGTACGCCCGGACGGCCGCATCCGCCGCACGACTTCGCCCGCCCGCCCCCCCATGACCCCGCCTGCCGCCTGCCGCCTGCCGCCTGCCGCCTGCCGCCTGCCGCCTGCCGCCCGGCGATCCGCCGCACCCCACCGCCCCACCGCCCGCCCCCCTCAGCGGCGCCGCGTCCCCGAACATCCGCCCGCCGCCCACCCCTTGCCCTTGCCCTTCCCCTTGCCCTCGCCCCCGCCCAGGCCGGGCGCCCCGCTCAGGACAGCTCGCTGCGCCCCTGCCTCGGCAGCCCCAGTTCCACCGACGCCGCCGAGTCGCAGAACTCGCGTAGCGCGCTGGTACGCGCCACCACGCGCCCCCGGTGCACCACGATGCGGCTGTACGCGAGCGACAGCGCCCCCGCGAGCCGGTCGCCGCGCACCGCGAGGAGTTCGGCGGGGAAACCGGCCTCCACCCGCACCTCGGGCAGGCCGAGCGCCGCGCGGGCCGAGGCGCTCACCATGCCGTACGCCTCCTCGGGCCGCAGCCCGTGGCGCGAGGCCAGCAGATAGGCCGCCTCCAGGGGGTCACCGCGCCCCACCGGGTTCGAGACGTCCCGCAGCGCGCCGCTGCCCGCGGCCACCCGCACCCCGGCCGCCCGCAGCAGCCGTACCGGAGCCGTCCCGGGCCCCTCCGCGCCCGCGCAGCCGCCCTGGGGCAGGCACACCACCGTCACCCCGGCCGCGGCGAGCTGGTCGGCGGTGCGGGCGGCGGCCTCGGCGGGCAGCCGGGCGAGACCACCGCAGGGGCTCAGCGTCACCCCGGGGCGCAGCCCGCCCGCCATCGCCGCGATCCGCGCCAGCCGGGCGGGGTCGGTGGCGTCGGTGTGCAGGTCCACGGGGCAGCCGTGCTCGGAGGCGACTTCCAGGACGGCCTCCACGTAGCCGGTCGGGTCGGGGTCCACGTCCGGGCAGCCGCCCACCACGCAGGCGCCCATCTTCACCGCGTCCCGCAGCACCGCGAGGCCGTCCGCGCCGGCCGCCCCGGTCAGCACACGCGGCACCGCCACCGTCGTCAGCTCGGCCAGTCCGCGCAGCGCCCGCCGGGCCCGCAGCACGGCCGTCAGCGCGCCCAGCCCCTGCACGTCGCCCACGCGCACATGCGCGCGCAGCGCGGTCGCGCCGTGGCCGAGCTGGAGCAGCGCGGCCTCGGTCGCCCGGCGCTGGACGTCCTCCGGTTCGTACGACACCGGGCCGTCGGTGTCGCCGGTCAGCGCGGTGTCGGCGTGGGCGTGCGGCTCGGCCGGGGCCGGCAGGAGCAGATAGCCGCCGAGGTCCACGCTCACCGCACCGCCGCACGCGCCGGCCGCGCCGAGGCTCCCGGCCGTGCCGACCGCCTCGATGCGCCCGCCGGCCAGCCGTACGTCCACGGTCCGCCCGTCGGTCAGCCGGGCCCCGCACAGCAGCAGGGTGTCCGGGTCCGGCGGCCCGGACGGTCCGGACGGGCCGGGGGAGGAGGGCGGGTGGGGCGGCGGGGACTGACCGGGGGGCATCGCACTCCAGGTACGACAGGGGGCAGACAGGGGCAGGCAGGGGGCGGGGACACACACGCCGGGCGCGCGGACCGGACGGCGAAGCATGATCACGCAGAGTGCGTCGAGCCTAGGGTGGCCGCCCGCCGGGAGGCGGGAGGAGCGCAATAGTCGTACCGGTGTGGCCGCCCGGCCGGCGGCCGTGGGGGCCGGGCGCGAGGGGCCGCGGAACGGATTTGGGCGAACGGCTGCGGACCGTGTAATGTCTTCCTCGCTCGCCCCAATAGCTCAGTCGGCAGAGCGTCTCCATGGTAAGGAGAAGGTCTACGGTTCGATTCCGTATTGGGGCTCTGGTGTGAGAGGTTCCCGTCGCGAGGCGGGAGCTGATCTCATCAAAGCGGTGTAGCTCAGTCGGTAGAGCAAGCGGCTCATAATCGCTGTGTCACCGGTTCAAGTCCGGTCACCGCTACTGACAGTAGCCGATTGCGGGGTCGGTCCTTCGATCGGCTACTCTTTCTTGCGTTGAATTAGTCCATCCGTTCGTCTTAGGAGCACTCACGTGGCTGCCACCGACGTCCGCCCGAAGATCACGCTGGCCTGCGTGGAGTGCAAGGAGCGGAACTACATCACCAAGAAGAACCGGCGTAACAACCCGGATCGTCTGGAGATGAAGAAGCACTGCCCGCGTTGCAACGCGCACACCGCGCACCGCGAAACGCGATAAATCAGGCTCATTCATGAGGCCGCCCCTGTACCTGGGGGCGGCCTCATGGTGTTTCCGAATCGGTTCCGAACGAGAGCGACACCAGGAGGTTGCGGGCCATGGCGCTCGACCAGTCCTTCGTGGGGCGGACCTACCCGCCCACCGACCCCTACGAGGTGGGCCGGGAGAAGATCCGCGAGTTCGCGCAGGCGGTGGGTGACGACAGCCCCGCGTACACGGACCCGCAGGCCGCCCGGGCGCTCGGCCACCCCGATGTGATCGCCCCGCCGACCTTCGTCTTCGCGATCACCTTCAAGGCCGCCGGAGTGGTCGTCCAGGACCCGCAGCTCGGACTCGACTACAGCCGCGTGGTGCACGGCGACCAGAAGTTCGCCTACACCCGGCCCGTGCGCGCCGGTGACCGGCTGACGGTCACCTCCACCATCGAGGCGATCAAGTCCCTGGCCGGCAACGACATCCTGGACGTCCGCGGCGAGGTGCGCGACGAGGCCGGCGAGCACGTCGTGACCGCCTGGACCAAGCTGGTGGCCCGCGCCGCCGAGGAGGCGGGAGACAACCGATGACGGCCCAGATCGCCTACGACGACGTCGAGGTCGGCACCGAGCTGCCGGCCCGGACCTTCCCCGTGACCCGCGCCACCCTCGTCCAGTACGCGGGCGCCTCCGGGGACTTCAACCCGATCCACTGGAACGAGCGGTTCGCCAAGGAGGTCGGGCTGCCGGACGTGATCGCGCACGGCATGTTCACCATGGCCGAGGCGGTCCGCGTCGTCACCGACTGGACGGGCGACCCCGGCGCGGTCGTCGAGTACGGCGTGCGCTTCACCAAGCCCGTCGTCGTCCCCGACGACGACAAGGGCGCCCTGATCGAGGTCGTCGGCAAGGTCGCCGCCAAGCTCGACGACCGCACCGTGCGGGTCGACCTGACGGTCACCAGCGGCGGGCAGAAGGTGCTCGGCATGTCCCGGGCGGTCGTCCGCCTGGCCTGACGGCGCGCGCACGGCCCCGCGCGGGCCGCGCGCGTACCGACTTCCCAGCGGGGTCTCGCCGGGCTGTCAGCGGGGTCTCGTAGTCTTGGGCGCGTGCAGGAACTCCACGACGCGCCCCTCGCCCCGCTGACCACCTTCCGGCTGGGCGGCCCCGCGACCCGGCTGATCACCGCGGCCACCGACGCCGAGGTGATCGACGCCGTCCGCGAGGCCGACGCCGCAGGCACCCCGCTGCTCGTCATCGGCGGCGGCTCCAACCTGGTCATCGGCGACAAGGGCTTCGACGGCACCGCCCTGCGCATCGCCACGACCGGCTTCGAGCTGAGCGGTACGACGCTGGAGCTGGCCGCCGGCGAGGTGTGGACGGACGCCGTCGCCCGCACCGTCGAGGCCGGCCTCGCGGGCATCGAATGCCTGTCCGGCATCCCCGGCTCCGCGGGCGCCACCCCGATCCAGAACGTCGGGGCGTACGGCCAGGAGGTCTCCGCCACCGTCACCGAGGTCGTCGCCTACGACCGCCGGGCGGGCGAGACGGTCACCCTGACCAACGAGGAGTGCGCGTTCTCCTACCGGCACAGCCGCTTCAAGGGCGCGCCCGAGCGGTATGTCGTGCTGCGCGTCCGGTTCGCGCTGGAGGACGCCGGCGGACTGTCGGCGCCCGTCAAGTACGCCGAGACGGCGCGCGCGCTGGGCGTGGCGGTGGGGGACCGGGTGCCGCTGGCCACCGCCCGCGACACCGTGCTGGGGCTGCGCGCCGGGAAGGGCATGGTGCTGGACCCCGAGGACCACGACACGTGGTCGGCCGGGTCCTTCTTCACCAACCCGATCCTCACCGACGCCGAGTCCGCCGCGTTCCGCGCGCGCGTGCGCGGGCGGCTGGGCGAGGACGCCGAGCCGCCCGCGTACCCGGCGGGCGAGGGGCGCACCAAGACCTCCGCGGCCTGGCTGATCGACAAGGCGGGCTTCACCAAGGGCTACGGCTCCGGGCCGGCCCGGATCTCCACCAAGCACACGCTCGCCCTCACCAACCGCGGCGAGGCGACCACCGAGGACCTGCTGGCCCTGGCCCGCGAGGTGGTGGCCGGCGTCCGTGAGGCCTTCGGGGTGACCCTGGTGAACGAGCCGGTGACGGTGGGCGTGAGCCTGTAGCCGACGCCCCCTCGCGACCTCTCCCGGTACGGGCGCGGGCTCCGAGCGGGTGCGGGGGACCGGTCAGGACCCCTCACAGAGATCGCGTAGGGTCGATCGTCGTTCGACAGGGAGGGGAACACCCATGCGGGACGTACGGGACGTACGAGGCGTACGGGGCGTACGAGGCACAGGCGGCGCGCGGGACCGGCGAGGGGGCCGCACCGCCGCGCTCACGGCCGCCGCGGTCCTGGTGGGCGCGCTCGCCACCGGCTGCAGCTCCGGCGGCGACAGCGGTGACGGCGGTGACGGCGGTGACGGCGGCGGCAAGGCCGGCGGCGGGACACCGGCCGCCCAGGCGACCGCCGCGGTGCGGACCACCCAGACGCTGGCCCCCGACGGCACCACCGTCCGCGTCGGGTCACCGAGTGCGAAGACCGTCGTCCATGTCTACGAGGACCCGCGCTGCCCGGTCTGCAAGGACTTCGAGACCCAGGGCGGCGGCGAGGCCCTGGGCGAGCTGGTCCGCTCCGGCCAGGTGCGGGTGGAGTACACGCTGGCCTCCTTCCTCGACGCCCGGCTCGGCGGCCAGGGCTCCCGGAAGGCCGCCAACGCCCTGCGGGCCGCCCTGGACGCGGGCAGGTTCGCCGAGTACCACGCCCTCCTCTACGCCCACCAGCCCGAGGAGAGCACCGACGGCTACACCGACGCGTTCCTCTTGGAGCTGGCCTCCCGGGTGAAGGGGCTGCGCGGCAAGGAGTTCGACGCGGCGGTCAAGGGCATGAAGTACCGCGGCTTCGTGACCGCCTCCGAGCACGCCTTCGACACCTCCGGGGCGACCGGCACGCCCACCATGAAGGTGGACGGGAAGATCGTCGACCAGAAGCTGGCCCGCGGGATCTTCGACAAGCAGACGCTGCCGCTGGTGATCGCGGCGATGTCCCAGCCCTGACCCGCCCCGCGGACCCGCACGCGGCGTCCCGGCCCGCGCCGGGCCCGGACCCCGTGCCTGCGGCCCCGGGCCCGTCTCAGTCGGCCAGCCAGTCGTCCACTCCCGACAGCAGCTTGGCCCGGACGTCCTCCGGGGCCGCCGAGCCGCGGATCGACTGGCGGGCCAGTTCCGCCAGCTCGGCGTCGGTGAAGGCGTGGTGGCGGCGGGCGATCTCGTACTGGGCCGCGAGCCGGGAGCCGAACAGCAGCGGGTCGTCGGCGCCCAGGGCCATCGGGACACCCGCGTCGAACAGGGTCCGCAGCGGCACGTCCGCCGCCTTCTCGTACACCCCGAGGGCCACATTGGACGCCGGGCACACCTCGCAGGTCACCCCGCGCTCCGCCAGGCGCCGCAGCAGGCGCGGGTCGTCCGCCGCGCGCACCCCGTGGCCCACGCGGTGGGCGTGCAGGTCGTCCAGGCAGTCGCGGACCGAGGACGGCCCGGCCAGCTCGCCGCCGTGCGGCGCCGCGAACAGGCCGCCCTCGCGCGCGATCGCGAACGCCCGGTCGAAGTCCCGGGCCATGCCCCGGCGCTCGTCGTTGGACAGCCCGAAGCCGACCACGCCCCGGTCGCGGTAGCGCACCGCGAGCCGGGCCAGTGTGCGGGCGTCCAGCGGGTGCTTCATCCGGTTGGCCGCGACCAGCACCCGCATCCCCAGGCCGGTGTCGCGCGAGGCCGAGTCCACCGCGTCCAGGATGATCTCCAGCGCCGGGATCAGGCCGCCCAGGCGCGGCGCGTACGAGGTCGGGTCCACCTGGATCTCCAGCCAGCCCGAGCCGTCCTTGACGTCCTCCTCGGCGGCCTCCCGCACCAGCCGCCGGATGTCCTCGGGCTCGCGCAGGCAGGAGCGCGCCGCGTCGTACAGCCGCTGGAAGCGGAACCAGCCCCGCTCGTCGGTCGCCCGCAGCCTCGGCGGCTCCCCGCTGAACAGGGCGTCGGTCAGCGCCTCGGGCAGCCGTACGCCGTACTTGTCGGCCAGTTCCAGCAGGGTGGCCGGCCGCATCGACCCGGTGAAGTGCAGGTGCAGATGGGCCTTCGGCAGCTGAGAGACATCACGTACACGCTCCATCCGCCGATCCTGCCGTATGCGCGCGCCGTCCCGGAAGCCGTTTCCCCGTTAGTGGCCTTGCTCGCACAAACAAATGGGGCGGCCGCCCCCGGACCGAACCGGAGGCGGCCGCCCCACAGGGCAGGCGGACGTCAGTCCCGCGCCTCCGCCAGCAGCTTCTGGAGCCGGCTCACGCCCTCGATCAGGTCCTCGTCACCGAGGGCGTAGGACAGCCGCAGATAGCCCGGCGTGCCGAACGCCTCACCGGGGACGACCGCGACCTCGGCCTCCTCCAGGATCAGCGCGGCCAGCTCGACGCTGTCCTGCGGGCGCTTGCCGCGGATCTCCTTGCCGATGAGCGCCTTCACCGACGGGTAGGCGTAGAACGCGCCCTCGGGCTCCGGGCAGAGCACCCCGTCGATCTCGTTGAGCATCCGCACGATCGTCCGGCGGCGCCGGTCGAACGCCTCGCGCATCTCCGCGACGGCCTCCAGGCCGCCGGAGACGGCGGCCAGGGCGGCGGCCTGGGCGACGTTGGAGACGTTGGAGGTGGCGTGCGACTGGAGGTTGGTCGCGGCCTTGACCACGTCCTTCGGGCCGATCACCCAGCCCACCCGCCAGCCGGTCATGGCGTACGTCTTGGCCACGCCGTTGACGACGACGCACTTGTCGCGCAGCTCGGGCAGGAGCGCCGGCAGGGACACGGAGACCGCGTCGCCGTAGACCAGGTGCTCGTAGATCTCGTCGGTCAGCACCCACAGGCCGTGCTCCACGGCCCAGCGGCCGATCGCCTCGGTCTCGGCCTCGGAGTACACCGCGCCGGTCGGGTTGGACGGGGAGACGAACAGGACGACCTTGGTGTGCTCGGTGCGGGCGGCCTCCAGCTGCTCGACCGTGACCCGGTAGCCGGTGGTCTCGTCGGCGACGACCTCGACCGGGACACCGCCGGCCAGCCGGATCGACTCCGGGTACGTGGTCCAGTACGGCGCCGGGACGATGACCTCGTCGCCCGGGTCGAGGATCGCGGCGAAGGCCTCGTAGATGGCCTGCTTGCCGCCGTTGGTGACCAGGATCTGCGAGACGTCCGGCTCCCAGCCGGAGTCACGCAGCGTCTTCGCGGCGATCGCGGCCTTCAGCTCGGGCAGGCCGCCGGCCGGCGTGTAGCGGTGGAACTTCGGGTTCCTGCACGCCTCGACCGCGGCCTCGACGATGTAGTCCGGAGTCGGGAAGTCGGGCTCACCGGCGCCGAAGCCGATCACCGGACGCCCGGCGGCCTTCAGGGCCTTGGCCTTGGCGTCCACGGCGAGGGTGGCGGACTCGGAGATCGCGCCGATGCGGGCGGAGACCCGGCGCTCGGTGGGAGGGATTGCAGCGCTCATGCCGTCCATCGTTCCAGACCGCGAACGACCGGGGCACACGGGTTTCACGGACTGAACAGGACCGGCTCAAGCCCTGAACAACCGTCCGAATCCGCTCCCCGGCCAGGAGATCTTCCGGCCCGCGGCGCCCGGGAGGCCGTTCAAGACCATTTTCTGTTCGACGCCCGGCCCCGGACCACGTACACTCTCACCTCGTTGGCCTTCAGCAGCCGCCGCACCCGGTGCGCACCGGGCATCCGGTCGGATGCGGTACGTTGGGGGACACACAAAGGGTCGTAGCTCAATTGGTAGAGCACTGGTCTCCAAAACCAGCGGTTGGGGGTTCAAGTCCCTCCGGCCCTGCTACACACACCTTCGCCAGGATGTGTGCGCATGTACGTACAGCAATGCACCGCCGTGCGGCTCGACCGGGCGCGGCACGGCCATGACCCGGAATCAGGTGAGGACGCATGACGGACGCCGTGGGCTCCATCGACACGCCTGAATCCCAGGACGAGGTGGCGGAGTCCCAGAAGAAGCCGCGCAAGGGCGGCAAGCGGGCCAAGAAGGGCCCGCTCAAGCGCCTTGCCCTCTTCTACCGGCAGATCGTCGCCGAACTCCGCAAGGTCGTCTGGCCGACACGCAACCAGCTGTCCACGTACACCACCGTGGTGATTGTCTTCGTCGTCATCATGATCGCCCTGGTGACCGTGATTGACTATGGGCTCAACCACGCGGCCAAGTACGTTTTCGGCTGAGCCAAGAGCGAAGGGCGCCGTGGTTACCGGCGCCCGTTTTCGCATGTTCCACCCCAAGTATCCAGGAAGAAGCAGCCACCGTGTCTGACCCGAACCTGAACGACGCCATCGAGCCGACCGAGTCCGTGGATGACGAGCTCGACATCGTCGAGGGTGCGGACGAGGCGGACGAGGCCGAGGCTGCCGACGCCGCCGCGGGCGAGCCCGCCGAGCAGGACGCAGTCCACGTCGAGGACGAGTCCGACGAGGACACCGCTGAGTCCGCCGAGTCCGCCCAGGACACCGACGAGGACACCGAGGCCGCCGACGAGCAGGCCGAGGACGCCGTCGAGGCCGAGCCCGAGCCCGTCCTCGACCCGGTCGCCGCGCTCCGCGATGAGCTGCGCACGCTGCCCGGCGAGTGGTACGTGATCCACACCTACGCCGGCTACGAGAAGCGCGTGAAGGCCAACCTGGAGCAGCGCGCCGTCTCGCTGAACGTCGAGGACTTCATCTACCAGGCCGAGGTGCCCGAGGAAGAGATCGTCCAGATCAAGAACGGCGAGCGCAAGACCGTCCGGCAGAACAAGCTGCCCGGTTACGTCCTCGTCCGCATGGATCTGACGAACGAGTCCTGGGGCGTCGTCCGCAACACCCCGGGCGTCACCGGCTTCGTGGGCAACGCCTACGACCCCTACCCGCTGTCCCTGGACGAGATCGTGAAGATGCTCGCGCCGGAGGCGGAGGAGAAGGCCGCCCGCGAGGCCGCCGAGGCCGAGGGCAAGCCGGCCCCGCAGCGCAAGGTCGAGGTCCAGGTGCTGGACTTCGAGGTCGGCGACTCGGTCACCGTCACCGACGGCCCGTTCGCCACGCTGCAGGCCACGATCAACGAGATCAACGCCGACTCGAAGAAGGTCAAGGGCCTCGTCGAGATCTTCGGCCGCGAGACCCCGGTCGAGCTGAGCTTCGACCAGATCCAGAAGAACTAGTTTTTTCTGGGCGTACTGCTTCCGCGCAGGTCAGGCAGGCTGGTTGCAGCCGGTCTGACCTGCTCGGTTTTCAGCCGCGCATCCATACCCGTTATCGTTGTGCGGTATGCCTGCGTCCGGGTGGTCCCCGAGCGCGGGCAGGACCCGAACCGAAAGGACCCGGAGAGCTATGCCTCCCAAGAAGAAGAAGGTCACGGGGCTCATCAAGCTCCAGATCAACGCCGGTGCGGCGAACCCGGCTCCGCCGGTCGGCCCGGCGCTGGGCCAGCACGGCGTCAACATCATGGAGTTCTGCAAGGCGTACAACGCCGCGACCGAGTCGCAGCGTGGCTGGGTCATCCCGGTGGAGATCACGGTCTACGAGGACCGTTCCTTCACCTTCGTGACCAAGACGCCGCCGGCCGCGAAGATGATCCTCAAGGCCGCGGGCGTGGAGAAGGGCTCCGGCGAGCCGCACAAGACCAAGGTCGCGAAGATCACCGACGCGCAGGTCCGCGAGATCGCCCAGACCAAGCTGCCCGACCTCAACGCCAACGACCTGGACGCCGCCGCGAAGATCATCGCCGGCACCGCCCGTTCCATGGGCATCACGGTCGAGGGCTGATCCCCAGCTTCGTCACACCCCCGTAAGACCGTGGCAGGGCCTGCTCGGCCCGTACCACGACTCCTTTTCAGAACCCCCAGGAGCAGTTGTGAGCAAGCGCAGCAAGGCTCTCCGCGCTGCGGACGCCAAGATCGACCGGGAGAAGCAGTACGCCCCGCTCGAGGCCGTCCGTCTCGCCAAGGAGACCTCCACGTCCAAGTTCGACGGCACCGTCGAGGTCGCCTTCCGTCTGGGTGTCGACCCGCGCAAGGCCGACCAGATGGTCCGTGGCACCGTGAACCTTCCGCACGGCACCGGCAAGACCGCCCGGGTCCTGGTCTTCGCGACCGGTGACCGTGCCGAGGCCGCGCGTGCCGCGGGCGCCGACATCGTCGGCGCCGACGAGCTGATCGACGAGGTGGCGAAGGGCCGGCTGGACTTCGACGCCGTCGTCGCCACCCCGGACCTCATGGGCAAGGTCGGCCGCCTCGGCCGCGTCCTCGGCCCGCGTGGTCTGATGCCGAACCCGAAGACCGGCACCGTGACCCCCGACACGGCCAAGGCCGTGACGGAGATCAAGGGCGGCAAGATCGAGTTCCGCGTCGACAAGCACTCGAACCTGCACTTCATCATCGGCAAGACGTCGTTCGACGACAGCAAGCTGGTGGAGAACTACGGCGCCGCGCTGGAGGAGATCCTCCGTCTGAAGCCGTCCGCCGCCAAGGGTCGCTACATCAAGAAGGCCGCCATCAGCACCACGATGGGCCCCGGCATCCCGCTCGACCCGAACCGCACCCGCAACCTCCTCGTCGAGGAGGACCCGGCCGCGGTCTGAGCCCACGGCTCACATCGGCAGGCGACGAGCCCCGCACCCCTTCCGGGTGCGGGGCTCGTCCCGTTGCCGCCGTCCCCGCTCGGGCAGGGACCGGAAACCCCCGGACTTCTCGATCATCGTTCGGATAGATTCGAGTCCTTGCTGTGTGAAACCAGTCTGTTCCTTGGGGGGAACCAATGGAGATCTCTGTGCGCACGCCCGTACGCGGTTGCCTGCGGCGCCGGGCGGCGGGCGCCGGCCTGGCCGCCCTGCTGCTCGCCGCCGGAGCGGTGAGCTGCGGCAAGGGCGCCGAGTCGCCCGGGATGACCCCGGCCGCGGCCGTGGCGGCGGCGGCCAGGAACACGGCCACCATCGACAGCCTGCACTACCGCATGACCGGCCAGATCCCGGGCCAGGGCCGGCTCGAGGGCGAGGCCCGGATGCGGATGAAGCCCGCGTTGGCCATGAGCATGAAGATGACGGTGGCCGTCCAGGGCGAGAACCAGACCGTGGAGCTCCGGCTGGTCGACAAGGCGATGTACCTCGACGGAGGCGCCGAGGCCGCCCAGGAGATGCACGGCAAGCGCTGGATGAAGATCGACATGTCCGCGGCCGGAGCGGGCGGCGCGGGGCTGGACCAGCTCGGCGGGGCCGCCCAGGCCGAGAAGAACCCGGCGACCGAGTCCGAGCTCCTCACGGGCGCCAAGGACGTGCGGAAAATCGGCTCCGAGACCGTGGACGGTGTCAAGACCACCCACTACCGGGGCACCGCCACCCTCGACGACCTGCGCGCGGAGCTGGAGAAGCAGAACGCGGGCAAGGGCGCGGACGTCCAGAAGAAGCAGCAGCAGAGCCTCGACGGATACGAGAAGCTGGGCGTCTCGAAGCTCACCATGGACCAGTGGGTCGACGCGCAGCAGCACACCAAGCAGTTCCGGCTGCGCGGCGCGGCCGCCAAGGGGCCGCTCGACCTGACCATGACCTTCCTCGACTTCAACAAGCCCGTGGACGTCACCGCGCCCCCGGCCGCGGAGACCACGGACATGGCCGAGCTGCTGAAGGGCGCCGGCGCGGCCTGAGCCCGGCCGAGCCGCCGCCGGGCGGATTTGCCCGGCGGTGCCCCGGTCCCGTAGTCTTCCGGTCGAAGCCAAAGACCGCTGGTCGTTGCCGTGCGCTCGCAGAGGGCGCGGTGGCCGAAGGATCCGCTGACAATGCGGACGACCCGCGCAGGTGTCAGTGGAAGTACTCCCGGAGTGCGCGCGCCATGGCGCGTGTCCCGCCCGGTCGAGTCCGCCCCGAGCGCCTGCGCCGGGGCGTTTCGTTTTCCCCAGTCCTCCTTCGGGTCCGCGCGGTCAGAATCACCCGGAAGGAGGCCGAGGCTCTATGGCGAGGCCCGACAAGGCTGCCGCAGTGGCGGAGTTGACGGAGCAGTTCCGCAACTCCAGCGCTGCCATGCTGACCGAGTACCGCGGTCTCACCGTGGCGCAGCTCAAGACGCTGCGTCGTTCGCTCGGTGAGAACGCCCAGTACGCCGTGGTGAAGAACACGCTGACCAAGATTGCGGCCAACGAGGCCGGGATCACGACGCTGGACGACCTGTTCAATGGTCCGACGGCTGTCGCCTTCGTCACCGGTGACCCGGTGGAGTCGGCGAAGGGTCTCCGTGACTTCGCCAAGGACAACCCGAATCTCGTCATCAAGGGCGGTGTCCTTGACGGCAAGGCGCTGTCCGCCGACGAGATCAAGAAGCTTGCGGACCTCGAGTCCCGCGAGGTTCTGCTCTCCAAGCTGGCGGGTGCCTTCAAGGGCAAGCAGTCCCAGGCTGCTCAGCTCTTCCAGGCGCTTCCCTCGAAGCTCGTCCGCACCGTGGACGCGCTTCGCGCCAAGCGGGACGAGCAGGGCGGTGCCGAGTAACTCGGCTCGCTTTCTGACCCTGGCCGCCTAGGCGGCACGGGTCGCAGCGGGCCGACGTACGCCCGCCACACCCAGTACATCCGGCACCTGCCGAATCAGTGGAAGGATCGCCCATCATGGCGAAGCTCACCCAGGAAGACCTGCTCGCCCAGTTCGAGGAGATGACCCTCATCGAGCTCTCCGAGTTCGTGAAGGCCTTCGAGGAGAAGTTCGACGTCACCGCCGCCGCGGCCGTCGCCGTCGCGGGCCCGGCCCAGGGTGGCCCGGCCGCCCCGGTCGAGGAGGAGCAGGACGAGTTCGACGTCATCCTCACCGGTGCCGGCGACAAGAAGATCCAGGTCATCAAGGTCGTGCGCGAGCTGACCTCCCTCGGCCTGAAGGAGGCCAAGGACCTGGTCGACGGTGCGCCGAAGCCCGTCCTGGAGAAGGTCAACAAGGAGGCCGCGAACAAGGCCAAGGAGTCCCTCGAGGGCGCCGGCGCCTCCGTCGAGGTCAAGTGACCTCACGGGTCCGCCAAGGACTCTCCGCGCGCTGAACACGGCCCGACCGGGCTGTAACGCGAACGCACCGAGGAGCGATCATCCATCCGGGTGGTCGCTCTTCGGCGTTCCCGGGGGGTGGCTGTGGCGGCCTTGCACCCGTGATGGGGAGGGGTATGGTGATCATCGTTCGGCCTCGACAGGCCCCGGCGGCAGGCCGCGAGTGACGATGGCGGCACCCGGGTTCGGGCAGGGGGGCCTTGACGAACCGCACGCAGCGCGCAATTCTCAGGACGCGTCGTCACAACGATCCGAATCCGAGGCATGGATCGACGGCGAAGAGGGCAGTATCAACGTGCGTTGAGGGCGGCAGGCCGCAGGCGGTGACGACAACGAGGGTCTCAGAGGGTCGCGGAAACCCGCACTGGACATCAGTGAGCCAAGTGGCTACACTGACCCTTTGCGCTGCCTGTTAGCTGTCCCCTGCCCGTCACCAGGGGCATGCCCTCACTCGAGCATCGACGACCGGACCGCACCTGACCTGGCCTGACGGCCACTTCAGGCACCGTCTGTCCCGGTGCGTGGGAGAGGGGCCGGTACGCGCGTAGTGAGTCCGAGCCCTCGGAAGGACCCCCTCTTGGCCGCCTCGCGCAATGCCTCGACCGCGAATACGAACAATGCTGCCAGCACCGCCCCGCTGCGCATCTCCTTTGCAAAGATCAAGGAGCCCCTCGAGGTTCCGAACCTTCTCGCGCTGCAAACCGAGAGCTTCGACTGGCTGCTCGGCAACGACGCGTGGAAGGCTCGCGTCGAGGCGGCTCTGGAGTCCGGTCAGGACGTCCCCACCAAGTCCGGTCTGGAGGAGATCTTCGAGGAGATCTCCCCGATCGAGGACTTCTCCGGGTCGATGTCGCTGACGTTCCGCGACCACCGCTTCGAGCCCCCGAAGAACAGCATCGACGAGTGCAAGGAGCGCGACTTCACGTTCGCCGCCCCGCTCTTCGTCACGGCCGAGTTCACCAACAACGAGACCGGCGAGATCAAGTCCCAGACCGTCTTCATGGGCGACTTCCCGCTCATGACGAACAAGGGCACCTTCGTCATCAACGGCACCGAGCGTGTCGTGGTCTCGCAGCTGGTCCGTTCGCCCGGCGTCTACTTCGACTCAAGCATCGACAAGACGTCCGACAAGGACATCTTCTCCGCCAAGATCATCCCGTCCCGGGGTGCCTGGCTGGAGATGGAGATCGACAAGCGCGACATGGTCGGTGTCCGCATCGACCGCAAGCGCAAGCAGTCGGTCACCGTACTGCTGAAGGCGCTCGGCTGGACCAACGAGCAGATCCTCGAAGAGTTCGGCCAGTACGAGTCGATGCGCGCCACCCTGGAGAAGGACCACACCCAGGGCCAGGACGACGCGCTGCTCGACATCTACCGCAAGCTGCGTCCGGGCGAGCCCCCCACGCGTGAGGCCGCGCAGACGCTTCTGGAGAACCTCTACTTCAACCCGAAGCGCTACGACCTCGCGAAGGTCGGCCGCTACAAGGTCAACAAGAAGCTCGGCGCGGACGAGCCGCTGGACGCCGGCGTGCTCACCACCGACGACGTCATCGCCACCATCAAGTACCTGGTGAAGCTGCACGCCGGTGAGACCGAGACGACCGGCGAGTCCGGCCGCTCGATCATCGTCGAGACCGACGACATCGACCACTTCGGCAACCGCCGCATCCGCAGCGTCGGCGAGCTGATCCAGAACCAGGTCCGTACGGGTCTCGCCCGTATGGAGCGCGTCGTGCGCGAGCGCATGACCACCCAGGACGTCGAGGCGATCACGCCGCAGACCCTGATCAACATCCGGCCGGTCGTCGCCTCCATCAAGGAGTTCTTCGGCACCAGCCAGCTGTCCCAGTTCATGGACCAGAACAACCCGCTGTCGGGCCTGACGCACAAGCGTCGTCTCAACGCCCTCGGCCCGGGTGGTCTCTCCCGTGAGCGGGCCGGCTTCGAGGTCCGTGACGTGCACCCCTCGCACTACGGCCGCATGTGCCCGATCGAGACGCCGGAAGGCCCGAACATCGGCCTGATCGGCTCGCTGGCCTCCTACGGGCGGGTCAACGCGTTCGGTTTCATCGAGACGCCGTACCGCAAGGTCGTCGAGGGCCAGGTCACCGACGAGGTCGACTACCTGACCGCCGACGAGGAGGACCGCTTCGTCATCGCCCAGGCCAACGCGCCGCTGAGCGACGAGATGCGCTTCGTCGAGAACCGCGTGCTGGTCCGCCGCCGCGGCGGCGAGGTCGACTACGTCGCCGGTGACGACGTGGACTACATGGACGTCTCGCCGCGCCAGATGGTGTCGGTCGCGACCGCCATGATCCCCTTCCTGGAGCACGACGACGCCAACCGCGCCCTCATGGGCGCGAACATGATGCGCCAGGCCGTCCCGCTCATCAAGAGCGAGGCCCCGCTCGTCGGCACCGGCATGGAGTACCGCTCCGCCGTCGACGCCGGCGACGTCGTCAAGGCCGAGAAGGCCGGTGTGGTCCAGGAGGTCTCCGCGGACTACATCACCACCGCCAACGACGACGGCACGTACATCACGTACCGCCTGGCCAAGTTCGCCCGCTCCAACCAGGGCACCTCGGTCAACCAGAAGGTCATCGTCAACGAGGGCGACCACGTCATCGCGGGCCAGGTGCTCGCCGACGGTCCCGCCACCGAGAACGGCGAGATGGCCCTCGGCAAGAACCTGCTCGTGGCGTTCATGCCGTGGGAGGGTCACAACTACGAGGACGCGATCATCCTGTCGCAGCGCCTCGTGCAGGACGACGTCCTCTCCTCGATCCACATCGAGGAGCACGAGGTCGACGCCCGTGACACCAAGCTCGGCCCCGAGGAGATCACCCGGGACATCCCGAACGTCTCCGAGGAGGTCCTCGCCGACCTCGACGAGCGCGGCATCATCCGCATCGGTGCCGATGTCGTCGCCGGCGACATCCTGGTCGGCAAGGTCACGCCCAAGGGCGAGACCGAGCTGACCCCGGAGGAGCGCCTGCTGCGCGCCATCTTCGGCGAGAAGGCCCGTGAGGTCCGTGACACCTCGCTGAAGGTCCCGCACGGCGAGATCGGCAAGGTCATCGGCGTCCGCCTCTTCGACCGCGAGGAGGGCGACGAGCTTCCCCCCGGTGTGAACCAGCTGGTGCGCGTCTACGTCGCGCAGAAGCGCAAGATCACCGACGGTGACAAGCTCGCCGGCCGCCACGGCAACAAGGGCGTCATCTCCAAGATCCTGCCGATCGAGGACATGCCGTTCCTGGAGGACGGCACCCCGGTCGACATCATCCTGAACCCGCTGGGTGTCCCGTCCCGGATGAACCCGGGACAGGTCCTGGAGATCCACCTCGGCTGGCTCGCCAGCCGCGGCTGGGACGTCTCCGGCCTCGCGGAGGAGTGGGCCCAGCGCCTCCAGGTCATCGGCGCCGACCAGGTCGACCCCGGCACCAACGTCGCCACCCCGGTCTTCGACGGTGCCCGCGAGGACGAGCTGGCGGGTCTGCTCCAGCACACCATCCCGAACCGGGACGGCGAGCGCATGGTGCTCCCGACCGGCAAGGCGCGGCTGTTCGACGGCCGCAGCGGTGAGCCGTTCCCGGACCCGATCTCGGTCGGCTACATGTACATCCTGAAGCTGCACCACCTGGTCGACGACAAGCTGCACGCGCGGTCGACCGGCCCGTACTCGATGATCACCCAGCAGCCGCTGGGTGGTAAGGCTCAGTTCGGTGGCCAGCGGTTCGGCGAGATGGAGGTGTGGGCACTTGAGGCGTACGGCGCCGCCTACGCCCTCCAGGAGCTGCTGACCATCAAGTCCGACGACGTCACCGGCCGCGTGAAGGTCTACGAGGCCATCGTCAAGGGCGAGAACATCCCCGAGCCCGGCATCCCCGAGTCCTTCAAGGTGCTCATCAAGGAGATGCAGTCCCTCTGCCTCAACGTGGAGGTGCTGTCCAGCGACGGCATGTCCATCGAGATGCGCGACACCGACGAGGATGTCTTCCGCGCTGCGGAGGAGCTCGGCATCGACCTGTCCCGGCGCGAGCCGAGCAGCGTCGAAGAGGTCTGACGGGAGTCCGGCAGGGGCCTCACCGATGAGTGAGGCCCCCGCCGACCCCCAGGCCCCCGTTTCAGACCACAGACTTACGACCCTGAGAGGGATTGACGCATAGTGCTCGACGTCAACTTCTTCGACGAGCTCCGGATCGGCCTGGCCACCGCTGACGACATCCGTCAGTGGAGCCACGGCGAGGTCAAGAAGCCCGAGACCATCAACTACCGCACCCTCAAGCCGGAAAAGGACGGGCTCTTCTGCGAGAAGATCTTCGGCCCCACCCGGGACTGGGAGTGCTACTGCGGCAAGTACAAGCGCGTCCGCTTCAAGGGCATCATCTGCGAGCGCTGTGGCGTCGAGGTCACCCGCGCCAAGGTGCGCCGTGAGCGGATGGGCCACATCGAGCTGGCCGCCCCCGTCACGCACATCTGGTACTTCAAGGGCGTGCCGAGCCGGCTGGGCTACCTGCTGGACCTCGCCCCGAAGGACCTGGAGAAGGTCATCTACTTCGCGGCGTACATGATCACGTACGTCGACGAGGAGCGCCGCACCCGCGACCTGCCCTCGCTGGAGGCGCATGTCTCCGTCGAGCGCCAGCAGGTCGAGCAGCGCCGCGACGCCGACCTGGAGGCCCGGGCCAAGAAGCTCGAGACCGACCTGGCCGAGCTGGAGGCCGAGGGTGCCAAGGCCGACGTGCGCCGCAAGGTGCGCGAGGGCGCCGAGCGGGAGATGAAGCAGCTGCGCGACCGCGCGCAGCGCGAGATCGACCGCCTCGACGAGGTCTGGACCCGGTTCAAGAACCTCAAGGTCCAGGACCTGGAGGGCGACGAGCTGCTCTACCGCGAGCTGCGCGACCGCTTCGGCACCTACTTCGACGGCTCGATGGGTGCCGCGGCGCTGCAGAAGCGCCTGGAGTCCTTCGACCTCGACGAGGAGGCCGAGAAGCTCCGCGAGATCATCCGCACCGGCAAGGGCCAGAAGAAGACCCGCGCCCTCAAGCGGCTGAAGGTCGTCTCCGCGTTCCTGCAGACCTCCAACAGCCCCAAGGGCATGGTCCTGGACTGCGTCCCGGTCATCCCGCCGGACCTGCGTCCGATGGTGCAGCTGGACGGTGGCCGCTTCGCGACCTCCGACCTGAACGACCTGTACCGCCGGGTCATCAACCGCAACAACCGCCTGAAGCGGCTTCTCGACCTCGGCGCGCCCGAGATCATCGTGAACAACGAGAAGCGCATGCTCCAGGAGGCCGTCGACGCGCTCTTCGACAACGGCCGCCGCGGCCGCCCGGTCACGGGCCCCGGCAACCGTCCGCTGAAGTCGCTGTCCGACATGCTCAAGGGCAAGCAGGGCCGCTTCCGCCAGAACCTGCTGGGCAAGCGAGTCGACTACTCGGCGCGTTCCGTCATCGTCGTCGGCCCGCAGCTCAAGCTGCACCAGTGCGGTCTGCCCAAGGCGATGGCCCTGGAGCTGTTCAAGCCGTTCGTGATGAAGCGCCTGGTCGACCTGAACCACGCGCAGAACATCAAGTCGGCCAAGCGCATGGTCGAGCGCGGCCGCACCGTCGTGTACGACGTCCTCGAAGAGGTCATCGCCGAGCACCCGGTGCTGCTGAACCGTGCGCCCACCCTGCACCGCCTCGGCATCCAGGCCTTCGAGCCGCAGCTGGTCGAGGGCAAGGCCATCCAGATCCACCCGCTCGTGTGCACCGCGTTCAACGCGGACTTCGACGGTGACCAGATGGCCGTGCACCTGCCGCTGTCCGCGGAGGCGCAGGCCGAGGCCCGCATCCTGATGCTGTCCTCGAACAACATCCTCAAGCCCGCCGACGGCCGTCCGGTGACGATGCCGACCCAGGACATGGTCCTCGGTCTGTTCTTCCTCACCACCGACGGCGAGATGCGGGACGTCAAGGGCGAGGGCCGTTCGTTCGCGTCGGTCGCCGAGGCGATCATGGCGTTCGACGCCGGTGAGCTGTCGTTGCAGTCGAGGGTGGACATCCGCTTCCCGGTGGGCACCATCCCGCCGCGCGGCTGGACCCCGCCGGCGCGCGAGGAGGGCGAGCCGGAGTGGCAGCAGGGTGACACCTTCCGGCTGCGGACGACCCTGGGCCGCGCGCTCTTCAACGAGCTGCTGCCCGAGGACTACCCGTTCGTCGACTACGAGGTCGGCAAGAAGCAGCTCTCCGAGATCGTCAACGACCTCGCCGAGCGCTACCCGAAGGTCATCGTGGCGGCGACGCTCGACAACCTGAAGGCGTCCGGCTTCTTCTGGGCCACCCGCTCCGGCGTCACCGTCGCCATCTCCGACGTGGTCGTCCCCGAGGCGAAGAAGGAGATCGTCGCCGGGTACGAGGCCAAGGACGAGAAGGTCCAGAAGCAGTACGAGCGCGGTCTGATCACCAAGGAAGAGCGCACGCAGGAGCTCATCCAGATCTGGACCCAGGCGACCAACGAGGTCGCCGAGGCGATGAACGAGAACTTCCCGAAGACCAACCCGATCTTCATGATGGTGAACTCGGGCGCACGAGGCAACATGATGCAGATGCGTCAGATCGCCGGTATGCGTGGTCTGGTGTCGAACGCGAAGAACGAGACGATCCCGCGTCCGATCAAGGCGTCGTTCCGTGAGGGCCTGTCCGTGCTGGAGTACTTCATCTCCACGCACGGTGCCCGTAAGGGTCTGGCGGACACCGCCCTGCGTACCGCCGACTCGGGTTACCTCACCCGTCGTCTGGTGGACGTCTCGCAGGACGTCATCATCCGCGAGGAGGACTGCGGCACCGAGCGCGGCCTCAAGCTGCGGATCGCCGAGCGCGACGCCGAGGGCGTGCTGCGCAAGGCGGAGGACGTCGAGACGTCCGTGTACGCGCGCTGCCTCGCCGAGGACATCGTCGTCGACGGCCAGGTGCTGGCCCCGGCCGGCACGGACCTCGGTGACGTGCTCATGGACGAGCTGGTCGCCCGCGGTGTCGAGGAGGTCAAGACCCGCTCGGTCCTGACCTGCGAGTCCGCGGTCGGCACCTGCGCGATGTGCTACGGCCGCTCGCTGGCCACCGGCAAGCTGGTCGACATCGGTGAGGCGGTCGGCATCATCGCCGCCCAGTCCATCGGTGAGCCCGGTACCCAGCTGACGATGCGTACCTTCCACACCGGTGGTGTTGCCGGTGACGACATCACCCAGGGTCTGCCGCGTGTCGTCGAGCTCTTCGAGGCCCGTACCCCGAAGGGTGTCGCCCCGATCTCCGAGGCCAGCGGCCGGGTGCGGATCGAGGAGACCGAGAAGACCAAGAAGATCGTCATCACGCCGGACGACGGCAGCGACGAGACGGCGTACCCGATCTCGAAGCGCGCCCGTCTGCTGGTCGGCGAGGGCGACCACGTCGAGGTGGGCCAGAAGCTCACCGTGGGTGCCACCAACCCGCACGACGTGCTGCGCATCCTGGGTCAGCGTGCCGTCCAGGTCCACCTGGTCGGCGAGGTCCAGAAGGTCTACAACTCGCAGGGCGTGTCGATCCACGACAAGCACATCGAGATCATCATCCGGCAGATGCTCCGCCGCGTGACGATCATCGAGTCCGGCGACGCCGAGCTGCTGCCCGGCGAGCTGGTCGAGCGCTCGAAGTTCGAGCACGAGAACCGTCGTGTGGTCCAGGAGGGCGGTCACCCGGCCTCCGGCCGTCCGCAGCTGATGGGTATCACCAAGGCCTCGCTGGCGACGGAATCCTGGCTGTCGGCCGCCTCCTTCCAGGAGACGACCCGAGTCCTGACGGACGCGGCGATCAACGCCAAGTCCGACAGCCTCATCGGCCTCAAGGAGAACGTCATCATCGGTAAGCTCATCCCGGCCGGTACGGGCCTGTCCCGCTACCGCAACATCCGGGTGGAGCCGACCGAGGAGGCCAAGGCCGCGATGTACTCGGCCGTCGGCTACGACGACATCGACTACTCGCCGTTCGGCACCGGCTCCGGCCAGGCCGTCCCGCTGGAGGACTACGACTACGGTCCGTACAACCAGTAAGCGAGCAGCAGCATGAAGGGCGGTCACCCCGGTGGGGGTGGCCGCCCTTCGGCGTGTGTGCGGGGCCGGGGACCGGCCGGCCTCCGCGGGGGTTACGGGACGCCCAGCTCGAAGATGACGTAGTGGGCGTACCAGCCGGAGGCGATCGCCGCGGTGCAGAAGAACACCGCGAGCGCCGGTGTCCTCAGACGGGCGAGCGCGGCGGCCGGCGCGAGCAGCAGCGGGAAGGCGGGCAGCAGGTAGCGCATGGTGTTGCCGAACATCTGCTGGGTGCCGAGCACGGTGACGATCGTGGCCAGGGTGTAGGCGGCCAGCACCAGCGGGGGGCGCTCGCGCAGCATGAGGGCGACCAGGAACGGCAGGGCCAGCACCAGCAGCAGCGAGAGCAGGTCGGGGACGTCGAAGGCGAAGAGGTAGTCGTGGCGGCCGACGGCCAGGTTCTCCAGGACCCGCAGGGTGTAGGCGCCGTAGTCGAAGTAGTGCGCCCAGCCCTCGCGCTGGAGGGTGAAGTAGGCGGTGGGCTCGCCGGTGGCCCAGCCGACCCAGGCGATGTAGCCGAGCAGGCCCACGGGCGCGACGAGCATCGCGTACACCGGGCCCGCCACCCCGTGCTCGCGCCGTGTGCCGGGGCGGGCCAGCGTCACCAGCGCGGCCAGCCCCACCGCGCCGATCAGCACCGCCGAGGTGGGGCGGTTCAGGCCGGCCACACAGGCGAGCAGGCCGGCCGCCACCCAGCGGCGGGTCATCACGCAGTAGCAGCACCAGGCCGCGAGCGCGACGAACACGGACTCCGAGTACACCGCCCATTCGACGCCCGCGCCGGGGGCCACCGCCCACAGCCCGGCGGCGATGGTGCCCGCCCGGACGCCGGCCACCAGCCGGACCACGGCGAAGATCCCGGCGGCGGCGACGAACGAGGACACCACCGAGACCAGGATCCCGGCGCCGTACGGGCCGAGCCCGGTCACGGCCGACACGCACCGGATCAGGGCCGGGTACAGCGGGAAGAAGGCGACCGAGTTCTGCTGGACGGTGAACACGCCGTTGCCGCCGAGCCGCTCCAGCTTCGGGTCGTAGCCGTGCTGCGCCACCTGGAGG
Organism: Streptomyces sp. NPDC047017; assembly: GCF_040644175.1. Taxonomy (NCBI): domain Bacteria; kingdom Bacillati; phylum Actinomycetota; class Actinomycetes; order Kitasatosporales; family Streptomycetaceae; genus Streptomyces; species Streptomyces sp. NPDC047017. The sequence continues at coordinate 242,536 of NZ_JBEYVW010000013.1, read as the reverse complement.
TACCACCAGCCGTCCCAGGTGGCCAGGACGTCCCACCAGTGGGCGCCGCCGCCGAAGCGTGGGGCCTTTCGGTGGTAGTCCCCGGCGTACTCCAGCAGCCGGGCGAAGACGAGGAGGCCCATGAGCTTGCCGGCGCCGTACAGGAGCAGCGGGGGCAGGTAGGGGCGCGCCGCCGCGGGCAGGGCGGGGTGGTCGTACCAGCGGGGTCTGCCGTCCCGCGGGCCGGCGGGGGGCCGGTCCGGGGTGGCGCCTGCCGCGGAATCGGTCACCGCGTTACCGGAACCCGTGCTCATGCCCGTCGATTTCCCCTCGGAATGCCTGTGCGCCGTCTGTCATAAGATCGCACCACGGTCGCACATCGACGCGGGCCGAGGGGAGGCCCGGGTGGCACACGAGACGGACAGGGCGGACGAGACGGCGGTGCTGTCGGTCGTCATCCCCATGTACAACGAGGAAGAGGCCCTTCCGGCGCTGGTCAACCGGCTGCGCCCGGTCCTGGACGGGCTCGGCGAGGGCTACGAGGTGGTCGCCGTCGACGACGGCAGCGGCGACCGCACGGCCGAACTGCTCGCCGCCTTCCGGCTCGGCTGGCCCGAGCTGCGCGTCATCGCGCTGCGCCGCAACTCCGGGCACCAGGCGGCGCTCACCGCGGGCCTGGACCGGGCGGCCGGGGCGTACGTGGTGAGTCTGGACGCCGACTGCCAGGACCCGCCGGAGAAGATCCCGGAGATGCTCGCGCTCGCCCGTGAGCGGGGGCTCGACGTCGTCTACGGCGTGCGGGCGGACCGCCGCAGCGACAGCCCGTTCAAGCGGGGGACCGCGGGGGTCTACTACCGGTTGCTACGGCGCCTCGCGGGGCCTTCGGTGCCCGCGCACGCCGGTGACTTCCGGCTGCTCAGCCGGGCCGCGGTGGAGGCGCTGAAGGCGCTGCCCGACCAGCAGCGGGTGTACCGGCTGCTGGTGCCGTGGCTGGGGTTCCCCAGCGGGCAGGTCGGCTACGAGCGCGAGCTGCGCTCGGCGGGGCGCACGAAGTATCCGCTGGGGCGGATGATCCTGCTCGCCGCGGACAGCATCACGAGCTTCTCGGCGGCGCCGCTGCGGCTGGCGACCTGGCTGGGCGGGGGCGGGTTCGTGGTCTGCCTGGGGCTGCTGGTGTACACCTTCGCGGGGTACGCGCTGGGGCACACGGTGCCCGGGTGGACCTCGCTGCTCACCGCGGTGGTGTTCATCGGGGCGGTGCAGCTGGTGTGCGTGGGGTTGCTGGGGGAGTACGTGGCGCGGATATACACGGCGGTGCAGAACCGGCCGGCGTATTTCGTGGGGCACGACACGGAGGAGGAGGGCGCGGTGCCGGGGCCCCGGAGGCCCGAAGCGGCTCGCCCGCCCGCCCGCCCGACTCGGTAGCGGAAAGGGGCGCCGTCCCCGGGGCTCCGCCCCGGACCCCGGAAAGACTTCGCCCACCCGCCCGCCCGACTCGGTTACGCAAGCGGGCACCCTGGGGCTCCGCCCCGGACCCCGGAAAGACTTTGCCCACCCGCCCGCCCGACTCGGTTACGCAAGCGGGCACCCCGGGGCTCCGCCCCGGCCCCGGCGGGGGCTCCGCCCCCTGCACCCCCGGCTTGCGGCTCCCGCCGCTCGCCCCCGGTTTGCGGCTCCCGCCGTTCGCCCCCGGTCCGGCTTCCGCCGTTCGTCCTCCGGTCCGGCTTCCGCCGTTCACCCGCCCGGTCCGGCTTCCGCCGCTCGTCCTCCGGTCCGGCTCCCGCCGTTCGTCCTCCGCCCCGGCTCCCGCCGTTCGCCCGCCCGGCTCGGCTCCGCCGTTCGTTCCCCGCCACCCCCCGACCGGCGGCACCCGGAGGGTGGTGAAAGGGGGTGTGGGTGGTGAGCGGAGGGGGGAGGCCCATTTGTTTTGACCGCAGCGAATGCGATAGGTACGCTCAGACCTTGTGCCTGGGGTGTGCCCTGGCTCTCGTGCGTGCCTACGACCGCCCGGGAGCCGCCGGCGGCCGCCGCGATCCGTGCCTCTCCCTGCCTCGCGCCGGGGGTTCGCGGGATTCGACACACCCGACCGCGTGGGTCGGAGGTGTTCCAGGTTAGCTTCACCATTCGGCACACAGAAACCGGAGAAGTAGTGCCTACGATCCAGCAGCTGGTCCGCAAGGGCCGGCAGGACAAGGTCGAGAAGAACAAGACGCCCGCACTCGAGGGTTCGCCCCAGCGTCGTGGCGTCTGCACGCGTGTGTTCACGACCACCCCGAAGAAGCCGAACTCGGCCCTGCGTAAGGTCGCGCGTGTGCGTCTGACCAGCGGTATCGAGGTCACTGCTTACATTCCGGGTGAGGGACACAACCTGCAGGAGCACTCCATCGTGCTCGTGCGCGGCGGCCGTGTGAAGGACCTGCCGGGTGTTCGCTACAAGATCATCCGAGGTTCCCTGGACACCCAGGGTGTCAAGAACCGCAAGCAGGCCCGCAGCCGCTACGGCGCCAAGAAGGAGAAGTAAGAATGCCTCGTAAGGGCCCCGCCCCGAAGCGCCCGGTCATCATCGACCCGGTCTACGGTTCTCCTCTGGTGACCTCCCTCATCAACAAGGTGCTGCTGAACGGCAAGCGCTCCACCGCCGAGCGCATCGTCTACGGCGCCATGGAGGGTCTTCGCGAGAAGACCAGCAACGACCCGGTCATCACGCTGAAGCGCGCGCTGGAGAACATCAAGCCGACCCTTGAGGTCAAGTCCCGCCGTGTCGGTGGTGCGACGTACCAGGTCCCGATCGAGGTCAAGCCCGGTCGCGCCAACACGCTCGCGCTGCGCTGGCTGGTCGGTTACTCCCGCGCCCGTCGCGAGAAGACCATGACCGAGCGTCTGCTCAACGAGCTCCTCGACGCCTCCAACGGCCTGGGTGCCGCTGTGAAGAAGCGCGAGGACACGCACAAGATGGCCGAGTCCAACAAGGCCTTCGCGCACTACCGCTGGTAGTCGCTACCCACATCGAGACCGAGAGAAGACTGAAGCCTTATGGCTACCACTTCACTTGACCTGGCCAAGGTCCGCAACATCGGGATCATGGCCCACATCGACGCGGGCAAGACGACCACCACCGAGCGGATCCTGTTCTACACGGGCGTGTCGTACAAGATCGGTGAGGTCCACGACGGCGCCGCCACCATGGACTGGATGGAGCAGGAGCAGGAGCGTGGCATCACGATCACGTCTGCTGCGACCACCTGTCACTGGCCGCTCGAGGACAACGACTACACCATCAACATCATCGACACCCCGGGTCACGTCGACTTCACCGTCGAGGTGGAGCGCTCCCTGCGGGTGCTCGACGGTGCCGTGACGGTGTTCGACGGTGTCGCCGGTGTCGAGCCGCAGTCCGAGACGGTGTGGCGTCAGGCCGACCGCTACGGCGTGCCCCGCATCTGCTTCGTGAACAAGCTGGACCGCACCGGTGCCGAGTTCCACCGCTGCGTCGACATGATCAGCGACCGCCTGGGTGCGCAGCCGCTGGTCATGCAGCTGCCGATCGGTGCCGAGGCCGACTTCAAGGGCGTCGTGGACCTGGTCCGCATGAAGGCGCTCGTGTGGTCCGCCGAGGCCGCCAAGGGCGAGATGTACGACGTCGTCGACATCCCGGCCACGCACACCGAGGCCGCCGAGGAGTGGCGCGGCAAGCTGGTCGAGGCCGTCGCGGAGAACGACGAAGAGCTGATGGAGCTGTACCTGGAGGGCGAGGAGCCCACCGAGGAGCAGCTGTACGCCGCGATCCGTCGCATCACCATCGCGTCCGGCAAGTCCAGCGAGACCACCGTCACCCCGGTGTTCTGCGGCACCGCGTTCAAGAACAAGGGCGTGCAGCCCCTGCTCGACGCGGTCGTGCGCTACCTGCCGACCCCCCTGGACGTCGAGGCCATCGAGGGCCACGACGTCAAGGACCCCGAGGTCGTCATCAAGCGCAAGCCGGCCGACGACGAGCCGCTCGCCGCCCTCGCGTTCAAGATCATGAGCGACCCGCACCTGGGCAAGCTCACCTTCGTCCGCGTGTACTCCGGCCGCCTGGAGTCCGGCACCGCCGTGCTGAACTCCGTCAAGGGCCGCAAGGAGCGCATCGGCAAGATCTACCGCATGCACGCCAACAAGCGTGAGGAGATCGAGTCGGTGGGCGCCGGTGACATCGTCGCCGTCATGGGCCTGAAGCAGACCACCACCGGTGAGACGCTGGCCGACGACAAGAAGCCGGTCATCCTGGAGTCCATGGACTTCCCGGCGCCGGTGATCCAGGTCGCCATCGAGCCCAAGTCCAAGGGTGACCAGGAGAAGCTGGGTGTCGCCATCCAGCGGCTCGCGGAGGAGGACCCCTCCTTCCAGGTCTCCACGAACGAGGAGACGGGCCAGACCATCATCGGCGGCATGGGCGAGCTGCACCTCGAGGTGCTGGTCGACCGGATGCGCCGTGAGTTCAAGGTCGAGGCCAACGTCGGCAAGCCGCAGGTCGCCTACCGCGAGACGATCCGCAAGGCCGTCGAGCGCGTGGACTACACCCACAAGAAGCAGACCGGTGGTACCGGTCAGTTCGCCAAGGTGCAGATCGCGATCGAGCCCATCGAGGGCGGCGGCGACGCGTCGTACGAGTTCGTGAACAAGGTCACCGGTGGCCGCATCCCGAAGGAGTACATCCCTTCGGTCGACGCCGGCGCGCAGGAGGCCATGCAGTTCGGCATCCTGGCCGGCTACGAGATGACCGGCGTCCGCGTCATCCTCCTCGACGGTGGCTACCACGAGGTCGACTCCTCCGAGCTGGCCTTCAAGATCGCCGGTTCGCAGGCCTTCAAGGAGGCCGCGCGCAAGGCCAGCCCCGTGCTCCTGGAGCCGATGATGGCCGTCGAGGTCACCACGCCCGAGGACTACATGGGTGAGGTCATCGGCGACATCAACTCCCGCCGTGGCCAGATCCAGGCCATGGAGGAGCGGGCGGGTGCCCGTGTCGTGAAGGGCCTCGTGCCCCTCTCGGAGATGTTCGGCTACGTCGGAGACCTCCGCAGCAAGACGTCGGGTCGCGCGAGCTACTCGATGCAGTTCGACTCCTACGCCGAGGTTCCGCGGAACGTCGCCGAGGAGATCATCGCGAAGGCCAAGGGCGAGTAACTCTTCCGAGTTCCAGCCCGTAGGCTTGACTCCGGAGCCTCACGGGGCATTCCACCCCTTCCGCAAGGAAGCGGGAGGAATGCCCCGGGGATCCGGGCCATCCAGCAAAGATCACCTGGCGCCGATGAAGTAAGGCGTACAGAACCACTCCACAGGAGGACCCCAGTGGCGAAGGCGAAGTTCGAGCGGACTAAGCCGCACGTCAACATCGGCACCATCGGTCACATCGACCACGGTAAGACGACCCTCACGGCCGCCATTACCAAGGTGCTGCACGACAAGTACCCGGACCTGAACGAGGCCTCGGCCTTCGACCAGATCGACAAGGCTCCCGAAGAGCGCCAGCGCGGTATCACCATCTCCATCGCGCACGTCGAGTACCAGACGGAGGCGCGTCACTACGCCCACGTCGACTGCCCGGGTCACGCGGACTACATCAAGAACATGATCACCGGTGCCGCGCAGATGGACGGCGCGATCCTCGTGGTCGCCGCCACCGACGGCCCGATGCCGCAGACCAAGGAGCACGTCCTCCTGGCCCGCCAGGTCGGCGTTCCGTACATCGTGGTCGCCCTGAACAAGGCCGACATGGTGGACGACGAGGAGATCCTGGAGCTCGTCGAGCTCGAGGTCCGTGAGCTCCTCTCCGAGTACGAGTTCCCGGGCGACGACGTCCCGGTCGTCAAGGTCTCCGCGCTCAAGGCGCTCGAGGGCGACGAGAAGTGGGGCCAGTCGGTCCTGGAGCTGATGGACGCCGTCGACAGCGCGATCCCGGAGCCGGAGCGCGACGTCGACAAGCCGTTCCTCATGCCGATCGAGGACGTCTTCACCATCACCGGTCGCGGTACGGTCGTCACCGGCCGTATCGAGCGTGGTGTCCTCAAGGTCAACGAGACCGTCGACATCATCGGCATCAAGACCGAGAAGACCACCACCACGGTCACCGGTATCGAGATGTTCCGCAAGCTGCTCGACGAGGGCCAGGCCGGTGAGAACGTCGGTCTGCTCCTCCGTGGCATCAAGCGCGAGGACGTCGAGCGCGGCCAGGTCATCATCAAGCCGGGTTCGGTCACCCCGCACACCGAGTTCGAGGCGCAGGCGTACATCCTGTCCAAGGACGAGGGCGGCCGCCACACGCCGTTCTTCAACAACTACCGCCCGCAGTTCTACTTCCGTACGACGGACGTGACCGGCGTGGTGACCCTCCCCGAGGGCACCGAGATGGTCATGCCGGGTGACAACACCGAGATGACGGTGGAGCTCATCCAGCCCGTCGCCATGGAAGAGGGCCTGAAGTTCGCCATCCGTGAGGGTGGTCGCACCGTGGGCGCCGGCCAGGTCACCAAGATCAACAAGTGATCCCGGCCCGGTAGCCGCAGCGTGAGCTGAGGTACCGGTGGGGCCCGCACGACTCCGGTCGTGCGGGCCCTTTCGCATGCGCGCTCACTTACGCGGGGGAGTGTGCGCCGGGGGCGCGGGGGGCGGGGCGCAGCGCAGCTCCGCCCAGACCGTCTTGCGCGGGAACCGGTCCTCGGCCACGCCCCAGCGGTCCGCGAGCGCGTCCACGAGCAGCAGGCCGCGCCCCGACTCGGCGTCCTCGGCGGGCTGCCGCGGCACCGGCAGCCGGTCGCCCCGGGTGTCGGTGACCTCGATGCGCAGGGTGCCGCCGATGACGTACAGCGTCAGCCGGAAGTCCCGGCCCGGGACGCGGCCGTGGGTGGCCGCGTTGGCCGCCAGCTCCGCCACGAGGTGGCTCGCGGTCTCGGTGGGCAGCCCCCAGCGGCGCAGCTCGGCCTCCGTGAGCAGCCGGGCCAGCCGGGCACCGCGCCGGGTGGCGGACAGCAGCACGGTGAAGTGGGGGAACTGGTGGTCGAGTTGGTCCGTGGATGCGGCGATTTTCTGATTCACGTCACTCAGCGTGGCTGACTGCGCCTACCGTGGTGGGTCACTCAGAGGTCGCGTGCCGTGACTGTCGGTGGCTTGTCCCGTGCTGTCCAGGCTGTCGGGACCGTTGCCACGGGTAGGGCGTCACGGTACGACGCGGGACTACGGAGGGGCGCGGTATGTCGGTGGACGGCGAGACGGCACAGGACGAGGTCGAGACGGATGAATCGGGATGGGAGGTCGATCCGGACGACGAGTGGGGCGTGGCCGTCATCACCACGGTGGGGCGGCAGTTGAGGCTGCGGCGCGAGGCGGCGGGCCTGCGGGCCGGCGAGTTCGGCAAGGCCATCGGGTACGGAGAGGACCTCGTCTACAAGGTCGAGGGCGGCAGGCGGATCCCTCGGCAGGACTACCTGGTCCGGGCGGACGATTTCCTGGGGGCGGACGGCCTCATCGCGGCGACCTGGGAGGACGTCAAGAAGGTCCGGTACCCGAAGAAGGTTCGTGAACTGGGGAAGCTGGAGGGCAAGGCGGTCGAGATCGGTGTGTATGAGGGCAACAGCGTCCACGGCTTGTTGCAGACGCCAGAGCACGCGCGGACGCTGTTCCGGGCGGCGCAGCCGCCATACTCCCCGGACGACGTGGAACGCATGGTGGCCGCTCGTATGGCTCGAAGGTCGGTCTTCGAGCGTACGCCCAGCCCCACGCTCAGCTTCGTCCTGGAAGAGGGGGTCCTGCGGCGTCCCATCGGGGGCACAATGGCATGGCGTCAGCAGCTCGAACACCTGCTGGAGATGGGGCGGTTGCACAACGTCGTACTTCAGGTGATGCCGATGAACTGCGAGACCCACTCCGGCCTGGATGGGCGGATCGAACTGCTGAAGTTCCCCGACGGCACGGCTGTTGGCCGCTCCGACGGTGCGTTCAACGGCAGGCCGACCTCCGAACTCAAACATCTGCGTATTCTTGAACTGCGGTATGGCACCATCCGGGCTGAGGCTCTCTCACCAGGGAAGTCGCTGACCTTCATCGAGCAATTGCTGGGAGAAACATGAACCGCAAGACCACCGCCGGGGACGCTTCCGAGCTGGCGTGGTTCAAGAGCAGCTACAGCAGCGGCAATGACGGCAACTCCTGTGTGGAGCTTGCCGTCACCCCCGGCACCGTGCACGTCCGGGACTCCAAGCACACCGCTGGTCCCCGGCTCGCCCTCGCGCCGCAGGCATGGGCGAATTTCGTCCCGTACGCCTTGGAGGAATCATGAGCCCCTGGGGCACCGCCGAACTCGCCTGGTTCAAGAGCAGCTACAGCGGTGGCACCGATGGCGAGTCCTGCGTCGAACTGGCCGTCACCCCCGGCACGGTGCACGTTCGCGACTCCAAGACCACCGAGGGTCCCCGGCTCGCGTTCGCTCCGGGCACCTGGGCGAATTTCGTCCCGTACGCCTCGGATGAATCATGAGCCGCCGGGACGCCTCTGACCTGGCGTGGTTCAAGAGCAGCTACAGCGGCGGCAATGACGGCAACTCCTGTGTGGAGCTTGCCGTCACCCCCGGCACCGTGCACGTCCGGGACTCCAAGCACACCGCCGGTCCCCGGCTCGCCCTCGCGCCGCAGGCATGGGCGAACTTCGTCCCGTACGCCTTGGAGGAATCATGAGCCCCTGGGACACCGCCGAACTCGCCTGGTTCAAGAGCAGCTACAGCGGTGGCACCAATGGCGAGTCCTGCGTCGAACTGGCCGTCACCCCCGCCACCATCCACGTCCGGGACTCCAAGCACATCGCTGGTCCCCGGCTCGCCCTCGCGCCGCAGGCATGGGCGAACTTCGTCCCGTACGCCTCGGATGAATCATGAGCCGCAGGGACGCCTCTGACCTGGCGTGGTTCAAGAGCAGCTACAGCAGTGGCACCAACGGCGAGTCCTGCGTCGAGCTTGCCGTCACCCCCGCCACCATCCACGTCCGGGACTCCAAGCACACCGCCGGTCCCCGGCTCGCGCTCGCGCCGCGGGCATGGGCCGGCTTCGTGCCTTACGTTTGTGGAAAATGAATCTCGGATAGTGAACTAGCGCCGCTCGATCACTGGTCAGCGTGTCTACGCAGGAGTAACACTGGAGCGTCCCCGCGCGCGGCAACGGCGCCGAGCGCCCCACACCGGTCCCGTACCGGTGACACGCCGCGCCAGAAAGGGCCTCCGTGACGACCCGAGACGACACCAGGACACAGCTCGACGCCCTGCGTACCGAGATCGAGCGGCGCAATCCCGCCCAGCCCGAGTTCCACCAGGCCGTGCACGAGGTGCTGGACACGCTGGCACCCGTGCTGGTGGCCCGGCCGGAGTACGCCGAGCCGGGCCTCGTCGAGCGGCTGTGCGAGCCGGAGCGGCAGGTCATCTTCCGGGTGCCGTGGCAGGACGACCAGGGTCGCGTGCACGTCAACCGCGGCTTCCGGGTGGAGTTCAACAGCGCGCTCGGCCCGTACAAGGGCGGCCTCCGCTTCCACCCGACCGTGAACCTCGGCGTCATCAAGTTCCTCGGCTTCGAGCAGATCTTCAAGAACGCGCTGACCGGCCTCGGTATCGGCGGCGGCAAGGGCGGCAGCGACTTCGACCCGCACGGCCGCAGCGACGCGGAGGTCATGCGGTTCTGCCAGTCGTTCATGACGGAGCTGTACCGGCACATCGGTGAGCACACGGACGTCCCCGCGGGCGACATCGGCGTCGGAGGCCGGGAGATCGGCTACCTGTTCGGCCAGTACCGGCGGATCACCAACCGCTGGGAGGCCGGTGTGCTCACCGGCAAGGGGCGCGGCTGGGGCGGTTCGGCGATCCGGCCCGAGGCCACCGGGTACGGGAGCGTGCTGTTCGCGGAGGCGATGCTGCGCGAGCGCGGGGAGGACCTGGAGGGGCAGACGGCGGTCGTCTCCGGCTCGGGCAATGTGGCGATCTACACCGTCGAGAAGCTGCTCGCCCTCGGCGCGAACCCGCTGACCTGCTCGGACTCCAGCGGGTACGTCGTGGACGACAAGGGTGTGGACCTGGACCTGCTCAAGCAGGTCAAGGAGGTCGAGCGCGGCCGGATCAGCGAGTACGCCGAACGGCGCGGCGCCTCGGCCCGGTTCGTGCCCGGCGGGCGGGTCTGGGAGGTCCCGGCGGATGTCGCCCTGCCGTCCGCGACCCAGAACGAGCTGGACGAGAACGACGCGGCCACCCTCGTCCGCAACGGCGTGAAGGCGGTCGCCGAGGGCGCGAACATGCCGGCCACGCCCGAGGCCGTCCACCTGCTCCAGCGCGCGGGCGTGGCCTTCGGCCCCGGCAAGGCGGCGAACGCGGGCGGGGTCGCGGTCAGCGCCCTGGAGATGGCCCAGAACCACGCCCGTACGGCCTGGTCGCCGGCGCGGGTGGAGGAGGAGCTGGCGCGGATCATGACCGACATCCACGCCACCTGTCACGAGACCGCCGAGCGCTACGGCGCCCCCGGCGACTACGTGACCGGGGCCAACATCGCCGGGTTCGAGCGGGTCGCCGACTCGATGCTGGCCCAGGGCGTCATCTGACGTCCGGCCGTTCACAGACCCGCGCCCCGCTCCGGTACGTCCGGAGCGGGGCGCGGGTCTGTGTGCGGGCCGGTGCGGCTCAGTGCGCGGCGGCGGCCGCCGGGGCGCCGCCCTGGCCGCGGCCGGTGGGGCGGGCGACGACCAGGACGCCGGAGGCCACCGCGGCCAGCAGCATCGCGGCCACGCCCCACCAGATGGCGTGCGTGTAGCCGTGCACGATGCCCTCGCGCAGCACCTGCGCCTTGCGGGACGGGTCGGTCAGGTGCCGGCCGACGTACGTGCCCGTCGCCGAGGTGGCGATGGTGTTCAGCAGCGCCGTGCCGAGCGAACCGCCCACCTGCTGCGAGGTGTTGACCATCGCGGAGGTCACACCGGCGTCCTGCGGCCGCACCCCGTGGGTGGCGGTGGAGAAGACCGGCATGAAGGTCAGGCCCATGCCCAGGCCGAGCAGCAGCTCGGCGGGCAGCACATGGGTGGCGTACGCGGAGTCCACGCCGAGCTGGGTGAGCACCAGCAGGCCCGAGGCGGCGAGCAGCATGCCGGGCACCATCAGCAGGCGCGGCGGCGTGTGGGGCAGCAGCCGGGCGGAGATCTGGGTGGAGCCCAGGATGATCATCGCGGACATGGGCAGGAACGCCAGGCCGCTCCTGACCGGGGTGTAGCCCAGGATGCCCTGGAAGTAGTAGGTCATGAACAGGAACAGGCCGAACATGCCGATGGTGGCGAGCCCCATGGTCAGGAAGCAGCCCGCCCGGTTGCGGTCGGCGAGGATGCGCAGCGGCAGCAGCGGGTGCCTGGCCTTGCTCTGCCAGAACACGAACGCGGCCAGCAGCACCACGCCGCCGGCCAGCAGGCTCACCACCAGGCTGTCGCCCCAGCCGCGCGGCTCGGCCTCGGAGAAGCCGTAGACGACGGCGACCAGGCCGCCGCAGCCCAGGATCACACCGGGGATGTCGAGCCGGGCCTCGCGGTGGCCCGGGCGGTCGTGCAGCAGCATGAGGGCGCCGATCACGGCGACGGCCGCGATCGGGATGTTCACGTACAGGCACCAGCGCCAGTTCGCGTACGAGGTCAGCACACCGCCGAGGAGCAGGCCGATCGCGGCACCGGCGCCGGCGATGGCGCCGTAGATGCCGAACGCCTTGCCGCGCTCCTTGGGGTCGGTGAACGTGGTCGTCATCAGGGAGAGCGCGGAGGGCGCGAGGACGGCGCCGAACACGCCCTGGAGGGCGCGGGCGCCGAAGAGCATGCCGGGGCTCTCGGCCGCGCCGCCGATCGCGGAGGCGACCGCGAAGCCGATCAGGCCGATGATGAAGGTGCGCTTGCGGCCGACGAGGTCGGCGACGCGGCCGCCGAGCAGCAGCAGGCCGCCGAAGGCGAGGGTGTAGGCGGTGATGACCCACTGGCGGTTGCCGTCGGACATGCCGAGGGCCTTCTGCGCCGAGGGCAGCGCGATGTTCACGATGGTCGCGTCGAGGACCACCATCAACTGCGCCAGGGCGATGACGACCAGACCCCACCAGCGGCGGGGGTCGGGTGCCTCGGCAGCGCCGTTCGCGGTGGGGGCCGGAGCCGTGCGTATGGCCTCGGCCGGGGGCGAGTCGTTCATGACGAGAACGTCACTTCCTTGCTCGTGATGGTGGCGTGCGTGGTCCGCGGTGCGTGCGGGCGGTGGTACCGGGTGTCCCGTTCTCGGGTGACCCGAACGGACCAATGATCGGTCATTGAAGCCGATCGTCAGGATGTCTGATGGTCAGTGAAGTGTACGCTGCCCCCATGAAGGACGAGTGTCCCCCTGATGTCCTTTCCCGTCGGCTGGGATATCTCCTGAAGCACGCCTACGTGGCGATGGCCGCGGAGATGGACGCGGCGCTGGCCCCCTTCCGCCTGTGTCCGCGGGAGCTGGGCGTCATGGCGGTGATCGCCGCCGCGTGCGAGCAGCCCTCCCAGCTGGAGATCGCCGCCCGGCTCGGCGTGGACCGCACGACGATGGTCGGCGTCATCGACTCGCTGGAGAGCAAGGGGTACGTGGAGCGCCACCGCAGCGACCGCGACCGGCGCCGGAACGTGGTGACGCTGACCGCGGCCGGGCAGCTGTGCCTGGGGGAGGCGGAAGTGGCCCGCGAGCGCGTGGAGCGCGACTTCCTCGCCCCGCTGGACGAGACCTCCGCCACCGCCCTGACCGAGGCCCTGGTCACCCTGCACCGGGCCCGCGCCGACACGGACCTGAGCGACAGCGGCCGGGTGGTCGCCGGCCACCGCGCGGCGACCGCGGGAGCCCCGTACGGCGGCTGCGCGTGACGCCGCGCCCGGCGCCACCGGTTTGACCTACGTCACTCGCGGGGTAATCTCTTCGGCTCGATTGGCCAGCCCGCCGTGCGGTATGGCAGACTGTCCGAGTTGCTCGGTCGAGTGTTGATGCTGCGCGCCTCCCGCCGGGAGGACCGGAAGCGAGTCCCACAGTACTCGTCGCCCTAACTGCCGCACGGCAGCGCTGGGGCGGACGTACGGGAATCTTCCGGGAAGTGTGAGCGCGGCACCGGCCAGGCACCCGGTGGGTCTTCGATCCCCGGTCCGCGGTTCCGGAAGGGCCGTGCGCATTCCCGCAGGGATGTTCGAACAAGGGGCATCTGTGTCAGCGGGAGGGCGACACGCCCGACCGCGTGGGTCGGCGGAGACCGAGAGAAACCAAGGGAACCACCGGGTTCCAGAGCGTAAGAAGAGACAGGACTACGAAGTAGCCATGGCGGGACAGAAGATCCGCATCCGGCTCAAGGCCTACGACCACGAGGTCATCGACTCCTCGGCGAAGAAGATCGTCGAGACGGTGACCCGCACTGGTGCGTCGGTCGCGGGCCCGGTGCCGCTGCCCACTGAGAAGAACGTGTACTGCGTCATCAAGTCGCCGCACAAGTACAAGGACTCGCGCGAGCACTTCGAGATGCGCACGCACAAGCGCCTGATCGACATCCTCGACCCGACTCCCAAGACCGTTGACTCTCTGATGCGACTCGACCTCCCGGCCGGTGTCGACATCGAGATCAAGCTCTGAGGGCCGGTGATCTGAGAGATGGCTAAGCAGATCAAGGGCATCCTGGGCGAGAAGCTCGGCATGACGCAGGTGTGGGACGAGAACAACCGTGTTGTTCCGGTCACCGTCGTCAAGGCCGGCCCCAACGTCGTCACCCAGGTCCGTACGAACGATGTCGACGGCTACGAGTCGGTCCAGATCGCCTTCGGCGAGATCGACCCGCGCAAGGTGAACAAGCCCCTCAAGGGCCACTTCGCCAAGGCCGACGTCACCCCCCGCCGACACCTCGTCGAGATCCGCACCGCGGACGCCTCCGAGTACACCCTCGGCCAGGAAGTCACCGCCGAGGTCTTCGAGGCGGGCGTGAAGGTCGACGTCACCGGCAAGAGCAAGGGCAAGGGCTTCGCCGGTGTCATGAAGCGCCACAACTTCCGTGGCCTCGGCGCCGGACACGGCACCCAGCGCAAGCACCGCTCGCCCGGTTCCATCGGTGGCTGCGCCACCCCGGGCCGCGTGTTCAAGGGCCTCCGCATGGCGGGTCGCATGGGCAACGAGCGGGTCACCACCCAGAACCTGACCGTCCACGCCGTTGACGCGGAGAAGGGTCTGCTGCTCATCAAGGGCGCGGTTCCCGGTCCGAACGGCGGCCTCGTCCTGGTCCGCACCGCGGCCAAGGGGGCCTGAGGTAACCGATGAGCACTGTTGACATCCTTTCGCCGGCGGGCGACAAGGCCGGTTCCGTCGAGCTCCCCGCGGAGATCTTCGACGTCGAGAAGGTCAGCGTCCCGCTGATCCACCAGGTCGTCGTCGCGCAGCTGGCCGCGGCCCGTCAGGGCACGCACAAGGTCAAGACCCGTGGCGAGGTCCGCGGCGGTGGCAAGAAGCCGTACCGCCAGAAGGGCACCGGTCGCGCCCGCCAGGGCTCGACCCGCGCGCCGCAGTTCGCCGGTGGTGGCGTCGTGCACGGTCCCGTGCCGCGCGACTACTCGCAGCGGACCCCGAAGAAGATGAAGGCCGCGGCCCTGCGCCACGCCCTCACCGACCGGGCCCGCCACAACCGCATCCACGTCGTCACCGGCGTGGTCGAGGGTGAGACCGCCTCCACCAAGGCCGCCCGGACGCTGTTCGGCAAGATCTCGGAGCGCAAGAACCTGCTCCTGGTCGTCGACCGCGCCGACGAGGCCGCGTGGCTGTCCGCCCGCAACCTGCCCCAGGTCCACATCCTGGAGCCGGGCCAGCTGAACACGTACGACGTTCTCGTCTCGGACGACGTGGTCTTCACCAAGGCCGCTTTCGAGTCCTTCGTCGCCGGCCCGAACAAGGCCAACGACACCGAAGGGAGCGAGGCCTGATGGCTACGCGTCACCCCTCCATTGCCTCGAAGGCCGCCAAGGCCGCCAAGGCCGCGCGCGTCGCCAAGGCGCGCCGTCACGCCGCCGAGGGCAAGAACACCGTCGAGACCCCGCTGAGCAAGTCGTACACGGACCCCCGTGACGTCCTGGTCAAGCCGGTCGTCTCGGAGAAGAGCTACGCGCTCCTCGACGAGAACAAGTACACGTTCATCGTCGACCCGAACGCCAACAAGACCCAGATCAAGCAGGCCGTCCAGGCGGTCTTCGAGGTCAAGGTCACCGGGGTCAACACGATCAACCGCCAGGGCAAGCGCAAGCGGACCAAGAGCGGCTTCGGTCAGCGTGCCGCCACCAAGCGCGCGATCGTGACCCTCGCCGAGGGCGACCGTATCGACATCTTCGGCGGTCCGACCGCCTGACGGCGGTCCGGATCGTCCGATATCGGACGAGGACTGAGAAATGGGTATCCGCAAGTACAAGCCGACGACTCCGGGCCGTCGTGGCTCCAGCGTCGCCGACTTCGTCGAGGTCACGCGGTCCACGCCGGAGAAGTCGCTGGTCCGTCCCCTGCACAGCAAGGGCGGCCGTAACAATTCCGGTCGTGTGACCGTTCGCCACCAGGGTGGCGGACACAAGCGCGCCTACCGCGTGATCGACTTCCGTCGTCACGACAAGGACGGCGTGCCGGCGAAGGTCGCGCACATCGAGTACGACCCCAACCGCACCGCGCGCATCGCGCTGCTGCACTACGCCGACGGCGAGAAGCGCTACATCCTCGCCCCGCGCAACCTGCAGCAGGGCGACCGCGTGGAGAACGGCCCCGGGGCCGACATCAAGCCGGGCAACAACCTGGCCATCCGCAACATCCCGGTCGGTACCACGATCCACGCGATCGAGCTCCGTCCCGGTGGCGGTGCCAAGTTCGCCCGCTCCGCCGGCGCCTCCGTGCAGCTGCTCGCGAAGGAGGGCTCGATGGCCCACCTCCGTATGCCGTCCGGTGAGATCCGCCTGGTCGACCAGCGCTGCCGCGCCACGGTCGGCGAGGTCGGCAACGCCGAGCAGTCCAACATCAACTGGGGCAAGGCCGGCCGCAAGCGCTGGCTGGGCGTCCGTCCGACCGTTCGCGGTGTGGCGATGAACCCGGTTGACCACCCCCACGGTGGTGGTGAGGGCAAGACCTCCGGTGGTCGCCACCCGGTCAGCCCCTGGGGTCAGAAGGAAGGTCGTACTCGTGCTCCCAAGAAGGCGAGCAACAAGTACATCGTCCGCCGCCGCAAGACGAACAAGAAGCGTTAAGGACGGGTTGAGATGCCTCGTAGCTTGAAGAAGGGGCCTTTCGTCGACGACCACCTGATCAAGAAGGTGGACGTACAGAACGAAGCCGGCAGCAAGAACGTCATCAAGACCTGGTCCCGTCGCTCGATGATCGTCCCGGCGATGCTGGGCCACACGATCGCGGTGCACAACGGCAAGACCCACATCCCGGTGTTTGTCACCGAGTCCATGGTCGGCCACAAGCTCGGCGAGTTCTCGCCGACGCGCACCTTCCGGGGTCACGTGAAGGACGACCGGAAGTCGAAGCGCCGCTAGTCAGCGGGGTGTGAAAGATCATGACAAACACTGAAGGGACAACCATGGAAGCCAGGGCCCAGGCGCGGTACATCCGCGTCACGCCCATGAAGGCCCGCCGTGTGGTGGACCTCATCCGTGGCATGGGCGCCACGGAGGCTCAGGCGGTCCTGCGTTTCGCCCCGCAGGCCGCGAGCGTGCCGGTCGGCAAGGTGCTGGACAGCGCCATCGCCAACGCCGCGCACAACTACGACCACACCGATGTCGACAGCCTCGTCATTTCCGAGGCCTACGTCGACGAGGGCCCGACCCTGAAGCGGTTCCGGCCGCGCGCCCAGGGCCGTGCCTACCGGATCCGCAAGCGGACCAGCCACATCACCGTGGTCGTCAGCAGCAAGGAAGGAACCCGGTAATGGGCCAGAAGGTAAACCCGCACGGGTTCCGGCTCGGTGTCACGACCGACTTCAAGTCGCGTTGGTACGCCGACAAGCTGTACAAGGACTACGTCAAGGAAGACGTCGCCATCCGTCGGATGATGACGTCCGGCATGGAGCGCGCCGGCATCTCGAAGGTGGAGATCGAGCGCACCCGTGACCGCGTGCGGGTGGACATCCACACCGCCCGCCCGGGCATCGTCATCGGCCGCCGCGGCGCCGAGGCCGACCGCATCCGCGGTGACCTGGAGAAGCTGACCGGCAAGCAGGTCCAGCTGAACATCCTTGAGGTCAAGAACCCGGAGACCGACGCTCAGCTGGTGGCCCAGGCCGTCGCCGAGCAGCTCTCCTCCCGCGTCTCCTTCCGCCGTGCCATGCGCAAGAGCATGCAGTCGGCGATGAAGGCCGGCGCCAAGGGCATCAAGATCCAGTGCGGTGGCCGCCTCGGTGGCGCCGAGATGTCCCGCTCGGAGTTCTACCGCGAGGGCCGCGTGCCCCTGCACACGCTCCGCGCGAACGTGGACTACGGCTTCTTCGAGGCCAAGACGACCTTCGGCCGCATCGGCGTGAAGGTCTGGATCTACAAGGGCGACGTCAAGAACATCGCCGAGGTCCGCGCCGAGAACGCTGCGGCCCGTGCGGGTAACCGCCCGGCCCGTGGCGGTGCCGACCGCCCGGCCCGTGGTGGCCGTGGTGGCGAGCGGCGCGGTCGCAAGCCGCAGCAGCAGTCGGCCCCCGCCGCCGAGGCCCCCAAGGCCGAGGCTCCGGCCGCTGCCGCTCCGGCTGAGAGCACCGGAACGGAGGCCTGACCGAAATGCTGATCCCCCGTAGGGTCAAGCACCGCAAGCAGCACCACCCGAAGCGCAACGGTATGTCCAAGGGTGGGACGCAGGTTGCGTTCGGCGAATACGGCATCCAGGCGCTGACCCCGGCCTACGTGACGAACCGCCAGATCGAGGCGGCCCGTATCGCGATGACCCGCCACATCAAGCGTGGCGGCAAGGTCTGGATCAACATCTACCCGGACCGTCCCCTCACCAAGAAGCCGGCCGAGACCCGCATGGGTTCCGGTAAGGGTTCTCCGGAGTGGTGGATCGCGAACGTCAAGCCCGGACGCGTCATGTTCGAGCTGTCGTACCCCAACGAGAAGATCGCCCGTGAGGCGCTGACCCGTGCGGCCCACAAGCTGCCGATGAAGTGCCGGATCGTCAAGCGCGAGGCAGGTGAAGCGTGATGTCGGCCGGTACCAAGGCGTCCGAGCTGCGCGAGCTGGGCAACGAGGAGCTTCTGGGCAAGCTCCGCGAGGCCAAGGAAGAGCTGTTCAACCTCCGTTTCCAGGCGGCGACGGGCCAGCTCGAGAACCACGGCCGTCTGAAGGCGGTCCGTAAGGACATCGCGCGGATCTACACCCTGATGCGCGAGCGTGAGCTGGGCATCGAAACGGTGGAGAACGCATGAGCGAGAAGAACGTGACTGAGAACGCAGAGGCGCGCGGCTTCCGCAAGACCCGTGAGGGTCTCGTCGTCAGCGACAAGATGGACAAGACCGTCGTCGTCGCCGTCGAGGACCGCGTCAAGCACGCGCTGTACGGCAAGGTCATCCGCCGTACGAACAAGCTCAAGGCGCACGACGAGCAGAACGCCGCGGGTGTCGGCGACCGTGTCCTCCTGATGGAGACCCGGCCGCTGTCCGCGACGAAGCGCTGGCGCGTCGTCGAGATCCTCGAGAAGGCCAAGTAATTCCTGCGGGGCACCCCTCGCAGGACAGTTCCGCCAGGCTCCGGGGGCCGCTCGCCGAGCGGCCCCCGGGGAACCGGCAGACAAACAGGAGATAGACGTGATCCAGCAGGAGTCGCGGCTGCGTGTCGCCGACAACACTGGTGCGAAGGAAATCCTTTGCATCCGTGTGCTCGGTGGCTCCGGTCGCCGCTACGCGGGCATCGGTGACGTCATCGTCGCCACCGTCAAGGACGCGATCCCCGGTGGCAACGTGAAGAAGGGTGACGTCGTCAAGGCGGTCATCGTTCGCACCGTCAAGGAGCGCCGCCGTCCGGACGGCTCGTACATCCGCTTCGACGAGAACGCCGCCGTCATTCTGAAGAACGACGGCGACCCTCGCGGCACCCGTATCTTCGGCCCCGTGGGCCGTGAGCTGCGCGAGAAGAAGTTCATGAAGATCATCTCCCTCGCGCCGGAGGTGCTGTGAGCATGAAGATCAAGAAGGGCGACCTGGTCCAGGTCATCACCGGTAAGGACAAGGGCAAGCAGGGCAAGGTCATCGCGGCCTACCCCCGCGAGGACCGCGTCCTGGTCGAGGGTGTCAACCGGGTCAAGAAGCACACCAAGGCCGGCCCCACCGCCAGCGGTTCCCAGGCCGGCGGCATCGTGACCACCGAGGCCCCGATCCACGTCTCCAACGTCCAGCTGGTCGTGGAGAAGGACGGCAACAAGGTCGTCACGCGCGTCGGTTACCGCTTCGACGACGAGGGCAACAAGATCCGCGTTGCCAAGCGGACGGGTGAGGACATCTGATGGCTACCACCACTGCCCCGCGTCTGAAGCAGAAGTACCGCGGCGAGATCGCCGCCAAGCTGCGTGACGAGTTCAAGTACGAGAACGTCATGCAGATCCCCGGTCTCGTCAAGATCGTGGTCAACATGGGTGTGGGCGACGCCGCCCGCGACTCCAAGCTGATCGAGGGCGCCATCCGCGACCTCACCACGATCACCGGCCAGAAGCCCGCGGTCACCAAGGCCCGCAAGTCCATCGCGCAGTTCAAGCTGCGTGAGGGCCAGCCGATCGGTGCCCACGTCACGCTCCGTGGCGACCGCATGTGGGAGTTCCTGGACCGCACCCTGTCGCTCGCGCTCCCGCGCATCCGCGACTTCCGCGGCCTGTCCCCCAAGCAGTTCGACGGCCGTGGCAACTACACCTTCGGTCTCACGGAGCAGGTCATGTTCCACGAGATCGACCAGGACAAGATCGACCGTGTCCGGGGTATGGACATCACCGTGGTCACCACGGCGACCAACGACGAAGAGGGCCGCGCCCTTCTCCGTCACCTCGGCTTCCCGTTCAAGGAGGCGTGAGCGAGATGGCGAAGAAGGCTCTCATCGCGAAGGCTGCTCGCAAGCCCAAGTTCGGTGTGCGTGGCTACACCCGCTGCCAGCGCTGCGGTCGTCCGCACTCCGTGTACCGCAAGTTCGGCCTGTGCCGCGTGTGCCTTCGTGAGATGGCTCACCGTGGCGAGCTGCCGGGCGTGACCAAGAGCTCCTGGTAACAACCCACTTGGGTTGAAACAGGGCTCTCGGTAAGCAACCGGGGTCGGCAGGATGCCCACCCCCCATGGCTTAGGCTTGTGGGGTTGGGCGCCTGCCGCGCCCTAGACGACTTACTACGCCGTAGGTCCACCGCGCCGCACCCGTCCCGTCTCGGATCGGGGAGAGGGATGGCGCACCAGGAAACCCCGGCGAGAGAGGCCGAAGGCCAATTCATGACCATGACTGATCCGATCGCAGACATGCTTACGCGTCTGCGGAACGCGAACTCGGCATACCACGACTCCGTGACGATGCCGGCATCGAAGATCAAGTCGCACATCGCGGAGATCCTCCAGCAGGAGGGCTTCATCACCGGCTGGAAGACCGAGGACGCCGAGGTCGGCAAGAACCTCGTCCTCGAGCTGAAGTACGGCCCGAACCGTGAGCGCTCCATCGCGGGCATCAAGCGGATCTCGAAGCCCGGTCTCCGGGTCTACGCGAAGTCCACCAACCTGCCGAAGGTGCTCGGCGGCCTCGGCGTGGCGATCATCTCCACGTCGCACGGTCTCCTCACCGACAAGCAGGCCGGCAAGAAGGGCGTGGGTGGGGAAGTCCTCGCCTACGTCTGGTAACGGAAGGGAACGGAGGAAACAGCTATGTCGCGTATTGGCAAGCTCCCCATCACGGTTCCCGCCGGCGTGGACGTCACCATCGACGGCCGTACGGTCTCGGTCAAGGGCCCCAAGGGCTCGCTGACCCACACCGTCGTCGCGCCGATCGACATCGTCAAGGGTGAGGACGGCGTGCTGAACGTCACCCGTCCGAACGACGAGCGTCAGAACAAGGCCCTGCACGGCCTGTCCCGCACGCTGGTGGCGAACATGATCACCGGCGTGACCCAGGGTTACGTGAAGAAGCTCGAGATCAGCGGTGTCGGTTACCGCGTGACGGCCAAGGGCTCGAACCTCGAGTTCGCGCTCGGCTACAGCCACCCGATCACCGTCGAGGCACCCGAGGGCATCACCTTCAAGGTGGAGGCCCCCACCCGCTTCTCGGTCGAGGGCATCGACAAGCAGAAGGTCGGCGAGGTTGCGGCCAACATCCGCAAGCTGCGCAAGCCCGACCCGTACAAGGCCAAGGGTGTCAAGTACGAGGGCGAAGTCATCCGCCGCAAGGTCGGAAAGGCGGGTAAGTAAGCCATGGCATACGGGCAGAAGATCCTCAAGGGCGACGCCTACAAGCGCGCCGCGATCAAGCGCCGTCACATCCGGATCCGCAAGCGGATCGCCGGTACGGCGGAGCGCCCCCGTCTGGTCGTGACCCGCTCCAACCGCCACATCGTGGCGCAGGTGATCGACGACCTCAAGGGCCACACCGTGGCATCGGCGTCCACGCTGGACACGTCGATCCGCGGCGGCGAGGGCGACAAGTCCGCGCAGGCCAAGCAGGTCGGCGCCCTGGTCGCCGAGCGCGCCAAGGCCGCCGGTGTCGAGGCTGTCGTGTTCGACCGTGGTGGCAACCAGTACGCCGGGCGCATCGCCGCCCTGGCGGACGCCGCCCGCGAAGCCGGCCTGAAGTTCTGAGCCGGTTCCGAGCTAGCGGAAACAGAGAGAGGTAATTCCAATGGCTGGACCCCAGCGCCGCGGTGGCGGTGCCGGTGGCGGCGAGCGGCGGGACCGGAAGGGCCGTGACGGCGGCGCAGCTGCCGCCGAGAAGACCGCGTACGTTGAGCGCGTCGTCGCGATCAACCGCGTCGCCAAGGTTGTGAAGGGTGGTCGTCGCTTCAGCTTCACCGCGCTGGTCGTGGTGGGCGACGGTGACGGCACCGTGGGTGTCGGATACGGCAAGGCCAAGGAGGTGCCGGCCGCCATCGCCAAGGGTGTTGAGGAGGCCAAGAAGCACTTCTTCAAGGTCCCCCGCATCCAGGGCACCATCCCGCACCCGATCCAGGGTGAGAAGGCTGCCGGCGTCGTGCTGCTCAAGCCCGCGTCGCCCGGTACCGGTGTTATCGCCGGTGGCCCGGTGCGTGCCGTGCTCGAGTGCGCCGGTATCCACGACATCCTGTCGAAGTCGCTCGGCTCCGACAACGCGATCAACATCGTGCACGCCACGGTGGCGGCCCTCAAGGGCCTGCAGCGTCCCGAGGAGGTCGCGGCCCGCCGCGGTCTGCCGCTGGAGGACGTCGCTCCCGCTGCCCTCCTGCGTGCGCGTGCCGGGGCGGGTGCGTAATCATGGCGCAGCTCAAGATCACGCAGAAGAAGTCCTACATCGGCAGCAAGCAGAACCACCGTGACACCCTGCGTTCCCTGGGCCTCAAGCGCCTGGGTGACGTGGTCGTCAAGGAGGACCGCCCCGAGTTCCGCGGCATGGTGCACACCGTCCGCCACCTCGTGACGGTCGAGGAGGTCGACTGATCATGGCGGAGAACAACCCGCTCAAGATCCACAACCTCCGTCCCGCCCCGGGCGCCAAGACCGCCAAGACCCGTGTGGGTCGTGGTGAGGCGTCGAAGGGTAAGACGGCCGGTCGTGGTACCAAGGGCACGAAGGCCCGCTACCAGGTTCCGGAGCGCTTCGAGGGTGGCCAGATGCCCCTCCACATGCGCCTCCCGAAGCTGAAGGGCTTCAAGAACCCGTTCAAGACCGAGTACCAGGTCGTCAACCTCGACAAGCTGGCCGCGCTCTACCCGCAGGGTGGCGAGGTCACGGTCGAGGACCTGGTGGCCAAGGGTGCCGTTCGCAAGAACAGCCTCGTCAAGGTCCTGGGCCAGGGCGAGGTCTCCGTGGCGCTGCAGGTGACGGTGGACGCCGTCTCCGGCTCCGCCAAGGAGAAGATCACCGCCGCCGGCGGTAGCGTCACCGAGCTGGTCTGAAACATCCGGCCGTCTCGATGACCTGAACGATCCCGACCGGGGATACCCACAAATGGGGTATCCCCGGTTGGTCGTTCCTAGGGGGGCGGTGTCGCCGGTAAGGTGGCCAGCACTGTCCACGTCCACCGGATGCTCATCACGGGCACCCGGAGCGGCAGTCATCCGTTGTCCGTTCAGTCGTTCTCTGTTGGAACCTCGAATCCGTCACCCTGACGCACGTGCGCGGGGGTCGCAGGAGGCACCGTGCTCACCGGCTTCGCCCGGGCGTTCAGGACGCCCGACCTGCGCAAGAAGCTGCTCTTCACACTCGGCATCATCGTGGTCTACCGCGTCGGTACCCACATCCCGATCCCGGGCGTCAACTACAAGGCCGTCCAGCAGTGCGTGTCCGAGGCGTCCGGCAACCAGGGACTCTTCGGCCTGGTCAACATGTTCAGCGGCGGCGCGCTGCTGCAGATCACGGTCTTCGCCCTCGGGATCATGCCGTACATCACGGCGAGCATCATCCTGCAGCTGCTGACCGTGGTGATCCCGCGGCTTGAGGCCCTCAAGAAGGAGGGCCAGGCCGGCACGACCAAGATCACCCAGTACACCCGTTACCTGACGGTGGCGCTCGCCATCCTGCAGGGCACCGGACTGGTCGCCACCGCCCGCAGCGGTGCCCTGTTCGGCAACTGCACGGTCGCGTCGAGCATCGTCCCGGACCAGGCGATCTTCAACACCATCGTGATGGTGATCTGCATGACCGCCGGCACCTGTGTCGTGATGTGGCTCGGTGAGCTGATCACCGACCGCGGCATCGGCAACGGCATGTCGATCCTGATGTTCATCTCGATCGCCGCCACGTTCCCCTCCGCGCTGTGGGCCATCAAGAAGGCGGGCACCCTGGCCGGCGGCTGGATCGAGTTCGGCACCGTCATCCTGGTCGGCCTGATCATGGTCGGCCTGGTGGTCTTCGTCGAGCAGGCCCAGCGCCGCATCCCGGTGCAGTACGCGAAGCGCATGATCGGCCGCCGGTCCTACGGCGGTACGTCGACGTACATCCCGCTCAAGGTGAACCAGGCGGGTGTGATTCCCGTCATCTTCGCCTCGTCGCTGCTCTACATCCCGGCCCTGGTCGCGCAGTTCTCCGGAGGCAATTCGGGGTGGAAGGCCTGGGTCCAGCAGAACCTGACCAAGGGCGATCACCCGCTTTACATCACTCTGTACTTCTTGCTCATCGTGTTCTTCGCGTTCTTCTACGTGGCGATCTCCTTCAACCCCGAGGAAGTCGCCGACAACATGAAGAAGTATGGTGGCTTCATCCCGGGCATCCGGGCTGGCCGACCGACCGCTGAGTACCTGTCGTACGTGCTCAACCGGATCACCTGGCCGGGTTCGCTGTATCTGGGTCTGATCGCTCTCGTGCCGACAGTGGCGTTGGTGGGCTTCGGGGCAAGCCAGAACTTCCCCTTCGGCGGGACCAGCATCCTCATCATCGTGGGTGTGGGCCTGGAGACGGTGAAGCAGATCGAGAGCCAGCTCCAGCAGCGCAATTACGAAGGGTTCCTCCGCTGATGCGAATCGTCCTCGTCGGGCCGCCGGGCGCAGGCAAGGGTACGCAGGCCGTCCGTCTTGCCGAGAAGCTGTCGATCCCGCACATCTCCACGGGTGACCTGTTCCGCGCGAACATCAGCGGACAGACGGAGCTGGGCAAGCTCGCGAAGTCCTACATGGACGCCGGCAATCTGGTCCCGGACGAGGTCACCATCGCGATGGCCAAGGACCGCATGGGGCAGCCGGACGCGCAGGGCGGTTTCCTGCTGGACGGCTTCCCGCGCAACGTGTCCCAGGCCCAGGCGCTGGACGAGCTGCTGGACGGCGAGGACATCAAGCTGGACGCGGTGCTGGACCTGGAGGTCCCCGAGGACGAGGTCGTCAAGCGGATCGCCGGCCGGCGCATCTGCCGCAACGACTCCAGCCACGTCTTCCACGTGACGTACAGCAAGCCGAAGCAGGAGGGCGTCTGCGACGTCTGCGGCGGCGAGCTGTACCAGCGCGACGACGACCACGAGGACACCGTGCGCAAGCGGCTGGAGGTCTACCACACGCAGACCGAGCCGATCATCGACTACTACCGGGCGCAGGGCCTGGTCGTGACGATCTCCTCGCTCGGTCCGGTCGACGAGATCACGCGGCGGGCGCTGGAGGCGCTCAAGCGCGAGGACGCGACGCAGTAGTCCTCTCCGTCGGTGACAGCCGCGGTTCCCTCGGGAAGGGGCCGCGGCTGCGCTGTGGGCGCGCCCGCGCCCGTAAGGTGGAAGCAGTCGGTCCCCCCGGTCCAGAAAGGCCCCCGTTCCCATGGTGCAGATCAAGACCCCCGAGCAGATCGCCACAATGCGTGCGGCGGGGCTGGTCGTCGCCGCGATCCACGCGGCCACCCGGGAGGCGGCCGTGCCCGGGGCCACCACCAAGGACCTGGACGAGGTGGCCCGCAAGGTGCTCGCCGAGCACAACGCCAAGCCGAACTTCCTCGGCTACGGCGGCTTCCCGGCCACCATCTGCACCTCGGTCAACGAGGTCGTCGTGCACGGCATCCCCTCCGACGAGGTCGTCCTCAAGGACGGTGACGTCATCTCCATCGACTGCGGCGCGATCGTCGACGGCTGGCACGGGGACGCGGCGTACACGGCGTTCGTCGGCTCCGGCCACGCCCCGGAGCTGGTCGAGCTGTCGCGGGTGACGGAGGAGTCGATGTGGGCCGGCATCGCGGCCATGAAGCCGGGCAACCGGCTGGTCGACATCTCCCGCGCGGTCGAGACGTACATCCGCCGCCAGCCCAAGCCGGGCGGCGGCAAGTACGGGATCATCGAGGACTACGGCGGCCACGGCATCGGCACCGAGATGCACATGGACCCGCACCTGCTGAACTACGTCGACCGCCGCCGCGGCAAGGGCCCCAAGCTGGTCCCCGGCTTCTGCCTGGCCATCGAGCCCATGGTCTCCCTGGGCACCCCGCGCACCCGGGTCCTCGAAGACGACTGGACCGTCATCACCACCGACGGCACGTGGTCCTCGCACTGGGAGCACTCGGTCGCGCTGACCGAGCAGGGCCCCCTGGTCCTGACCGCCCCGGACGGCGGCAAGGCGAAGCTGGCGGAGCTGGGCATCGCGGCCGCTCCCGATCCGTTGGCATAACGATCTCCGCCGCAGGGCAGGATTTTCCGATTCGTGTTTCCGGGTGCGCTGACGTAGACTGACTCGTCGGCTCTCGTGCATCCGCATGTCCGCATGTGCCCGTAAGGGAAGCGTGGAGAGTCGATCAAGGTAGTCGATTCGAAGGGCGAAGCGTGGCCAAGAAGCAAGGTGCCATCGAGATCGAGGGCACTGTCGTCGAGTCTCTGCCGAACGCCATGTTCAAGGTCGAGCTCCAGAACGGCCACCAGGTCCTGGCACACATCAGCGGCAAGATGCGTATGCACTACATCCGCATCCTCCCTGACGACCGGGTCGTGGTGGAGCTGTCTCCGTACGACCTGACGCGTGGCCGGATCGTCTACCGGTACAAGTAGATCTTGCCCACGTCCCGCGGCGCTCATGCCGTGGGTCCGCCGGCAACTGACCCGGAGAACCTCACATCCCATGAAGGTCAAGCCGAGCGTCAAGAAGATCTGCGACAAGTGCAGGGTGATCCGCCGTCACGGCCGGGTCATGGTCATCTGCGACAACCCGCGCCACAAGCAGCGCCAGGGCTGACGCACGACCGACCGCACCCTCTGCACCTCTATCGCAGAGTTTCGCGCGACGCGAGCTGAATATGTTCATACGCAGGTCCCGAGCGGCGGCATCGCCCGCTCGACACCCCCGGCTCGGAGGCCGGGGACCCAGTCCGTACCTCGTACGGCGGCTGGGAACAGGTCCTGTGGAAGACCTCCGAAGATCAAACTGGAGCCATTGAATGGCACGCGTTTCCGGTGTTGACATCCCGCGCGAAAAGCGCGTGGAGGTCGCCCTCACCTACGTGTTCGGCATCGGCCGGACCCTGTCCCAGGCGACGCTGGCTGCCACCGGCATCGACCCCGACACCCGCGTCCGCGACCTCTCCGAGGAGCAGCTCGTCGCGATCCGCGAGTACGTGGACAACAACATCAAGACCGAGGGTGACCTCCGTCGCGAGATCCAGGCCGACATCCGCCGCAAGGTCGAGATCGGCTGCTACCAGGGCCTGCGGCACCGC
Organism: Streptomyces sp. NPDC047017; assembly: GCF_040644175.1. Taxonomy (NCBI): domain Bacteria; kingdom Bacillati; phylum Actinomycetota; class Actinomycetes; order Kitasatosporales; family Streptomycetaceae; genus Streptomyces; species Streptomyces sp. NPDC047017. Next base: position 215,223 of record NZ_JBEYVW010000013.1, on the reverse strand, counting down.
CGCGGTCTGCCCGTCCGCGGTCAGCGCACCAGCACGAACGCCCGTACCCGCAAGGGCCCGCGTCGCGCCATCGCCGGCAAGAAGAAGCCGGGCAAGAAGTAGTCCGCAGCGGACTCGCCGTCCAGCGGTCTTCGCTGTAGGACCGACCACCTCCCGTAGGAGAACGACATGCCCCCCAAGGGACGTCAGGGCGCTGCCAAGAAGGTGCGCCGCAAGGAAAAGAAGAACGTCGCTCACGGCCACGCGCACATCAAGAGCACGTTCAACAACACCATCGTTTCGATCACCGACCCGAGCGGCAACGTGATCTCCTGGGCCTCCGCCGGCCACGTCGGCTTCAAGGGCTCCCGGAAGTCCACGCCGTTCGCCGCGCAGATGGCCGCCGAGTCGGCTGCCCGCCGCGCCCAGGAGCACGGCATGCGCAAGGTCGACGTGTTCGTCAAGGGCCCGGGTTCCGGTCGTGAGACCGCCATCCGTTCGCTCCAGGCGACCGGTCTCGAGGTCGGCTCCATCCAGGACGTCACCCCGACCCCGCACAACGGCTGCCGCCCGCCGAAGCGTCGTCGCGTCTGACCCGGTCGGCTGCGGTGCCGTCTCCGCGTGAGCGGAGGTAACCCGCGCCGTCGCGTCTGACCTCGCTTCACCAGGCTTCTCGGGCGGTACGGCTCTTTCGGGTCGTGCCGCCCGTACCCTTGCAGTACCGCACCCCTTCGGGCGCGGTCCCGTCGGACGTCAAATAGCGGGCGTCCACGAAAGAAGGATCTGATCCACAGATGCTGATCGCTCAGCGCCCCTCGTTGACCGAAGAGGTCGTCGACGAGTTCCGCTCCCGGTTCGTGATCGAGCCGCTGGAGCCGGGCTTCGGCTACACCCTCGGCAACTCCCTGCGCCGTACGCTCCTCTCCTCGATCCCGGGTGCGGCGGTCACGTCCATCCGCATCGACGGTGTCCTGCACGAGTTCACCACCGTGCCGGGCGTCAAGGAGGACGTCACCGACCTGATCCTCAACATCAAGCAGCTGGTCGTCTCCTCGGAGCACGACGAGCCGGTCGTGATGTACCTGCGCAAGCAGGGCCCGGGTCTGGTCACCGCCGCCGACATCGCGCCCCCGGCCGGTGTCGAGGTGCACAACCCCGACCTCGTCCTCGCCACGCTCAACGGCAAGGGCAAGCTGGAGATGGAGCTGACCGTCGAGCGCGGTCGCGGCTACGTCTCCGCCGTGCAGAACAAGCAGGCGGGCCAGGAGATCGGCCGGGTCCCGGTCGACTCCATCTACTCGCCGGTGCTCAAGGTCACGTACAAGGTCGAGGCGACCCGTGTCGAGCAGCGCACCGACTTCGACAAGCTGATCGTCGACGTCGAGACCAAGCAGGCGATGCGTCCGCGTGACGCCATGGCCTCCGCCGGCAAGACCCTGGTCGAGCTGTTCGGTCTCGCCCGCGAGCTGAACATCGACGCCGAGGGCATCGACATGGGCCCCTCGCCCACGGACGCCGCCCTCGCCGCGGACCTGGCGCTGCCGATCGAGGAGCTGGAGCTCACCGTCCGGTCGTACAACTGCCTCAAGCGTGAGGGCATCCACTCCGTGGGTGAGCTGGTCGCGCGCTCCGAGGCGGACCTGCTGGACATCCGCAACTTCGGTGCGAAGTCCATCGACGAGGTCAAGGCGAAGCTGGCCGGTATGGGCCTGGCGCTGAAGGACTCGCCTCCCGGGTTCGACCCGACCGCCGCCGCGGACGCGTTCGGCGCGGACGACGACGCGGACGCGGGCTTCGTGGAGACCGAGCAGTACTGAGAAGCCCGGGCCTTCCGGTCCGTACTCGGGTGCGGGTGCGCTGTGCTTGAGCGCGCGGTTGCCCGCACCCTTTCCGGACGAGCCCCTTCGGGGCCTCGTCCGGATCTCCGACAGGCGACCGCCTGCTCGGATACTGACTCCGGTACCTGATACGGCCGGGGCAGACCTCTAGGAGAAACATCATGCCGAGGCCCACCAAGGGTGCCCGTCTGGGCGGCAGCGCCGCGCACGAGAAGCTCCTCCTCGCGAACCTCGCGAAGGCGCTGTTCGAGCACGGCCGCATCACCACCACCGAGGCGAAGGCGCGCCGGCTGCGGCCGTACGCCGAGCGTCTGGTCACCAAGGCGAAGAAGGGCGACCTTCACAACCGCCGTCAGGTGCTCCAGGTGATCACGGACAAGAGCGTCGTCCACACGCTCTTCACCGAGATCGGCCCGCGCTACGAGAACCGTCCCGGTGGCTACACCCGCATCACCAAGATCGGTAACCGCCGTGGCGACAACGCGCCCATGGCCGTCATCGAGCTGGTCGAGGCGCTGACGGTGCAGCAGAACGCCGTGGGCGAGGCCGAGGCCGCCACCAAGCGTGCGGTCAAGGAGTCCGACGAGGCCCAGGTCGAGCAGACCGAGGCCACCGAGGCTCCGGCCGAGGAGTCCAAGGACGCGTAAGCGTTCCGCGCCCTCCGGGGCGTTCGCGGGTCCGTTCCTTCCAGGAGCGGGCCCGCTTTTTCGTACCTGAGAGGATCTCTGTGTGAGCGACGACGTACAGCCCGGCCAGGTCCGGGTCCGCCTCGACCTGTCCTACGACGGCAGCGGCTTCCACGGCTGGGCCAAGCAGGCCGGCGGCAGGCGGACCGTGCAGGGGGAGATCGAGGACGCGCTGCGCACGGTGACGCGGGCGCAGGAGACGTACGAGCTGACCGTGGCCGGGCGGACCGACGCCGGGGTGCACGCGCGCGGCCAGGTGGCGCACGTGGACCTGCCGGAGGAGGTCTGGCGCGAGCACCACGAGAAGCTGCTGAAGCGGCTCGCCGGGCGGCTGCCCCGCGATGTGCGGGTGTGGGCGCTGCGGCCCGCGCCCAGCGGCTTCAACGCCCGTTTCTCGGCCGTCTGGCGCCTCTACGCCTACCGGGTCACCGACAACCCCGGCGGGGTGGACCCGCTGCTGCGCGGCCATGTGCTGTGGCACGACTGGCCGCTCGACGTGGCCGCCATGAACGAGGCCGCCCGGCGGCTGCTGGGGGAGCACGACTTCGCCGCGTACTGCAAGAAGCGCGAGGGCGCGACCACCATCCGCACCCTCCAGGAGCTGAGCCTGGAGCGGGGCGCGGACGGGATCGTCACCGCGACCGTGCGCGCGGACGCCTTCTGCCACAACATGGTGCGTTCGCTGATCGGGGCGCTGCTGTTCGTCGGGGACGGGCACCGGCCGCCCGACTGGCCGGGCGAGGTGCTGGCGGCGGGCGTCCGGGACTCCGCGGTGCACGTGGTGCGGCCGCACGGGCTGACCCTGGAGGAGGTCGGCTACCCGGCCGATGAGCTGCTGGCCGCGCGCAGCCGGGAGGCGCGCAACAAGCGGTCGCTGCCGGCGGCCGGCTGCTGCTGAGCGGGGCCGCTCACCCTGGGTGACGGTACGGTTCCGGCCGGGCGGGAACTCGCTGGACCGACCTGCCGCCGTACGCCGGCGGCAGGGGGCGTACGCGAGAGAGGCGGACCCCATGCGGCTCACCGTCATCGGCACCGGCTACCTGGGTGCCACGCACGCCGCCTGCCTGGCGGAGCTGGGACACGAGGTGGTCGGGGTCGACACCGACGCCGGCAAGGTGGCGGCGCTGCGGGCCGGCCGGGTGCCGTTCCACGAGCCGCGGCTGGCCGGGATGGTCGCCCGGCACACGGCGAGCGGGCGGCTGCGGGTCACCTCGTCGTACGAGGAGGCCGGTGCCTTCGGGCAGGTGCACTTCGTGTGCGTGGGGACCCCGCAGTGCCGGGACGGGGACGGCGCGGACCTGACGTACGTGGAGAGCGCTTTCGGGGCGATCGCGCGGCACGCCCGCAAGGGCGCCCTGCTGGTGGGCAAGTCGACGGTGCCGGTGGGCACGGCGGCGCGGCTCGCGGACGCCCACCGCCGTGCCGAGATCGCGTGGAACCCGGAGTTCCTGCGGGAGGGCTTCGCCGTCGAGGACACCCTGCGTCCCGACCGGCTGGTCCTCGGGGTGCGCACGGGCCGCGCGGAGCGGCTGCTGCGCGCTGTGTACGCGCCGGTGCTCGCCGCCGGGACACCGCTGGTCGTCACCGACTTCGCCACCGCCGAGCTGGTCAAGACGGCCGCGAACTCCTTCCTGGCCACCAAGATCTCCTTCATCAACGCGATGGCCGAGGTGTGCGAGGCCACCGGCGGTGACGTGCGGCACCTGTCCGAGGCGCTGGGGCACGACACCCGGATCGGGCGGGCGTTCCTGCGGGCCGGGGTCGGCTTCGGCGGCGGCTGCCTGCCCAAGGACATCCGCGCCTTCGCGCACCGCGCCGCCGAGCTGGGCGTGGACCTGGGGTTCCTGCGGCAGGTCGACGCGATCAACATGCGGCGCCGGGACCGGGTGATCGCGCTGGCCCGTGAGCTGTGCGCGGGCAGTGTGCTCGGGGCGCGGGTGGCCGTGCTGGGGGCGGCCTTCAAGCCGGACTCCGACGACATCCGCGACTCGCCCGCGCTGAACGTGGCGGCCCGCCTGGACCTGGACGGCGCCGATGTGACGGTCTACGACCCCGAGGCGATGGACAACGCGCGCAAGGCGTTCCCGCTGCTCGGGTACGCGCTCTCCGTCGAGGAGGCGCTGCGCGGGGCGGAGCTGGTGCTGCACCTGACCGAGTGGCCGCAGTTCCGCGAGGTCGATCCGCGGCGGGCCGGCACGCTGGTGGCCCGGTCGCGGATCGTGGACGGCCGGGGCGCGCTGGACGCGGACGCCTGGCGGGCGGCGGGGTGGCGGTTCCGGGCGCTGGGCACGCCCGCGCGGTGACGCGGCGGGTGCCGTGCGCGCCCGGGTCCTGTGCCCCGTGCCCCGGGCCTGCTGGTTCTGCCGGTTCTGCCGGTTCTGCCGGTTCTACCGGTTCTACCGGTTCGCCGCGGCCGACGCCTGGGCCTCGCCGCGCCGGCGGATCTGGCGGAAGGCGAACTCGGCGAGGTCGTCGCCGGTGCGGAACGCCTTGGTGTCCTTGGCCGTCACGTTCTTGGCGCCGGGGAGACCGGTGAGGGTGAAGTAGGCGTAGCGGCCGTAGGAGTTCGTGGTGGAGCGGCAGACCGCGCCGTCGCAGAAGGCCGCGACGCCGCCGCCGGCCAGCGGCGCGACGATGCTCTTCTTGTCGGCCTGGCCCTTGGCCTTGGTGGCCTGCGCCTCGGTGCCGAAGACGGCGACACCGACGGTGACGGCGACGCCGCTCTGCGTGTAGGTGGCGCGGATCAGGCGGGTGCAGCCGTTGTCGGTGAGGACCTTGGCCAGGGTGCCCTGGGCGGCGTCGGCGCAGCTCTTGGTGTCGGCCGTGGGGCCCTTCCGGTACACGTTCGCGCCCATGGTGAGGGTGGTGCCCGGGAAGAGCGTGTCCGGGCCGAGCGGGGCGGTGTCCTTCTTGGCGCTGGATATGAAGTCCTTGGGGTCCAGCGGCGGCGGGGCGCTGGTGGGCGCGAAGGAGGGGGCCGAGGCGGAGCCGCTCGGCAGGGCCGCGGTGGGCAGGCCGGAGGCGTGCGGGCCGGAGGTGCCGCCGCCGCTGTTCGCGGACACCACGGCCACGGCGACGGCCGCGCCGACCGCGACGGTGGCCAGCGCGCCACCGCCGATGAACAGCATCCGGCGCCGTTTGGCACGCGTCTCGGACGCCTCGGCCAGCGCCGCCCAGTCGGGGGTCCGGTCGCCGTCCGCGCTGTTCCACGGCTGCTGCTGGGAATTCGGTTTCCAGGGGTCCCACTGGGACTGTGAGCCGCCCCCCTGCCCATGAGTCATGGGCCGCATCCTAACGGCGGCTCCTGTCGGCGCCGGGGCGCCCGTACACTGGGGTGCGGAACACGCGGGACCAGCGGCGGCGCACCCGTTTTGACCGGGCCGAGCCGCCACGGGTATCCTGCCTGTTCGTTGTGTATTGGCTTGGCTCTTCTCACGGACCCGGCCCTTACACCGGTCCACCGGGCCGATGACCAGCGACCAGCACGCGGTTTGCGTCACCGCTGTGCGGTCAGGGCTGTCGTGATCGTCTTCGGTGACCTTGTCAGGACCATTCACTGAAGAAGCGAAGGCTACGAACCGTGCGTACGTACAGCCCCAAGCCCGGCGACATCACGCGCCAGTGGCATGTCATTGACGCCCAGGACGTCGTCCTGGGCCGCCTGGCGACCACCGCCGCCACCCTTCTGCGGGGCAAGCACAAGCCGATCTACGCGCCGCACGTCGACGCCGGTGACTTCGTCATCATCGTCAACGCCGACAAGGTGCACCTGTCCGGCAACAAGCGGACCCAGAAGATGGCGTACCGCCACTCCGGCTACCCGGGTGGTCTGCGGTCCGTCCGCTACGACGACCTGCTCGCGAACAACCCCGAGAAGGCCGTCGAGAAGGCCGTCAAGGGCATGCTCCCCAAGAACTCCCTGGGCCGTCAGATGCTCTCGAAGCTGAAGGTCTACAAGGGTGACCAGCACCCGCACGGCGCCCAGCAGCCGGTGCCGTTCGAGATCACCCAGGTCGCGCAGTAACTCCGGCCACCCCCAAGACCAGCAGAGAATCTGAGGAGAATCGTGGCCGAGACCACTGCCGAGCAGCCGCTCGAAGAGCTTGACATCGACAGCTACACCACCGAGTCCGAGGTCCCCGTCGAGGGTGAGTACACCTCGGAGTCCATGGCCTCCCGCTTCGGCGAGCCCCAGCCGGCCGCCGGCCTGGGCCGTCGCAAGAACGCCATCGCCCGCGTCCGGATCGTCCCGGGCACCGGCAAGTGGAAGATCAACGGCCGCACCCTTGAGGACTACTTCCCCAACAAGGTGCACCAGCAGGAAGTCAACGAGCCCTTCAAGGTGCTGGAGCTCGAAGGCCGTTACGACGTCGTCGCCCGCATCGCCGGTGGCGGTGTCTCCGGCCAGGCCGGTGCCCTGCGTCTCGGTGTCGCCCGCGCCCTGAACGAGGCCGACGTCGACAACAACCGCGGCCCGCTCAAGAAGGCCGGCTTCCTCAAGCGCGACGACCGTGCGGTCGAGCGCAAGAAGGCCGGTCTGAAGAAGGCCCGTAAGGCTCCGCAGTACAGCAAGCGCTAAACAGCGGCTGCCTGCGGACAGGCCCTACTCCGAACGCCCCGGCGGCACGCCACTGTGCCGCCGGGGCGTTCGTTTATCACCGGCCTTGGGCGTATAACGGCACAAGGTGCTCAACGGCTGGTGTGATCGGATGCCCGGGTCCGGGACCTGTGACGGCAGCGGCGACACGACCCGGTGAACAGTGAACGCGGGCCGCACACCCCCGGCACGGCTTCACGAACTGACGCTTTCTCAGGAGGACAAGTGGGACGACTCTTCGGCACGGACGGCGTGCGCGGCGTCGCCAACGCGGACCTGACCGCCGAGATGGCGCTCGGCCTCTCCGTCGCCGCGGCGCACGTGCTGGCCGAGGCGGGCACCTTCGAGGGCCACCGCCCCAAGGCCGTGGTCGGCCGCGACCCGCGTGCCTCCGGTGAGTTCCTGGAGGCCGCCGTGGTCGCGGGCCTGGCCAGCGCCGGGGTGGACGTGCTGCGCGTGGGTGTGCTGCCGACGCCCGCGGTGGCGTACCTGACCGGCGCGCTCGGCGCCGACCTCGGTGTGATGCTGTCGGCCAGCCACAACGCCATGCCCGACAACGGCATCAAGTTCTTCGCCCGCGGCGGCCACAAGCTCGCCGACGAGCTGGAGGACAGCATCGAGCGGATCTACGAGGAGCACCGCACCGGCGCCCCCTGGGACCGTCCGACCGGCTCGGGCGTCGGCCGGGTCCGCGAGTACGACGAGGGCTTCGACAAGTACGTCGCCCATCTCGTCGGTGTCCTGCCGAACCGTCTCGACGGCCTGAAGATCGTCCTGGACGAGGCGCACGGCGCCGCCGCCCGGGTCTCGCCCGAGGCGTTCGCGCGGGCCGGGGCCGAGATCGTCACCATCGGCGCGGAGCCGGACGGCCTCAACATCAACGACGGCTGCGGCTCCACCCACCTGGACAAGATCAAGGCCGCCGTCGTCGCGCACGGCGCCCACCTCGGCATCGCGCACGACGGCGACGCCGACCGCTGCCTGGCCGTGGACCACACCGGCGAGGAGGTCGACGGCGACCAGATCCTGGCCGTGCTGGCGCTGGCCATGCGCGAGCACGGCGCGCTGCGCTCCGAGACGGTGGTGGCCACCGTCATGTCGAACCTGGGCTTCAAGCTGGCCATGGAGCGCGAGGGCATCCGCCTCGTGCAGACCGCCGTCGGTGACCGCTATGTCCTGGAGGAGATGAAGGCCGAGGGGTTCGCGCTCGGCGGCGAGCAGTCCGGCCACGTCATCATCCTCGACCACGCCACCACCGGCGACGGCACGCTGACCGGCCTGATGCTGGCGGCCCGGGTCGCGGAGAGCGGCCGTACGCTGCGTGATCTGGCCGCGGTGATGGAGCGCCTGCCGCAGGTCCTGGTCAACGTCCCCGACGTGGACAAGTCCCGGGTGCGGACCTCCGCCGACCTGGCCGCCGCCGTCACCGAGGCGGAGCGCGAGCTGGGCGGCACCGGCCGGGTGCTGCTGCGCCCCTCGGGCACCGAGCCGCTGGTCCGGGTGATGGTCGAGGCCGCGGACATCGAGCAGGCCCGGTCGGTGGCCGGGCGGCTGGCCGACGCGGTGAAGTCGGCGCTGGGCTGACGTCCGGCCGGTACGGGGCCGCCGGCACCGCCGGTCCGGTGGCCCCGCCGCGGGATCCCGCGCGGTCTGGGCTCAGAGCTTGCGCAGGCTCAGGCGCTGCACCTTGTGGTCCGGCCCCTTGCGCACGACGAGCGTCGCCCGGCCCCGGGTGGGCGCGATGTTCTCCACCAGATTGGGCTTGTTGATGGTCCGCCACATGGTGCGGGCGTAGTCCAGCGCCTCGTCCTCGGAGACCTGCGTGTACTTGCGGAAGTACGAGGAGGGGTCCTGGAAGGCGGTCTCGCGCAGCTTGCGGAACCGGTTCAGGTACCAGCGCTCGATGTCCTCGGTGCGCGCGTCGACGTACACGCTGAAGTCGAAGTAGTCCGCGAGCCCGACCCGGGTGCGGCCGTCCTGGCCGGGCAGCGCGGGCTGGAGCACGTTCAGGCCCTCGACGATCAGGATGTCCGGGCGGCGGACGGTGAGCCGCTCGCCACGGACGATGTCGTAGATGAGGTGCGAGTAGACGGGCGCCGTCACCTCGGCCTTGCCGGCCTTGATGTCGGCGACGAACCGGGTCAGCGCCCTGCGGTCGTAGGACTCCGGGAAGCCCTTGCGGGACATCAGGCCGCGCGTCTCCAGCTCCCGCGTGGGCAGCAGGAAGCCGTCGGTGGTGACCAGTTCGACCCGGGGGTGCTCGGGCCAGCGCGAGAGCAGCGCCTGGAGCAGCCGGGCCACGGTCGACTTGCCGACCGCGACCGAGCCCGCCACTCCTATGACGAACGGGGTGCCCGACTGGGAGCCCTGCTCGCCGAGGAAGGTGTTCAGCGCGCCGCGCAGGGTGTCGGTGGCGCCGACGTAGAGGTTGAGGAGGCGGGAGAGCGGCAGATAGACGTCGCGCACCTCGTCGAGGTCGATGACATCGCCGAGGCCGCGCAGCCGCTCCACCTCCTGTGCGGTGAGCGGCAGCGGCGTCTTGTCACGCAGCGCGCTCCACTCGGCGCGGGTGAGGTCGACGTAGGGAGTCGCCTCCGGCTTGGACCGGTGGGCGCTCCGGGGCATCGAGGGGACCGGAGAGATCACAGTCCATTGTTAACGGAGTTCGAACGGGGCGGGGGGTGGGGTCGGTCACGTGCCCGCTGCCGCCGGGCCGTGATCACAGCGAAGTCACGGTCGGGTACCGGTGAGGCAAGGCCATGATCAGCTGTAGGGAAGCTGTGCGTAAAGTGCGGGCAAAGTGCTGCGGCGGCCTGTCGCAGCCCGTAGAGAAAGAGCCCCGCTCCGTGAGACCCACCTCGGTGCGCCGGACCGCGCTCGTCGCCTCCGCCGCCGCTCTCGCCCTGTTCGCCACCGCCTGCGGCTCCTCCGGCGACGGCGGCAAGGACACCGGCGGCAAGACCGTCCAGCCCGGCAGGACCGCTGCGCCGTCCTCGGCCGCGCCCGCCGCCGCGCCGCTGAGCGCCGCGGAACTGGAGAAGGCCGCGCTGACGCAGGCGGACGTGAAGAGCGGCAAGGTCGCCAAGGTCTCACCCAAGGAGGAGACGGCGCAGGATCAGGTGAAGGTGAATGACGCGGCCTGCGTACCGCTCGGTCACCTCCAGAGCGGTGCCTACGTCGGCAAGCCGTCGGCTGCGGCGGGGCGGCATTGGACCGGGGACCCGAAGAAGCCCGCCGCGGACGCCTCGGACGAGGAGAAGTTCCTCGCCGGCGTGGACAGGCCCGTCGTCGGGGTGACGCTGGCCGCCTACGCGGACGGAGGCGCCGAGCAGGCGATGAAGGACCTGAACGCAGCGGCGCGTTCCTGTGCCGGTGGCTTCGCGTCCACCGCGGACGGAGAGGAGACGAAGGTCCTGAAGGTGACGCGGACCGACGCGCCCGAGGGAGGTGACGAGGCACTGGCCGTGACCTTCACGCTGGACGTCAGTGACGGCGACAAGATGTCGGTGAAGGCTGCCGTGGTGCGTAAGGGAGCCACCCTGGCCCACTTCATCACGACCAACTTCGCCTCCGCCGGTGCGGGCAAGGACTTCCCCTTCCCCACCGAGATCGTCGACGCCCAGCTCGCCAAGCTGAAGTGACGGGGTGCCACCCTTCCCGCCGGGGTGTGCGTAACCCGGCGGGAATTTCCGATTTCGGGCACGGAGTGCCGCATTTCGGCGGCTGACGGGCCGTAGGCTGCGGAGCCATGTGCGGAATCGTGGGATACGTGGGGTCGCAGTCGGCGCTCGATGTCGTGATGGCCGGGCTGAAACGACTGGAGTACCGGGGCTACGACTCGGCGGGCGTCGCCGTGCTCGCGGACGGCGGCCTCGCGGCGGCGAAGCGGGCCGGGAAGCTGGTCAACCTGGAGAAGGAACTGGTCGAGCGGCCGCTGCCGGCCGGTTCCACCGGCATCGGGCACACCCGCTGGGCCACCCACGGCGGCCCCACGGACGCCAACGCCCACCCCCACCTCGACGACGCCGGGCGCGTGGCCGTCGTCCACAACGGCATCATCGAGAACTTCGCCCTGCTCCGCGCCGAACTGGCCGAGCGCGGCCACGACCTGTCCTCCGAGACCGACACCGAGGTCGTCGCGCACCTGCTCGCCGAGGAGTTCTCGGCCTGCGCCGACCTCGCGGAGGCGATGCGGCTGGTGTGCCGGCGCCTGGAGGGGGCGTTCACGCTGGTCGCCGTGCACGCCGACGAGCCCGGCGTGGTCGTCGGCGCCCGCCGCAACTCCCCGCTGGTGGTGGGCGTCGGCGAGGGCGAGGCGTTCCTCGCCTCGGACGTCGCCGCGTTCATCGCGCACACCCGCTCGGCCATCGAGCTGGGCCAGGACCAGGTGGTCGAGCTGCGCCGCGACGGCGTGAGCGTCACCGGCTTCGACGGGCGGCCCGCCGAGGTCCGCTCCTACACCGTCGACTGGGACGCCGCCGCCGCCGAGAAGGGCGGCTACGACTACTTCATGCTCAAGGAGATCGCCGAGCAGCCCAAGGCGGTCGCGGACACCCTGCTCGGCCGGATCGACGCGGCGGGCAGCCTGACCCTGGACGAGGTCCGCATCTCCGCGTCCGCACTGCGCGAGACCGACAAGGTCGTCATCGTCGCCTGCGGCACGGCCTTCCACGCGGGCCTGATCGCCAAGTACGCCATCGAGCACTGGACCCGGATCCCCTGCGAGGTCGAACTCGCCAGCGAGTTCCGCTACCGCGACCCGATCCTGGACGCGCAGACCCTGGTCATCGCCATCTCGCAGTCGGGCGAGACCATGGACACCCTGATGGCGCTGCGGCACGCCCGTGAACAGGGCGCCAAGGTGCTGGCCATCTGCAACACCAACGGCTCGACCATCCCGCGCGAGTCCGACGCGGTGCTCTACACGCACGCCGGGCCCGAGGTCGCGGTCGCCTCCACCAAGGCGTTCCTGACCCAGCTGGTCGCCTGCTATCTGGTCGCGCTGTACCTGGGCCAGGTCCGGGGCACCAAGTGGGGCGACGAGATCCGTGCCGTCATCCGCGACCTGTCGCAGATCGGCGGGGCCGTCGAACGGGTCCTGGAGACCATGGAGCCGGTACGGGAACTCGCCCGCTCGCTGGCCGGCAAGAACACGGTGCTCTTCCTGGGCCGGCACGTCGGCTACCCGGTCGCCCTCGAAGGCGCGCTCAAGCTCAAGGAACTCGCCTACATGCACGCCGAGGGCTTCGCCGCGGGCGAGCTGAAGCACGGGCCGATCGCCCTCATCGACGAGGACCTGCCGGTGGTCGTGGTGGTCCCGTCCCCGCGCGGCCGGTCCCTGCTGCACGACAAGATCGTCTCCAACATCCAGGAGATCCGCGCGCGGGGCGCCCGGACCATCGTGATCGCGGAGGAGGGCGACGAGGCGGTGGTCCCGTACGCCGACCACCTGATCCGGGTCCCCGCCACGCCGACGCTGCTCCAGCCGCTGGTGGCCACCGTGCCGTTGCAGGTGTTCGCCTGCGAGCTGGCGACCGCCCGCGGCAACGAGGTGGACCAGCCCCGGAACCTGGCGAAGTCGGTCACGGTGGAGTGAGCGGGCCGGGCACCGGCCCGTAGGCTGCGCGCATGAGCATCATCGGGGTCGGGATCGACGTGGCCGAGATCGACCGGTTCGCGGTGTCCCTGGAGCGGACGCCCGCACTGGTCGCACGGCTCTTCGTGGAACGCGAGCTGCTGCTGCCCAGCGGCGAGCGCCGGGGCATGGCCTCGCTCGCGGCCCGGTTCGCCGCCAAGGAAGCGGTCGCCAAGGCGCTCGGCGCCCCGGCCGGACTGCTGTGGACGGACGCCGAGGTGTACGTCGAGGACAGCGGCCGCCCCCGGCTGCGGGTCAAGGGCTCGGTCGCCGCGCGCGCGGCCGAACTCGGGGTGCGCTCCTGGCACCTGTCCCTCAGTCATGACGCGGGGGTGGCCTCCGCGGTGGTGATCGCGGAGGGGTAGCCGGGCGGCTCAGCCCGCGCCGGCGTCCACGACCCGGTAGGCGAGCACCGTGGCGTCGTCCGCCGTGTGCGCGCCGGTCAGCCGGTCGACCACCGCCCGGACGAACGCCTCCAGCGCCCGGTCGCCCGGCGGGACACCGGCGCCGGCGCACGCCTCGACCGTGCGCAGCAGCCGCGCGGAGTCCCGGTCGAGGTCCGAATCGCGGCGCTCGATCAGCCCGTCCGAGTACAGCAGGACGATGTCACCGGGGCGCAGGACGGTCTCGGCGGCCGTGTAGACCGCCTCGGGCAGTACGCCCAGCGGCAGGCCGGGGCCGCCCGGCGGCGGGTCGAGCAGCCGCGGCCGGCCGTCGCGCACCAGGACGGGCGGCGGATGGCCCGCGCACGTCCAGCGCAGCAGGCCGCGGGCGGGGTGGTAGCGGGCGATGACCGCGGTCGCGGTGGACTCCTCGCCGTCGTCGCAGGCGACCGTGTTCAGCCATGCGGTCAGCCGTTCCACCGGCTCGCCGGTGTACGCCAGACCGGCCAGCGCGTACCGCAGCTTCGCCATCAGCGTGACCGCGTCCAGCCCGTGCCCGCGGGCGTCGCCCAGCGCGACCAGCAGCTTGCCCGAGGGCAGCACGCGGGTCTTGTACCAGTCGCCGCCCACCCGTGCCGTGCGCCCCTCGGGGCGGTAGACCGCGGCGGCCTCGATCCCGTGCTCGGCCAGTTCCGCCGGGAAACCGGGCAGCACCGCGTCCCGCAGCCGCTCGGCCACCTCGGCGACGGTGTCCGCCCGCTCCCGCTGGGCCCGGGCCTCGCGGGTGGCCCGTTCGGCCAGCGAGCGGGCCACGCGGTCGCCGGTCACGTCGTGCAGCACCGCGCGGACCACCCACACCGGCCCCGCCGCCTGCCGCACCGGCTCGGCGACGAAGCGCACGACCCGCCGCCCGCCCGTGGCCAGCCGCAGATCGCAGTCCGCGAACCGGGTGGTGGACAGCAGGATGTCGTGGACCGCCCGGTACAGGGCGTCCAGGCTCTCCGGCGTCACCATGGCGCCCAGTTCCAGCAGGCCGGGCGGCGGCTCCCCGGCCGGCAGGCCCAGCACCTCGCGCAGCCCCGAGGACTCCTCGACCGTGCCGTCGCCGAGGTTCCACTCGACCCAGCACACCCGGGCCAGGCGCTGCGCCTCCTGCGCCATCAGCGCCTCGTGCCCGCGCTCCCAGCTGAGCAGCAGCAGCTCCTCGAACGGGATCACCCAGACGTCGCTGCTGATCCGGATCACCTCGCCGCCGGGCACGGGCAGCGGCCAGTCGGCGGGCTCGGGGCCCTGCGCGAGCCCGGTGCGCCACGCCTCGCGGAGCAGGCGCAGCACCGGCGTGCCCGCCATGGTGGGGAAGCGGTCGAACAGCAGGACCGGGCCGGTCCACGGCGGCATCGCGCCGCGCGGCAGCTGGTGCTCGGCGTACTCGCGCGCGGCCCGGTTGTGGCCCATGTAGAGGAACTCCGGGTCCGCGCCCGGCTCGCCGGGCACCGGGCGGATGATCGTGAACGGCACCGGCACGGCGTCCACCAGCTCACGCAGCGGGGAGTCGACCGCGGTGGCGGGGCGCGGCAGCGGGCCGGGGCCGGGCGGTTCGCGGCCGGGCGCGGAGCGGGCGTGGACATGCCGGCTGATCCGGAACCGCTGCTCGGTCAGCAGCAGTTCCAGCGCCTGGAGCCGCAGCCGGCGCGATGGGCCGCCGGGTGCCGCCCGCGTGTGCGGCACGTCGGACCCGGCCGGTTCGTCCGCCATGTGCTCGCGCCTCTTCCCTCGGGTGTGCGGGCCCGGTACGGGCGATCACCTCACGCCGGTGATCCCTCCAAGCCGGTGATCACTTCCTGCCGGTGATCACTTCATGCTGGTCGAGCCGTTCGCGGACGGCCACCCGGCCGCGCCCCGGACATCCCGGCTTCATCCCGAATCGTCCCGATACATCCCGCGCGTGCCGGGTGCCCGTGCACGCCCGCACGTATGCGGGGCAGACTCGACCGCATGCGTACCGCGTACAGCGTCGAGACGGTCAGGACAGCCGAGCACGCCCTCATGGCGGGACTCCCCGACGGCGCGCTCATGCGGCGTGCCGCCGCCGGGCTCGCCGCGGCCTGCGCGGACCTGCTGGGACGGGTCTACGGCAGCAGGGTGGTGCTGCTCGTCGGCAGCGGCGACAACGGCGGCGACGCCCTGTACGCCGGGGCGCGCCTGGCCCGGCGCGGCGCCGGTGTCACCGCCGTCCTGCTCGCCCCCGACCGCGCCCACCCCGGCGGCCTCGCGGCCCTGCGCCGGGCGGGTGGCACGGTCACCCGTCCGGACGCGGCCGGTCCGCGGCTCGACGGGGCCGATCTGGTCGTCGACGGCATCGTCGGGATCGGCGGCACGGGCGGGCTGCGCCCCGAGGCCGCGGCCCTGGCCGGGCGGGCGGCCCGCTCGCGCGCCGCCGTGGTCGCCGTGGACCTGCCCAGCGGGGTCGAGGCGGACAGCGGCGAGGTGCGGGGGGCGGCCGTCCGCGCCGACCTCACCGTCACCTTCGGCACCCACAAACCGGCCCTGCTCGTCGACCCGGCCCGCGAGTACGCCGGCACGGTCCGCCTGGTGGACATCGGCCTCGGACCCGAACTGCCCGCCGTACCGGAGCTGGCGGCCCTCCAGCACGCCGACGTGGCCGCCCTGCTGCCGGTGCCCGCCGCCGAGAGCGACAAGTACCGCCGGGGTGTCGTCGGCATCGCGGCGGGTTCGGCCCGCTATCCGGGCGCGGCCGTGCTCGCCGTGTCGGGCGCGCTGCGCGGCGGCGCGGGCGCCGTGCGCTACGTCGGACCGGCCGGGGACGCCGTGATCGCCCGCTTCCCCGAGACCCTGGTGTCCGACCGGGGCCCGCACGGGGCGGGCCGGGTGCAGGCGTGGGTGGTGGGGCCCGGCGCGGGGGACGACGCGGCGACCGTGGCCGAGGTGCTGGACACGGACGTGCCCGTCCTGATCGACGCCGACGGCCTGCGGCTGGCCGACCGCGACGCGGTACGGGCCCGTACCGCGCCCACCCTGATGACCCCGCACGCGGGCGAGGCCGCCGCGCTGCTCGGCGTGGCGCGCGAGGAGGTGGAGGCCGCGCGGCTGGCCTCCGTGCGGGAACTCGCCGCCCGGTACCGGGCCACCGTCCTCCTCAAGGGCTCGACCACCCTCGTCGCCGGCCCGGACGGCGGACCCGTACGGGTCAATCCGACCGGTACGTCCTGGCTCGCCACCGCCGGCAGCGGCGATGTGCTGTCGGGACTGGCCGGCTCGCTGCTGGCGGCGGGCCTGCCCGCCCTGGACGCGGGCAGCGCGGCCGCCTACCTGCACGGCCTGGCCGGCCGCCTCGCCGCATCCGGCGCCCCGCTCGGCGCCCACGACGTGGCCGAGGCGATCCCCCGGGCTTGGCGGGATGTACGGGACTGAGGGGGCCGGCGTGGGGGAGCGGGGTGACTGACGTGGCCCTGCGGCTGTGGTGGCGAGCGGCGGTGAGGGGCCGTCAGGCGGGGGAGGAGAGGGGGGCGGGGGCGCGCCGTATGCGGGAGGGCGTGCGCCGGTAGCACCGCGCCCCGCACCCACCGCACCACGCACCACGCACCCACCGCACCACGCACCACGTGACGCACCACGTGCCCACCGCACCACGCGCCTTTGCGCCGCGCCCCCACGCGCCCGCTTCTCTCCACCCCTCCACCCCCGCCACGCCCCGCACCGCACCCCGCCGCCCCTACGGCCTCCACCCCCGCCCGCCCCTCTGAGACACTGGGGGCGCGATGAACGAGACAGCACACCCGCGGACGGCCCCGTTGCGCGCCCGCGCCGAGATCGATCTGGCCGCTCTGCGGGCCAATGTGCGCGCCCTGCGCGAGCGGGCGCCCGGTGCGGCCCTGATGGCCGTGGTCAAGTCCGACGCGTACGGCCACGGCGCCGTCGCGTGCGCCCGCGCGGCCGTGGCCGCCGGGGCGGCCTGGCTGGGCACCGCCACGCCCGAGGAGGCGCTCGCGCTGCGCGCCGCCGGGCTGACGCCCGCTCAGGTGCGCGTCCTGTGCTGGCTGTGGACGCCGGGCGGCCCGTGGCGGGAGGCCGTCGAGGCCGACGTGGACGTGTCCGTGAGCGGCCTGTGGGCCCTGGCGGAGGTACGGGAGGCGGCGCGCGCCGCAGGCCGGCCCGCGCGCGTGCAGCTCAAGGCCGACACCGGACTCGGCCGCAACGGCTGCCAGCCCGCCGACTGGCCCGCCCTCGTCACCGAGGCGCTGCGCGCCGAGGCCGAGGGACTGGTCCGCGTCACCGGACTGTGGTCCCACTTCGCCTGCGCCGACGAGCCGGGCCACCCCTCCATCGCCGCGCAGCTCGCCCGCTTCCACGAGATGGTCGCCCACGCCGAGGCGCGGGGCGTACGCCCGGAGGTGCGGCACATCGCCAACTCGCCGGCCCTGCTCACCCTGCCCGAGACCCACTTCGACCTCGTCCGGGCCGGCATCGCCCTCTACGGCATCTCGCCCAGCCCCGAGATCGGCACCCCGGCCGACTTCGGGCTGCGCCCGGTGATGACCCTGACTGCCTCGCTGGCCCTGGTGAAGCACGTGCCGGGCGGCCACGGCGTCAGCTACGGCCACCACTACGTCACCCCGGGCGAGACCACGCTCGGCCTGGTGCCCGTCGGCTACGCGGACGGCATCCCGCGTCACGCCTCCGGCACCGGACCGGTCCTGGTGGGCGGCAAGCTGCGTACGGTCGCGGGCCGGGTCGCCATGGACCAGTTCGTGGTGGACCTGGGCGGCGACGAGCCCGAGGTCGGCTCGCCTGCCGTGCTGTTCGGGCCCGGCGACGCCGGCGAGCCCACCGCCGAGGACTGGGCGCAGGCCGCGGGCACCATCGCGTACGAGATCGTCACCCGCGTCGGCGGCCGCGTGCCGCGCGTCCATGTGCACGCGGACGAGGACGGGGCAGACGAGGACGGGGCAGACGGGCACGGGGCGAGGGAGACGGCAGGGGACGGGGAGCGTTCCACGCGGGGAGCGTGACGCGCGTCGCGGAACACTTCCGGTCAGGCGCGTACGCTGCGCGGGACCGGCCGCCCTCGCGCGGACCGAACACCAGTACGTCATACGTCGTCACACGGAGGAGCGGTACGTGAGCGAGAGCAGTGCGGTGGCCGCCGCCTCGGCCGCGGGCGCCGGCGGCTGGCGCCGGGCGACCGGCATAGCGGGCGCCGCGCTGGGCGTGGTGGCCGCGGGCGCCGCCGCCACCGTCGCCGTCGAACGGATGACCGTCGGCCGGGGCATGCGCCGCAAGGCCCGGCTCGCCCTGGACGCCGCGGGCCCGTACGGGACCCTGCGCGGCCGGCCGGGCAAGGCGTACGCCGACGACGGCACCGAGCTGTACTACGAGGTCGACGACCTCGACCCGGACACCGCCGCGCACCTGTCCCCGCGCCGCCGCCGGCTCTTCGGCAGCAGGCAGCCCGCTCCCGTCACCGTCGTCTTCAGCCACGGCTACTGCCTCAGCCAGGACTCCTGGCACTTCCAGCGCGCCGCGCTGCGCGGTGTCGTCCGGACCGTGCACTGGGACCAGCGCAGCCACGGGCGCTCCGGGCGGGGCGTGGGGCAGGCCCGTGACGACGTGCCGCTCACCATCGACCAGCTCGGCCGCGATCTGAAGGCCGTGCTCGACGCCGCCGCGCCCGAGGGTCCGATCGTGCTGGCCGGGCACTCCATGGGCGGCATGACGGTGATGGCCCTGGCCGCCCAGTACCCCGAGCTGATCCGCGAGCGGGTCGTGGCCACCGCCTTCGTGGGCACCTCCTCCGGGCGGCTCGGCGAGGTCAACTTCGGGCTTCCGGTGGCCGGCGTCAACGCGGTGCGCCGGGTGCTGCCCGGTGTGCTGAAGGCGCTCGGGCAACGCGCCGAACTGGTGGAACGGGGGCGGCGGGCCACCGCCGACCTGTTCGCCGGGATCATCAAGCGCTACTCGTTCGCCGGGCGGGACGTCGATCCGGCGGTCGCCCGGTTCGCCGAACGGATGATCGAGAACACGCCGATCGACGTGGTCGCGGAGTTCTACCCGGCCTTCACCGACCACGACAAGACCGGCGCGCTGGCCCTGTTCACGGACATACCCGTGCTGGTGCTGGCCGGGGTGCAGGACCTGGTCACGCCCAGCGAGCACAGCGAGGCCATCGCCGGCCTGCTCCCCGACGCGGAACTGGTGCTGGTCCCGGACGCCGGCCATCTGGTGATGCTGGAGCACCCCGAGGTCGTCACCGACCGGCTCGCGGACCTGCTCGCGCGCGTCGGCGCGGTCCCGGCAGGCGCTACCGTGGGTGGACATGGAAGCACCAGCAGCACCGCACAGCCCGGCTGAGCCCGGGTCCGCCGCGATCACCATCACCTCTCCCGACCAGATGCGGGAGCTGGGCCGCCGGCTCGCCGGGCAGCTGCGCGCGGGGGACCTCGTGATGCTCAGCGGCGAACTCGGCGCGGGCAAGACCACGCTGACCCGCGGCCTGGGCGAGGGCCTCGGCGTGCGCGGCGCCGTCACCTCCCCGACCTTCGTGATCGCCCGCGTGCACCCCTCCCTCGGCGACGGCCCGCCGCTCGTCCATGTCGACGCGTACCGCCTGTCCGGCGGGCTCGACGAGATGGAGGACCTGGACCTGGACGTCTCGCTGCCGGAGTCGGTGATCGTCGTGGAGTGGGGCGAGGGCAAGGTCGAGGAGCTGACCGACGAGCGGCTGCAGATCCTCATCCACCGGACCGTCGGCGGCGCGCCCGCCCGGGAGGCGGAGCCCGGCGGCCAGGACGCGGACGAGGTGCGGCACGTGACGGTGACGGGCATCGGCCCGCGCTGGACGGACGTGGACCTCGGCGCGCTGACCGTCTGACCGCCTGACCGCCTGACCGCCTGACCGCCTGAGTGTCCGACCGCCGGACCGGCTGACCGGCGTGTTCCGACAGTGCGTCGGCAAGTCTTGCGCCGGGCGTCCCGGGCGTGGTCACATGGGATCCAGCTCGTGGTTAGGTCTACCTAACCACGCCCGCCCCCGGCCTTCAGGAGGCGCCCATGCCGGCCACCGAGCACCAGCCGCGGCCGTACGCGACCGCCGGTGTGCGCATGAGCGACCTGCTGGCCTCCTGCGCCGCGGCCGAGGCGGTCTCCCGCCCGCCGCGCGCCCCGGAGCCCGCCGCGCCGCACTCGGACGCCCGCCAGGACGCACTGCCGGACACTCGTCCGGACACCCGTCCGGTGGACGAGCACCGGCGAGCGGCGTAGCCCTGTCGGATGACGGCTCGGCCCTGCCGGTTGACGGCTCGGCCTCACCGGATGACGACGACCTTCTGGCCGATCGTCGCGAACATCCACATGGCCTCGCCGTCCGGCCGCGACTCGCGGATGCCGCCGGTCTGCACCGTCCCGGACGTGTCGCTCTCCGGCGTCGCCTCGTCGTCCACCGGCGCGCTGAAGCCGATCACGACCCCGTTCACGCCGGCGAAGCGCACGACGTGCTCGACGGGCACCCCGTCGGTCCCGGTGATCGCCTTCGACCGCGAGGTGACCGCGTACGTCCCCGGCGCCGGGTCGACGGTGCCCGCGGTGACCCGGAAGGTGTTCTCGACGTGGCCGCCCGCCCCGACCAGCCACACCCGGTCGTCGTCCACCGAGTACACGACCCGCTCCCCGGTGCCGGAACCCCCGGGCAGCGCGGCCGGGTGCCGCCGGTCGCGCGGGGCCTTGGTGGCGCCGGCCGTCGGTGACGCCGTGGCACCGGCCCTGCTGCCCAGGCCCGGCGGCACGGTCGCCTGGGCCCGGTAGGCGAGGAAGCCGACCGCGGCGACGGCGGCCGCCGTGAGCCCGGCCACGAACCCCGCGCTGCTCCTCGCCACGGTCGCCCACCTCCGCGTCAGTCACCGCGCCGGCCGCTGTGCCGGTCCGTCCCGGTCGCCGCGCGATTTACCGGTTTGTGACGGTAGCAGCCGGAATGTGGCCGCCCCGGGCGACCGTGCCGACGCCCCGGGAGCCGTAGGCTGTTCGCGTGCTCTTGCTCGCTCTGGATACCGCCACCCCCGCCGTGACCGTCGCCCTGCACGACGGCACGGACGTCATCGCCTCCGCCGCCCAGGTGGACGCGCGCCGGCACGGAGAGCTGCTGCTGCCGGCCGTCGACCGGGTCCTCGCCGAGGCCGGACTGAAGCTGGACGCCGTCACGGCCGTCGTGGCCGGCACCGGCCCCGGCCCCTACACCGGACTGCGCGTCGGCCTGATGACCGCCGACACCTTCGGGCTCGCCCTGGGCGTCCCGGTGTACGGCGTGTGCACGCTCGACGGGCTCGCCTACGCGGCCGACGTCCCCGGCCCCTTCGTGGTGGCCACCGACGCCCGCCGCAAGGAGGTCTACTGGGCGCGCTACGCCGACTCCCGCACCCGGCTGACCGACCCGGCCGTGGACCGTCCCGCGGACATCGCCGGCCAGGTCGCGGGGCTGCCCGCGGTCGGCGCGGGCGCGCTGCTCTACCCGGACACCTTCCCGCAGGCGCACGAGCCCGAGCACGTGTCGGCCGCCGCTCTCGCCTCGCTGGCCGCCGAGCGGCTGGCCGCCGGTGAGGAGCTGCCCGCGCCCCGGCCGCTGTACCTGCGCCGGCCGGACGCCCAGGTGCCCAAGAACTACAAGGTGGTCACCCCGAAGTGACCGGACCGACGACGACCGGGAGCGCCTCGCACGTGCTGCGCGAGATGCGCTGGTGGGACATCGACCCGGTGCTGGACCTGGAGAAGGCCCTCTTCCCGGAGGACGCCTGGTCGCGGGGCATGTTCTGGTCCGAGCTGGCGCACTCCCGCGGCCCGGAGGCGACCCGGCGCTATGTCGTGGCCGAGCAGGACGGCCGGATCACCGGGTACGCCGGCCTCGTCGCCTCCGGTGACCAGGGCGACGTCCAGACCATCGCGGTCGCCCGTGACCACTGGGGCAGCGGGCTCGGCGCCCGGCTGCTGACCGAACTGCTGCGCGCCGCCACCGCCTTCGAGTGCACCGAGGTGATGCTCGAATGCCGGGTGGACAACGTCCGCGCCCAGCAGCTCTACGAGCGCTTCGGCTTCGCCCCCATCGGCGTCCGGCGCGGCTACTACCAGCCGGGGAACGTGGACGCCCTGGTCATGCGCCTGTCCGATCCAGCAACCTCCGTCAACGGCGTACAAGGAACCTGAAGACCATGGCTGACACCCGGGACGAGCCGCTCGTCCTCGGCATCGAGACCTCCTGCGACGAGACCGGCGTCGGCATCGTGCGCGGCACCACCCTGCTGGCGGACGCCGTCGCCTCCAGCGTCGACGAGCACGCCCGCTTCGGCGGTGTGGTCCCCGAGGTCGCCTCGCGGGCGCACCTGGAGGCGATGGTCCCCACCATCGACCGCGCGCTGAAGGAGGCGGGGGTGAGCGCGCGGGACCTGGACGGCATCGCGGTCACCGCCGGTCCCGGCCTGGCCGGCGCGCTGCTGGTCGGTGTCTCGGCGGCGAAGGCGTACGCCTACGCGCTGGGCAAGCCGCTGTACGGCGTCAACCACCTCGCCTCGCACATCTGCGTGGACCAGCTGGAGCACGGCCCGCTGCCCGAGCCGACGATGGCGCTGCTGGTGTCCGGCGGCCACTCCTCGCTGCTGCTGTCCGCCGACATCACCTCGGACGTCCGCCCGCTGGGCGCGACGATCGACGACGCGGCCGGCGAGGCGTTCGACAAGATCGCGCGGGTGCTGAACCTGGGCTTCCCCGGCGGCCCGGTCATCGACCGGTACGCGCGCGAGGGCGACCCGGCGGCGATCGCCTTCCCGCGCGGCCTGACCGGCCCGCGCGACGCGGCGTACGACTTCTCCTTCTCCGGCCTCAAGACGGCGGTGGCCCGCTGGATCGAGGCCCGGCGGGCGGCGGGGGAGGAGGTCCCGGTGCGGGACGTGGCGGCCTCCTTCCAGGAGGCGGTGGTGGACGTCCTGACCCGCAAGGCCGTGCGCGCCTGCAAGGACGAGGGCGTGGACCACCTGATGATCGGCGGCGGCGTGGCCGCCAACTCCCGGCTGCGCGTGCTCGCCCAGGAGCGCTGCGAGCGGGCCGGCATCCGGCTGCGGGTGCCGCGCCCCAAGCTGTGCACGGACAACGGCGCGATGGTCGCCGCCCTCGGCGCGGAGATGGTCGGCCGCAACCGCGCGGCCTCCGACTGGGACCTGTCGGCGGACTCCTCGCTGCCGGTCACCGACCCGCACGTCCCGGGCGCCTCGCACAGCCACGGTCACAGTCACAGTCACGGGCACGACCATGTGCACGAGGTCAGCAAGGAAAACCTGTACCCGTGACGGTCGCGCTGATGTGGGAGGCCCGCGCGGCGGACGGCCGGGGCGGGGAACTCCTCGACTGGGCCCGGCGGCAGGCACTCTCCCCGCGGCCGCTGCGCCGGGAGACCCTGCGCGCCCCGCAGGACCGGGTCCTGGTCATCACGTGGTGGGACGCGGCGTACGACGCCGAGCTGCCGGAACTGCCCGAGCCGGACGCGGGGTTGGTCACCCGGGCCGTGCACCGCTGGCGGTTCGAGGCGGTGCCGGACGAGCAGGGCGGCCCGGTCGGCTGAGATCGGCTGGGCGTGGTGCGCCACCGCCCGGATGCGCTATGATCATTACACGCAAGCGGGTGAACGAAAGCCCGCGAGCAGTGCGTTGGTGGTCCAAGGAAAGACGCCCCGCTTCCTGCGGGGAAATGCAGGTGCAAGGCCTGCCCGGCGCTCCATGAGAACCCCGTCCCGGTCTTCCGGGGCGGGGTTCTGTCGTTTTGTAGTCCTGTAGTCCTGTAGTCCTGCCGTTCTGCCGTTCCGGACGACGCTGCCGCCGTCGCTCCGCTCAGGGCGCCTGCTGCTCGGTGCCGCAGTGCAGGCACTTCAGCGCGGCCTCGGGCAGATCGTCCGACAGGCAGGCCGGGCAGGACTTGGTGCGGACCGGGTCCTTGAAGACCGTCACGCCCCTGCGGCCCTGGAAATGCTTGTAGGGCAGCACGATGAGGAAGTACACGACCGCCATGAAGATGAGGAAGTAGACCAGCGCCGAGAGGAACGCCCCGATGTCCAGGTAGGTCGCCTTGTTCCCCGGCCTGCCGAGCTGCCAGCCCAGGCCGGGCGAGGTGCCGCCCTGGGCCCGGGCGATGACCGGGCCGATCACCGAGTCGGTGAACGCCTTGATCAGCGTGCTGAACGCCAGGGCCACGATCAGGCCGACGGCCACGACGACGACATCGCCGCGCATCAGGAAGTTCTTGAAGCCCCGCAGCATCGATGCCCTCGCCTCCGCGCCCGTCCGGCACCGCGCGGCGGCCGGGCCACCCGGCCGCCGACGGCTCCCGCTCGTCGCCTCCACCCTCGGCGCGCACGGCACGGCCCGCACCCGGAGCGCCGCCGACCGGGGGCTCGGGCGACCGGGGCTCGGTCGGCCGGAGTCGAGGCGGCCGGGGGCTCAGGCGGCCGGGGCGGGGTGCCCGAGCAGCATGGTGGGGGCGCCCGCGACGCGGGTGAGGAAGACGGTGAGCGCGGCGCGGCCGTGCGGCTTCGGCAGTGCCTTGCGGCGCAGTTCCTCCGGCTCGACCGCCGAGCCGCGCTTCTTCACGGTCAGCGTGCCGACCTCGCGCTCGCGCAGCAGGGCCTTCAGCTTCTTGAGGTTGAAGGGCAGCTGGTCGGTGATCTCGTAGGCGGTGGCGTACGGGGTGGGGCGCAGCGTGTCGGCGGTGATGTAGGCGATGGTCTCGTCGATCAGGCCGCCGTCGAGTTCCGCCGCCGCCTCGGCGACCAGATGGGCGCGGATGACGGCGCCGTCGGGCTCGTACAGGAAGCGGCCCAGGGGGCGTACCGGCGGATCGGGCAGGCCGCGGCCGCGCAGGGTGCGCGGGCCGGGCAGCAGGGTCGCCCGCACCAGTCCCGGCTCGGTGCCGAACCACAGCACCGCCTCCTTCACGTCCCCGCCGTCGGAGATCCACTCCGCCTCGGCCTGCGCCGGGACGGCCTCGTGGGGGATGCCGGGGGCGACCTTCAGGGCGGCGCGCGGTGCCTTCAGGGCCGCCTCGACGGCCCAGGACAGCGGCGGCGAGTACGCCTCCGGGTCGAACACGCGCCCGCGCCCGCCCCGCCGCGCCGGGTCGACGAAGACCGCGTCGTACGCCGAGGTGTCCACCTCCGTCACATCCGCCTCCCGCACCTCGATCAGGCCGGACAGGCCCAGCGCCTCGGCGTTGGCGCGGGCGGTGGCGGCCGTCACCGGGTCCCGGTCGACGGCGAGGACCCGGACCCCGGCGCGGGCGAGCGCGATCGCGTCACCGCCGATCCCGCAGCACAGATCGGCGAGCGAGGTGACGCCCAGGTCCTTCAGCCGCCGCGCCCGGTACGCCGCCACACTCGCCCGGGTGGACTGCTCGACCCCGTTGGCCGTGAAGAACATCCGCGCCGCGTCCTCGTCCCCGAACTTCGCCGCCGCCCGCTGCCGCAGCCGGGCCTGCCCGAGCGCCGCCGACACCAGCTCGGCGGGGTGGTCGCGGCGCAGCCGGGTGGCGACGGCGAGTTCGTCGGCGGGGGCGGTGCCGCGCACCTCGTCCAGGAGGGCGCGGCCCTCGGGGCCGAGCAGGGCGGTGAAGGCGTGGAGTGGGTCGGTCACCGGCTCATTGTCGGCCAATCCGGTGGATGGTGTGCCGCCGGCCGAGGTGTCGCGGCGGAGGCGGGGGCGCGGGCTGCGAGGATCCGGCGCCATGAGTGTAGTAGTACAAAATGACAAAAATCGCACCCTGGGCCCGCTGCGCCACCTGCGCCCCCTGCGCCCCCGGGGACGCAAGGCGGCGCCGCACGCCGCCCTCGCCGTGCTCGCCGCGGCCGCCCTCGCCTCCGGCTGCTCCGGGCCGCAGAGCGGCGCGGACGCGCCCGTCCAGCCCGCCCAGGGGCAGCAGCGCCTCCAGGCGCCCCCGGCGCGCGCCCTCGACTCCTACGCCACCCGGCTGCGCGCCTCCGCCGCCGCGCGCGCCGCCGCGGCCAAGCGCTGGGGGCTCGCACAGGTCCCCCTCACGCCCCCCGCGCCCCCGGCCGTCAAACCGGTCATCCAGGCCCGCGCCGGCTTCGAGGTGGACCACCAGGAGGACTGGGGCCTGCCCCCGGTCTTCACCACCGTCCCCACCAAGGACAAGATCCTCTTCCTCACCATCGACGACGGCGCGGAGAAGGACCCGGCGTTCCTGCGCATGATGGACGAGCTGAAGGTCCCCTACTCGGCCTTCCTCAGCAACTACCTCGTCAAGGACGACTACGGCTACTTCCGCAGGGCGCAGTCCCTGGGCAACACCCTCAACAACCACACCCTGCACCACCCCTACCTGCCCGGTCTCTCCTACGACGAGCAGCGGCGCGAGATCTGCGACATGCAGGACATCATGCAGAAGCAGTTCGGCAAGCGGCCCCGCCTGCTGCGCCCGCCCTACGGCAACTACAACCAGGACACCCTGCGGGCCGCCAAGTCCTGCGGCATCCGGTACGCGCCGATCTGGAACGAGGAGGTCTACGTCGACCACTGGGAGTTCCGCGAGGACGACCAGCGGCTGCGCCCCGGCGACATCGTGCTCACCCACTTCCGCGGCACCGACGAGTGGAACGGCACGATGGTCGACGACATGCGCCGGTTCCTGAACTACGCGACGGCCCACGGCTACGCGGTGGCCCGGCTGGAGGACTACCTGTGAGACCGCGGCCGTGGCCGCGGCGCACGGCCGCCGCCCTGCTCGCGGCCGCGCTGCTGCTCCTGGCCGGCTGCGCGCCGTCCGTCGACCCGATCGAGCGGCTGGGCCGCAAGGCGGCGCAGCGGGTGCGGCCCGCGAGCCCGGCGGCCGACCGGCCCTACCTTCGCTGGGGCCTGGCGGCCCCGCTGCCCGTGCCGCCGCGCCCGCCGGCCCGCACCACCGCCGCCCGCACCCGCACCGGCCCCCCGGTCCTGGACCACGTCGACACCCCGGACCGGGTCGTCTTCCTCACCTACGACGACGGCGCCGAACGGGACCCGCGCTTCGTCGACATGGTCCGCGAACTGCGCCTGCCCATCGCCGTGTTCCTCACCGGCAGCGCCGCCGGACCCGGCTCCGGGCACTTCGCCCGGCTGCGCGCGGCCGGCGCGGACCTGCAGAACCACACCCTGGACCACCCCGCGCTGCGCGGGGTGCCCTACGCGGGCCAGCGCGCCGAGATCTGCGGCCAGCGCGACCGGCTGCGCGCCCGCTTCGGCGCCCGCTCGCGCCTGCTGCGGCCGCCCTACGGCTCGTACGACACCACGACCCTGCGCGCCGCCGCCGACTGCGGTGTCCGCGCGGTCGTCCTGTGGCGGGCGTCGATGAAGGACACCGGCCTGCGCTTCGCCCACGGCCCGCACCGCCTCGGCCCCGGCGACATCGTCCTCGTCACCTCGGACGACGACGACCCCGCCGCCTCCCTGCACGAACGCACCACCCGAATCCTGCGCACCCTCCAGACCCAGGGCCTGACGGCGGGCAGGCTGTCGGACTACCTGTGACTCGGACCACCTGTGACCCGGACTACCTGTGACTCGGACCACCTGCGACTCGGACCACCTGTGACATGGGGTTGGCATGACCGGCCCGTCCGGCGCTTGAGGGCGAGGCCGTCCAGGCCGAAGCGGGGGCCTGGGGGCGGCGGCCCCCAGGGACGTCCGCCACAAGAAACAGCACCCCTCACCGAGGCCCAGAACAAGCCCCCACCCCGCGACGCGCCACGAGGCAATTGGCACTCCGCTTGACCGAGTGCTAACGACGGTCATAGTCTCGGCTCTGGCACTCCCCACCGGAGAGTGCCAACACAGCGACGGGCAGGTCCGGCACCCGCGACGACGGATCGACCTGGTCGCCACCTCAGACAGTTAACCCCGTGAGATCTCCGAAGGGGGAGGTCGGATCGTGACGACCGCCAGCTCCAAGGTTGCCATCAAGCCGCTTGAGGACCGCATCGTGGTCCAGCCGCTCGACGCCGAGCAGACCACGGCCTCGGGCCTGGTCATTCCGGACACCGCCAAGGAGAAGCCCCAGGAGGGCGTCGTCCTGGCCGTGGGCCCGGGCCGCTTCGAGGACGGCAACCGCCTTCCGCTCGACGTCCAGGTCGGCGACGTCGTGCTCTACAGCAAGTACGGCGGCACCGAGGTGAAGTACAACAACGAGGAGTACCTCGTTCTCTCGGCTCGCGACGTCCTCGCGATCATCGAGAAGTAAGTCACCTCAGCATTCCCGCTGTGAACTGCGCCCTTGGCCCCCGCAACCGATAAGAAGCCGGGCGCCCGGGGCGCAGTTTCTTTTTCACCCAAGATTTCCGAGAGGGCTCCCGCTGCCATGGCGAAGATCCTGAAGTTCGACGAGGACGCCCGTCGCGCCCTCGAGCGCGGCGTCAACAAGCTTGCCGACACGGTCAAGGTGACGATCGGCCCCAAGGGCCGCAACGTCGTCATCGACAAGAAGTTCGGCGCCCCGACCATCACCAACGACGGTGTCACCATCGCCCGTGAGGTCGAGATCGAGGACCCGTACGAGAACCTGGGCGCCCAGCTGGTGAAGGAGGTGGCGACCAAGACCAACGACATCGCGGGTGACGGCACCACCACCGCCACCGTGCTCGCCCAGGCCCTGGTGCGCGAGGGCCTGAAGAACGTGGCCGCCGGTGCCTCCCCGGCGCTGCTGAAGAAGGGCATCGACGCCGCGGTCAAGGCCGTCTCCGACGACCTGCTCGCCTCGGCCCGCCCGATCGACGAGAAGTCCGACATCGCCGCCGTGGCCGCGCTGTCCGCCCAGGACCAGCAGGTCGGCGAGCTGATCGCCGAGGCGATGGACAAGGTCGGCAAGGACGGTGTCATCACCGTCGAGGAGTCCAACACCTTCGGCCTGGAGCTGGACTTCACCGAGGGCATGGCCTTCGACAAGGGCTACCTGTCGCCGTACTTCGTCACCGACCAGGAGCGTATGGAGGCCGTCCTCGACGACCCGTACATCCTGATCAACCAGGGCAAGATCGGCTCCATCGCGGACCTGCTGCCGCTGCTTGAGAAGATCATCCAGGCGAACGCCTCGAAGCCGCTGCTGATCATCGCCGAGGACGTCGAGGGCGAGGCGCTCTCCACCCTCGTCGTCAACAAGATCCGCGGCACCTTCAACGCCACCGCGGTGAAGGCCCCCGGCTTCGGCGACCGCCGCAAGGCGATGCTCCAGGACATGGCCGTCCTCACCGGCGCCACCGTCATCTCCGAGGAGGTCGGCCTCAAGCTCGACCAGGTCGGCCTTGACGTGCTCGGCTCCGCCCGCCGCGTCACCGTCACCAAGGACGACACCACGATCGTCGACGGCGCCGGCAACAAGGCGGACGTCGAGGGCCGCGTCGCCCAGATCAAGGCCGAGATCGAGACCACCGACTCCGACTGGGACCGCGAGAAGCTCCAGGAGCGCCTCGCGAAGCTGGCCGGCGGCGTGTGCGTGATCAAGGTCGGCGCCGCCACCGAGGTGGAGCTGAAGGAGAAGAAGCACCGTCTGGAGGACGCCATCTCCGCGACCCGCGCCGCGGTCGAGGAGGGCATCGTCTCCGGTGGTGGCTCCGCGCTGGTGCACGCCGTGAAGGTCCTGGAGGGCAACCTCGACAAGACCGGCGACGAGGCCACCGGTGTCTCGGTCGTCCGCCGCGCCGCCGTCGAGCCGCTGCGCTGGATCGCGGAGAACGCCGGCCTGGAGGGCTACGTCATCGTCTCCAAGGTCGCCGAGCTGGAGAAGGGCAGCGGCTACAACGCCGCCACCGGTGAGTACGGCGACCTGGTCAAGGCCGGCGTCATCGACCCGGTCAAGGTCACCCGCTCCGCCCTGGAGAACGCCGCCTCCATCGCCTCCCTCCTGCTGACGACCGAGACCCTGGTCGTCGAGAAGAAGGAAGAGGAAGAGCCGGCCGCCGCGGGCCACGGCCACGGCCACGCCCACTGAGGCGACCCGCCCAGCTGACCGCCGGTGCCCGGCATCCCCTCGGGGGTGCCGGGCACCGGCGCGTCCGCCGCCCGGAAGCCCGGTCGGCTCAGCCTTCCAGCTCGCCCAGCTGCTGCATCAGGCCCAGCTGGTCGCGCTGCCACCACAGCTCGGCGAAGGTGCCGCGCGCGCCGCGCCGGAAGAGGGTCGTGCCGGTCATGGTGACCCGCCGCCCGGTGGGGGCGATGCCCAGGAACTCGCCCCGGTGCACGGCGTCCCACCGCCAGCGGGCGCAGGCGCGGTCGTCCTGGACGAGCACGTCCTCGACGGTGAAGGCGGAGTCGAAGGCGTCCCGCCACATCCGGTACTCGCGCCGGATCGCGTCCAGCCCGATGGTGTCCTGCGCGTTGACCGGATCGTGGCTGTGGCAGTCCTCGTCGATGAGGTCGTTGAGCGGGGGCAGCTCACCGGCGGCGGTCAGCGCCGCGAAGAAACGGCGCACCGCGGGCCCGGCGAACCGCTCGTCCCGTACGACCTCCAGGTCGGTGAGGACGGGCAGCTCGTCGCAGAGCGCGACCAGGCCGCGGAAGACGTCGTCGGTCTCGGGCAGGTTCGAGGCCCGCATCGCCTCCTCGTACGACGCGAACTCCACCATCTCCACGATGTGCGCGCCGTCCGAGCGGTCCTTGCCGACCAGCGCGTGGGTCGCGGCCCGCCTGCCGCCGGTCCGCTCGACCCAGGTGTCCAGCAGCCGGTTCATCTCGTCCAGCCGGCTCGTCCGGCACTCGATGAGCTGTACGAAGGTCATGGCACCGCCTCCGGCCCCCCTGACCCGGTCGTGTCACCGCCATTTTCCCACCGGCCGGCCGCCGGGGCGACGACGCCGCCCGGCCGCCGCCGGCCGCGCGCGGCACCGCCGGACGGGCGCGGCACCGCAGCCGCGCGCGTCACAGCGGGCCGCCGTGCGTCACTGCGGGCCGTACTTGCGTCCCGTCTTCGACGTGACCCCGCCCAGCAGGCCCCGCGGGGCCAGCTTCACCAGGCCCATCAGCGCCTTGTAGCGCGGGTCCGGGACCGACAGGGACCGGCCGCGGGCCAGGTCCGCCAGGGCCGCCGCGACCAGCTTGTCCGCGTCCAGCCACATCCAGCTCGGGATGTTGTCCGTGCCCATGCCGGCCCGCTGGTGGAACTCGGTGCGCACGAAACCGGGGCACAGCGCCATCAGCCGTACGCCGCTGCCCGCCAGGTCGCGCGCCGCGCCCTGGGTGAACTGCACGACCCACGACTTCGACGCCCCGTAGGTGCCGCGCGGCACGAACGCGGCCACCGAGGCCACGTTCACCACGCCGCCCCGGCCGCGCTCGCGCATCGCGGCGGTGGCCGCCGAGGTCAGCCGCAGCACCGCCTCGATGTGCACCTTGAGCATCCTCAGCTCGTCGGCCATCGGCACGTCGAGGTAGCGGCCCTTGTTGCCGAAGCCCGCGTTGTTGACCAGCAGGTCGACCGGGTTCCTGCGGTCCGCCAGCCGGGCGGCGACCGTCTCGATGCCCTGGTCGGTGGCCAGGTCGGCGGTCAGCACCTCGGCCTCGACGCCGTGCCGGTCGTGCAGCTCGGTCGCCTGCTCCGTCAGCCGCTCGGTGTCGCGCGCCACCAGGACGAGGTCGTGCCCGTCCGCCGCCAGCCGCCGCGCGAACGCGGCACCGATGCCGGCGGTCGATCCCGTAATCAGAGCCGTTGTCATGGCGAAAGGTTAGTGGTCCCGGCGGCCGGTTCCCGATCTGCGCACAGGCCCTCCCCATCCGTGCACACCGGCTGCCGAGCGGACGTCAGCCCACATACGTGTCCGCGTACTTCCGCGCCGCCGCCAGTGACTCCGGATGCAGCGCCGTACCCGCCGCCAGCAGGCGCGGCAGCAGGGACCGCTCGGTCGTGGAGGCACGGAACTGCAGCGCCACGGTCACGTCGTGGTCCGGCCGGTGCACGATCTCCACCGGATCACCCGGACGGACCTCACCCGGCTCGATCACCCGCAGGTACGCGCCCGGCGCACCCCGGAGCGTGAACCGCTTCACCCACCCCTTCTCACCCAGATGGCCCTGGAAGGTCCGGCACGGGATCCGCCCGCTGGTGACCTCGAGCAGCACCGAGGGACCGGCCGCGGGCCCGATGCGCCACCGCTCGCCGATCAGCGCGCCGGAGATGTCCAGTCCGATGGTGGTCAGGTTCTCGCCGAACGAGCCGTCGGGCAGGGCGCGGCCCAGCTCGCGCTCCCACGCGTCCAGGTCCTCGCGGGCCACCGCGTACACCGCCTGGTCGTCGCCGCCGTGGTGCCGCGTGTCGCACACCGCGTCCCCGGCCAGCCCGCTCGCGCCGACGCCCTTGGGGCCGGGCGCCGCCACCCGCACCGGCCCGGCCACCGGCCGCTTGTCGATGCCGGTCACGCCCTGCGCCTGGTCGGTGTACGGCACGGCCCGCGCCCGGCCCACGTTGACGGAAAGAAGCCTCATACCCGCACGGTAGCGACCGCTCGTCAAAGTGTCGACGCGTTATTCGGTATCACGCCCAAGGTTGGCTTATGCTCGAAGGGTGATCGAGGCCCGCCATCTGCGCGTACTGCGCGCCGTCGCCGCCAGCGGCTCCTTCTCCGCGGCGGCCCGGGAACTGGGCTGCACCCAGCCCGCCGTCAGCCAGCAGATGAAGGCCCTGGAAGGCTCCGTCGGCACCCCCCTGCTGGTCCGCACCGGCCGCGAGATGCGGCTGACCGAGGCCGGCGAGGCCCTGGTGCGGCACGCGGGCGGCATCCTCGCCGGACTCACCGCCGCCGAGGAGGAGGTCGCCGCCATCGCCGGGCTGCGGGCCGGCCGGGTCCGCCTGGTCTCCTTCCCCAGCGGCAGCTCCACGCTCGTCCCGACCGCCCTGGCCGCGCTGCGCGCCGCCCATCCCGGCACCCGGGTCTCCCTGGAGGAGGCCGAACCGCCGCGCTCCGTGGAACTGCTGCGCGCGGGCGACTGCGACGTGGCGCTCGCCTTCCGCTACGAGGGCGCCGCGGGCGCCGAGGAATGGGACGACCTGGCCGTACGGCCGCTGCTCACCGACCGCCTGGTCGGCCTCGTGCCCGAGCGGCACCGGCTGGCCGGGGCCGACTCCATGGCCATCGCGGACCTCGCCGGCGAACCGTGGATCGCCGGCTGCCCGCGCTGCCGCGGCCAGCTGGTCGAGGCATGCGCGAGCGCCGGGTTCACGCCCCGTATCGACTTCGCCACCGACGACTACCCGGCGGTGGTCGGGCTGGTCGGCGCGGGCCTGGGCGTCGCCGTACTGCCCCAGCTCGCGGTCGAGTCCGTGCGCCCGCGAGGCGCCCGCACCGTCGCACTGGAACCGGCGGTGCGCCGGGAGATCGTCGCCCTGACCCTGCCCGACCTGGCCCAGGTGCCGACGGTGGCGGCCACCCTCGACGAACTGGAACGCGCCGGGGCCAGGTGACGGTAACGATGACGGTGACGGTGTGCGGTCCTGCCGTGTTGATCGTGACTGAATAAGAAGAAACGTTCCTTCAGTTGTTCGAGGCGGCGTCCCCGCTGGACGACGACGCCGCCGTCACCAGCCGGTTGCGCGCCCGCCCCATCAGTTCTTCGCGCTCGTCCTCGGTCAGCCCGCCCCACACCCCGTACGGTTCGCGCACCGCCAGGGCGTGTGCCGCGCACTCCGCGCGGACCGGGCACCTCATGCAGACCTCCTTGGCCGAGTTCTCACGAGCGCTCCGAGCCGCCCCGCGCTCGCCCTCGGGATGGAAGAAGAGCGAGCTGTCCACCCCGCGGCAGGCAGCAAGGAGCTGCCAGTCCCACAGGTCCGCATTCGGTCCGGGAAGGCGGGAGAAATCTGCCATTGCGTGACCCCTTGTAGCCGTTCGGTGGCGGATACGGTGCCGACGACCGTACATCTCCGATCTAAGGAGATGAAAATATGACTCATTGCGAATCTAGCCCTAGACACCTGGAAACGGGAAGAAAAGGGGCTGAATGGGGCATAGCTTGTGATGAAAAGTTGAGGGTATGACGTCTGTGTCTGCACTGTGTCCGCTCCCTCACGTAGAGTGCCGAAAACGGCGTACGGCCCCGTAACTCTTTCGAGTGACCGTCGTTGAGAGTGCGGAGGCGGTTGACCACACAAGCGCTCGGGCAGGCGTCCGAGGCGGTCGACCGCACAGGTGACGATTTCGTACCAGCCTGGAGGCTCAAGGTGACGCGCATCAGCTGCGGAGGGCGGCCATGACATCCGTCCTCGTCTGCGACGACTCCCCGCTTGCCCGAGAGGCGCTCCGCCGCGCGGTCGCGACCGTGCCCGGTGTCGAGCGTGTGACGACGGCGGCCAACGGCGAGGAAGTCCTCCGCCGCTGGGGCGCCGACCGCTCGGACCTCATTCTGATGGACGTACGCATGCCCGGACTGGGCGGCGTCGAGACGGTGCGGCGGCTGCTGTCCGCCGACCCCGGTGCGCGGATCATCATGCTCACGGTCGCCGAGGACCTCGACGGTGTGGCGCTCGCCGTCGCCGCCGGTGCCCGCGGCTACCTGCACAAGGACGCCTCGCGCGCGGAGCTGCGGGCCACCGTGACCCAGGCCCTGGCCGACCCCACCTGGCGGCTTGCCCCGCGCCGGCTGCGTTCGGCCGAGATGGGCGCGGCGCCCACGCTCACCGCGCGCGAGATCCAGGTCCTGGAGGGCATGAGCCACGGCCGCTCCAACGCGGAGATCGGCCGTGAGCTGTTCCTCTCCGAGGACACCGTCAAGACGCACGCCCGCCGGCTGTTCAAGAAGCTCGGCGCCTCGGACCGCGCGCACGCGGTGGCACTCGGTTTCCGGTGGGGCCTGGTCCGCTAGGGCCGATCCCCATGGGGGCCTGTCCGAAGGCCGGGCCGCACCCGAGCGGGCCCGGCCCGGTGAACGGGCCGTCTTTCGGACGGGTCGCCAGGCGGGTCGCCCGCGGGTCTTCGGCGGTTCTGCCGGCTGTTGCTCCGGCGGATCTGCCGATGATTCTTCTGATTTTCTGGTGGGTCTGCCGCCGGTGCCTTCGGCGGTTGTTCCGGCGGCGGGGACCGGCCGGTCCGGTGTACATCCAGCCGGTCGGTTGTGCGGGTGGACGCGCTGTGCGCGCCGCGCGCGGGGCGGCGCCGGGCGAGCGCGCCGTGCGGGGCAGGCGGGACGCGAGGGATGCGTGGGGCGTGCCGGTCGGCACGGGCCGCCGGAGGTCACCGGGCCGCCGGTCTTCGCCGGACCGGCGGTGTCACCGGCCCGCCGGCTGTCGCCGGGTCGTCGGACGCCCGGTGCCGTGAAGTGGTCCGCGGACAATGGTCTGCGGGAAGTGGTCCGCGGAAAATGTCCTGCGGGAACTGGTCCGTGGAAATCGGTCTGCGGGAAGTCGTCTGCGGGAAGTGGTCTGTCGGGGGTGTGGTCGGCGTCGCCTACCGCAGGCCGGTCACCAGTGGCAACGCGGCCCGCCGGGCGATGGCTGCTCGTTTCGCCGCGGATGCCGCATCCTTGAGGGTGTGGAGTTCCTCGGGGACGAGTCGGTCGAGCGGAATGGGAGGGCGCAGGGGATGGGTTCCGGCGCACCTGCTCATAACGCTTCGGTGCACAACCACGAAGGCGGTGCCACGGAGCGGACGACGCCAAGGCACCATGGACCGATGCGTGACGACGAGGCGGCAGTTGCCCCAGGGGCGATCGGTGGCCTCGTGCACCGTGCCGTCGACGGCGACGAGCGGGCCACGCACGACCTGCTGGCCCGCGTCCATCCGCTCGCGCTGCGCTACTGCCGCACCCGGCTGTCCCGGCTCCCCGGCGACGCGCGCCACTTCGTCGAGGACCTGGCCCAGGAGGTCTGCGTCGCCGTCCTCCTCGCCCTGCCGCGCTACCGGGACACCGGCCGTCCCTTCGAGGCGTTCGTCTTCGCCATCGCCTCGCACAAGGTCGCGGACCTCCAGCGCGCCGCCATGCGCCACCCCGGTTCGACGGCCGTGCCGTCCGACGAGATGCCCGAGCGCCCGGACGACTCCCTCGGCCCGGAGGAACGCGCCCTGCTCAGCAGCGACGCCGAATGGGCCAAGAAACTCCTCGCCAACCTCCCCGAGAACCAGCGCGAACTGCTGCTGCTGCGCATCGCCGTGGGCCTGACCGCGGAGGAGACCGGGCAGATGTTGGGAATGTCACCGGGCGCGGTCCGGGTCGCCCAGCACCGCGCGCTGAGCAGGCTGCGGGCCTTGGCCGAGCAGTAGCCGCCGCCCCCGGTCCCGTCGCGGCACAGTGGGCGTACGGCCTCGTGCTCGTACGAAGACTCGTACGAAGGCATGAAGCCGAAGGTGATCTTCGTTCGTGGAATGAGACGCCTCCACTTCCCGTTAGCATGGACATCCGCACCGATCAAGGCCATTTGGGGAAGGTGTCATGACTGCCAACGTCGACGGAGTGCCCGGAAAATTCGCGACACTCGGGCTGACCTACGACGACGTGCTGCTTCTGCCGGGCGCATCCGAGGTGCTCCCCAACGCGGTCGACACATCGTCCCGTATCTCCCGCAATGTGCGGGTCAACATCCCGCTGCTCTCGGCGGCGATGGACAAGGTCACCGAGTCCCGCATGGCGATCTCGATGGCCCGGCTGGGCGGTGTCGGCGTGCTGCACCGCAACCTCTCGGTCGAGGACCAGGTCAATCAGGTCGATCTGGTCAAGCGGTCCGAGTCCGGCATGGTCACCGACCCCATCACCGTGCACCCGGAGGCGACGCTCGCCGAGGCGGACGCGCTGTGCGCCAAGTTCCGCATCAGCGGGGTGCCCGTCACCGACCCGGCCGGCAAGCTCCTCGGCATCGTCACCAACCGTGACATGGCCTTCGAGACCGACCGCGGCCGCCGGGTGAGCGACGTCATGACGCCGATGCCGCTGGTCACCGGCAAGGTCGGCATCTCCGGCGTGGACGCCATGCAGCTGCTGCGCAAGCACAAGATCGAGAAGCTTCCGCTGGTCGACGACGCGGGCGTCCTCAAGGGCCTGATCACCGTCAAGGACTTCGTCAAGGCGGAGCAGTACCCGAACGCGGCCAAGGACGCGGAGGGCAGGCTGCTCGTCGGCGCCGCGGTCGGTGCCAGCCCCGAGGCCCTGGAGCGCGCCCAGGCGCTCGCCGAGGCCGGGGCGGACTTCCTGGTCGTGGACACCTCGCACGGCCACAACAGCAACGCGCTGAGCTGGATGTCGAAGATCAAGTCGAGCGTCTCCGTCGACGTGATCGGCGGCAATGTCGCCACCCGCGACGGCGCGCAGGCCCTGATCGACGCCGGTGTCGACGGCATCAAGGTGGGCGTGGGCCCCGGCTCGATCTGCACCACGCGCGTGGTGGCCGGCATCGGCGTCCCGCAGGTCACCGCCATCTACGAGGCGTCGCTCGCGGCCCGCCCGGCGGGCATCCCGCTGATCGGCGACGGCGGCCTGCAGTACTCCGGCGACATCGGCAAGGCGCTCGCCGCCGGTGCCGACACGGTCATGCTGGGCAGCCTGCTCGCGGGCTGCGAGGAGTCGCCCGGCGAGCTGCTCTTCATCAACGGCAAGCAGTTCAAGTCCTACCGGGGCATGGGCTCGCTGGGCGCCATGCAGTCCCGCGGTCAGGCCCGGTCGTACTCGAAGGACCGCTACTTCCAGGGCGAGGTCGCCTCCGACGACAAGCTGGTGCCCGAGGGCATCGAGGGCCAGGTGCCCTACCGCGGCCCGCTGGCCAACGTGCTGCACCAGCTCGTCGGCGGCCTGCGCCAGACCATGGGCTACGTCGGCGCGGCCACCATCGAGGAGATGGAGACCAAGGGCCGCTTCGTCCGGATCACCTCGGCGGGCCTCAAGGAGAGCCACCCGCACGACATCCAGATGACGGTCGAGGCACCCAACTACAGCAGCAAGTAGGCGGCGCCGAGCAGGCGCTCCGCCGTGCAGGGCGGCCCCGGAAGCCTCCGGGGCCGCCCTTGCCATGGGCGTCGGCGATACTGGAAGACGCTGAAACGCATCAGGGAAAGGCCACAGACGTGACTGAGATCGAGATCGGGCGCGGCAAGCGCGGCCGCCGGGCGTACGCCTTCGACGACATCGCCGTCGTCCCCAGCCGCCGTACGCGGGACCCGAAGGAGGTCTCGATCGCCTGGCAGATCGACGCCTACCGCTTCGAGCTGCCCTTCCTGGCCGCCCCCATGGACTCCGTCGTCTCCCCGGCCACCGCGATCCGCATCGGTGAGCTGGGCGGCCTGGGCGTGCTCAACCTCGAAGGGCTGTGGACGCGGCACGAGGACCCGCAGCCGCTGCTGGACGAGATCACCGGGCTGCCCGCCGAGGCCGCCACCCGCCGCCTCCAGGAGATCTACGCGGCTCCCATCAAGGAGGAGCTGATCGGCGCGCGCATCAAGGAGGTGCGCGACTCCGGCGTGGTCACCGCCGCGGCGCTCTCCCCGCAGCGCACCGCCCAGTTCTCCAAGGCCGTCGTGGACGCGGGCGTGGACATCTTCGTCATCCGCGGCACCACGGTCTCCGCCGAGCACGTCTCCTCCGCGCACGAGCCGCTGAACCTGAAGCAGTTCATCTACGAGCTGGACGTCCCGGTGATCGTCGGCGGCTGCGCCACCTACACCGCGGCCCTGCACCTGATGCGCACCGGCGCGGCCGGTGTCCTCGTCGGCTTCGGCGGCGGCGCCGCGCACACCACGCGCAACGTGCTCGGCATCCAGGTCCCGATGGCCACCGCCGTCGCCGACGTGGCGGCCGCCCGCCGCGACTACATGGACGAGTCCGGCGGCCGGTACGTGCACGTGATCGCGGACGGCGGTGTCGGCTGGTCCGGCGACCTGCCCAAGGCGATCGCCTGCGGCGCCGACGCGGTGATGATGGGCTCCCCGCTGGCCCGCGCCACGGACGCGCCCGGCAAGGGCCACCACTGGGGCATGGAGGCCGTCAACGAGGAGCTGCCGCGCGGCCAGAAGGTCGACCTCGGCACGGTCGGCTCCATCGAGGAGGTCCTCACCGGCCCCTCGCACACCCCCGACGGCTCCATGAACTTCTTCGGCGCCCTGCGCCGCGCCATGGCCACGACCGGCTACAGCGAGCTGAAGGAGTTCCAGCGCGTCGAGGTGACGGTCGCGGACTCCCAGCACAAGCGGTAGCCCACGGGCTCCGGTCCGCAAAAGGGTCCGGTCACTC
This sequence comes from Streptomyces sp. NPDC047017, assembly GCF_040644175.1. Taxonomy (NCBI): domain Bacteria; kingdom Bacillati; phylum Actinomycetota; class Actinomycetes; order Kitasatosporales; family Streptomycetaceae; genus Streptomyces; species Streptomyces sp. NPDC047017. Next base: position 175,883 of record NZ_JBEYVW010000013.1, on the reverse strand, counting down.
GCTCAGGCGAGTGGCCGGACCCTTTCGCGTGTGCTGTGCCTGCGCAGGCGGCGTCATGCAAGGGGGCGTCCATGGGGCGTCACCGCAAGCCCACCCGCTGGGACCGCATCCGTCTTCGGGTGGTGAGCGGCCGCCCCCATCAGAGGTAGGGGCGGACACCGACAGCCGGGGTCGCGAGAGTCCGTCGCCGGGCCGACGGACTCCGCGCTCGTACGCTACCGAGGCGTGAAACCCCCTGGCCACCGGCTGCGGAGCAGCACGCATCCACGCGCCCCCTTTCACAACCGATGCGCCGCCCCCAGGGGAGCCGCGCCGCGGGTGTCCAGGAGGAGCTGGGCCTTGACGGACAGGCCCTGGAGGTCGTACGTCCGGTGGTGCTGGAGGAGGATCGTCAGGTCGGCGTCGGCGACCGCCTCGTACAGCGCGTCGGCGCGGGGGACGGGCCGGTCCTGGACGCTCCAGGCGGGCACGTACGGGTCGTGGTAGCTGACGGAGGCGCCGAGGCCGGTGAGGCGGACGGCGATCTCCTCGGCGGGGGTGCCCTGGAGGTCGGCGAGGTCGGGCTTGTAGGTGACGCCCAGGAGCAGGACGCGGGCGCCGCGCGCCGACTTGCCGTGCTCGTTGAGGAGGGTGGCGGCGCGCTGGACGACGTAGCGTGGCATGCGGCTGTTGACCTGCTGGGCGAGTTCCACCATGCGCAGCCCGCGCCCGCCGGGCCCGGCCAGGTCCTGGGGGAGGCCGTGGCCGCCGACGCCGGGGCCGGGGCGGAACGCCTGGAAGCCGAACGGCTTGGTCTCCGCGCAGCGCACCACGTCCCACAGGTCCACGCCCAGGTCGTGGCAGAGGACGGCCATCTCGTTGACGAGCGCGATGTTGACGTGCCGGTAGTTGGTCTCCAGGAGGTGCACGGTCTCGGCCTCGCGCAGCCCGCGCGCGCGGACCACCTTGTCGGTGAGGCGGCCGTAGAAGGCGGCGGCGGACTCGGTGCAGGCCGGGGTGAGGCCGCCGATCACCTTCGGCGTGTTGGCCGGCGTGATCGCGCGGTTGCCGGGGTCGACGCGGCTGGGGGAGTAGGCGAGGTGGAAGTCGCGGCCCGCGAGCAGTCCGGAGCCCTCCTCCAGGAGCGGGCGCAGGAACGCGTCCGTGGTGCCGGGGTGGACGGCCGACTCCAGGATGACGGTGGTGTGCGGGCGCAGCTGCCCGGCGAGGGCGCGGGCCGCGGTCTCCACCTGGCCGAGGTCGAACCCGCCGTCGGCGGCGCGCGGGGTGGGCGCGCAGATGACGGCGGTGCGGACCCGGCCCAGCTCGGCCGGGTTGGTGGCCGGCCGGAAGCCCCCCGAGAGCATCCGGCGCAGTTCGGCGGCGCTGAGGGCGCCGGGTTCCTCCCCGGTGCGGTACCCGAGCGTGGGGATGCCGGCGGCGACGGCGGCCTGGGCCAGGGGCAGGCCGAGAGGACCGAGTCCGATGACGGCGAGATCTGCGGGCATGGCGTGGGCCGTCCTTCCCAATAACCGAGGTGGGGCTGGCACGCAAGTCCGGTGGACAGGACGAGCGAGTGCAATGTCAGACTAGGAGTAAATATGACCGTTTTGCGGGATTGACCAGCGTGTTTCTCGGTGCGCCGCCCGGAGTTGTCCACAGGCTGGGGGCGACTGGTGGCTGAAGACGGGCAACCCGGTCAGAATTCAGGCATGGGGAGAACGCGGGGGGTACAGGGGACGGATGGGACGGGGCTTCGCCCGACGGGTGCGGCCGGCTCGACCGAGAACGGGAGGCAGCGGTGAGGACAGCGACACTGGGGCCGGCGCAGCGCGCCGAGTCACTGGCGGCAATGGCCGAGCGAGAGCTTGACATCCTGGTCGTGGGTGGCGGCGTGGTGGGCGCGGGCACGGCCCTGGACGCCGTCACACGCGGCCTGTCCACCGGCATAGTGGAGGCGCGCGACTGGGCGTCGGGCACCTCCAGCCGGTCCAGCAAGCTCATACACGGCGGACTGCGCTATCTGGAGATGCTCGACTTCGCGCTCGTGCGGGAGGCCCTCAAGGAGCGCGGACTGCTGCTGGAGCGGCTGGCCCCGCACCTGGTCAAGCCGGTGCCGTTCCTGTACCCGCTCCAGCACAAGGGCTGGGAGCGGCTGTACGCCGGCTCGGGCGTCGCGCTCTACGACGGCATGTCGATGGCCCGCGGCCACGGCAGGGGACTGCCCCTGCACCGCCACCTGACCCGCCGTCACGCGCTGCGCGTGGCGCCCTGCCTGAAGAAGGACGCCCTGGTCGGCGCCTTGCAGTACTACGACGCCCAGATGGACGACGCCCGCTTCGTGGCGACCCTGGTGCGCACCGCCGTCTCCTACGGCGCGCTGGCCGCCAACCGCGCGCGGGTCACCGGGTTCCTGCGCGAGGGCGAGCGGGTGGTCGGGGCCCGGGTGGAGGACGTGGAGGGCGGCGGCGAGTACGAGATCCGCGCCAAGCAGGTCGTCAACGCCACCGGTGTGTGGACCGACGACACCCAGGCGCTGGTGGGTGAGCGCGGCCAGTTCCACGTCCGCGCCTCCAAGGGCATCCACCTCGTGGTCCCCAAGGACCGCATCCACTCCAGCACCGGGCTGATCCTGCGCACCGAGAAGTCCGTGCTGTTCGTCATCCCCTGGGGCCGGCACTGGATCATCGGCACCACCGACACCGACTGGGACCTCGACAAGGCGCACCCGGCCGCCTCCAGCGCCGACATCGACTACCTGCTGGAGCACGTCAACTCGGTGCTCGCGGTGCCGCTCGGCCGCGACGACGTGGAGGGCGTCTACGCGGGCCTGCGCCCCCTGCTGGCCGGCGAGTCCGACGCCACCAGCAAGCTCTCGCGCGAGCACACCGTGGCCCACCCGGTGCCCGGCCTGGTCGTGATCGCGGGCGGCAAGTACACGACGTACCGGGTGATGGCCAAGGACGCCGTCGACGAGGCGGTGCACGGCCTGGACATGCGGGTCGCCGACTGCGTCACCGAGGAGACCCCGCTGTACGGCGCGGAGGGCTACCAGGCGCTGTGGAACGCGCGGGCGCGCATCGCCGCCGACACCGGCATCCACGTGGTGCGCGTCGAGCACCTGCTGAACCGGTACGGGTCGGCGGCGCAGGAGGTGCTCGCCCTCATCGCCGAGGACCCGTCGCTGGGCGCGCCGCTGGAGGCCGCCGACGACTATCTGCGCGCCGAGGTCGTCTACGCGGCCTCGCACGAGGGCGCGCGGCACCTGGACGACGTGCTGACCCGGCGCACCCGGATATCCATCGAGACCTTCGACCGGGGCACGCGCAGCGCCCGGGAGGCAGCCGTGCTGATGGCGCCGGTGCTGGGCTGGGACGAGGGCCAGATCGAACGCGAGGTCGAGCACTACCAGAAGCGGGTCGAGGCGGAGCGGGAGTCGCAGCGCCAGCCCGACGACCTGACGGCCGACGCGGCGCGGCTGGGCGCGCCGGACATCGTGCCGTTGTAGGGCGGTTTCGGGCGAGAAGGGGGAGTGACGGGGGAGTTCTGCGGGAGAGGGGGAGAAAGGGAGCGGCGGAAAGCGGGAGTTTCGTCACCGGTCGTCAGCCCGCCGCGCCGCGCGCGCTGTTCAGCGGCGCCCCCAGGGTGCCCCCAGGGTGTCCCCAGGGGCACCCTGGGCGTTGAGCACTTGTCGGGTGAGAGACAATGGAGGCTCTGTCAGGGCGGGTTGCATGAGGGGACGCATGTCGGAGGCGGAGCGGGCGGGGGCATCCCGTCAGGACACTCGTCAGGACAACAGCGAGCGTCTTCTCGCCGGGCGGTACCGGCTGGGAGACGTGCTCGGCCGTGGCGGCATGGGCACCGTGTGGCGGGCCGAGGACGAGACCCTGGGCCGGACGGTGGCCGTCAAGGAGCTGCGGTTCCCGACCAACATCGACGAGGACGAGAAACGGCGGCTGATCACGCGGACGCTGCGCGAGGCCAAGGCCATCGCGCGGATCCGCAACACCAGCGCGGTGACCGTCTTCGACGTGGTCGACGAGGACGACCGGCCGTGGATCGTCATGGAGCTGGTCGAGGGCAAGTCGCTGGCCGAGGTGATCCGCGAGGACGGCCTGCTGGAGCCGCGGCGGGCCGCCGAGGTCGGGCTCGCCGTCCTGGACGTGCTGCGGTCCGCGCACCGCCAGGGCATCCTGCACCGCGATGTGAAGCCGTCCAACGTGCTGATCGCCGAGGACGGCCGGGTCGTGCTCACCGACTTCGGCATCGCGCAGGTCGAGGGCGACCCGTCCATCACCTCCACCGGCATGCTCGTCGGCGCGCCCTCCTACATCTCCCCGGAGCGGGCCCGCGGCCACAAGCCCGGCCCGGCCGCCGACCTGTGGTCCCTCGGCGGCCTGCTGTACGCGGCGGTCGAGGGCACCCCCCCGTACGACAAGGGGTCGGCGATCGCCACCCTGACCGCGGTGATGACCGAGCCGCTGGAGGAGCCCAAGAACGCCGGGCCGCTGCGGGACGTCATCTACGGCCTGCTCAACAAGGACCCGGCCAAGCGTCTTGAGGACGCGGACGCCCGGGCGATGCTCAAGGCCGTCGTCCACGCCCCCGAGCCGAGGGCGGCGGAACCGGAGCCTCCGGCGGACGCGACGAGGGTCGTACCGCTGCCGGCGCAGCCGGACCGGCGGGCGGGCAAGGGCGGTACGAAGGGCGGCGGCGCGGGCTCCGGTCCGGGCGCCGGTGGCTCCGGTGCCGGGGGCGGCAGGCGGGGCGAGGAGGCGGGCGACCGGCTGCGCGGCGCGCTGCGCTCGGTGCGCAAGGCCGCCGGGGCGGCGGGCGCGGCGACCTCGGCCGCGGCCTCCCGGGCCAAGCCGGGGGCGGGCGGTACGACGGGCGGCGCGGACGCGGCGGCTCCGGCGGCGAACGCCACGGGTCCGGCCGCGGGCGGCTCCACGTCCGGTGGCAAGGCGGCGAGCGGCGGGACGGCGACCGGCAAGACGGCCGGTGACAGGTCGGCCGGTGACAAGACGGCGGGCGGCAAGGCTGCTGGGGCTGGGGCTGGGTCTGGGGCTGGGACCGGGGCTTCTGCCGGTGCGGGCGCCGGGGCCGGTACCGGGAGTGGTGCCGGTGCGGCGGCCCGTGACGCGGCGGGCGGCGCGGCCGCGGGCGGCAGTGGCGGCGGCGACCGGAGCGAGAAGGCGGGCGGGAAGGCGTCGGGGAGCGGTGCGCGGGGGACCCGGTCGGGCTCCGGGTGGCCCGTGGTGCCGCCGCCGGACCTGGACCTGACACCGCGGCCGGTGCCCAGGGCGCCGCTCACCGACGTCGTGCCCAAGCGGACGCTGGTGATCATCGCGGTGGTCGTCGCGCTCGCCGTGATCGGTGCCGTGCTGGCCATCGCGCTGAGCGGCGACGACGAGGACGCCGCGGGCGGCGGGAGCGGGGCCGCCCGTACGTCGGCCGCCGCCGGTACGTCCGCGAGCACGCCGGCCGGCCACGGCAAGGGCGGCGCGAGCGGCACGGACGGCAAGCAGACCGGCTCCGCGACGGGGACGGCCGGCGGATCGCCCGCCGCGAGCACCGGCGCCGGCACGCCCGGCGGGGGCGACGCGTCCGCCGGTTCCGGCGCCGGCGCCGCCGCCGCGCCGGAGACGACGTACAAGAGCGGTCAGGGCTACACCATCGGGCTGCCCAAGGGCTGGAAGCACACGGCCACCGACGACGCGGGGGACCGCTTCACCGGTCCGGACGGGCAGAAGCTGCTCATCGGCTGGACGTCGACGCCCAAGGACGACCCGGTGGCCGACTGGCAGGACCAGGAGGGCTCCATGCGCCGCTCCGCCTACCACCGCCTCCGGATCGAGAAGGTGGACTACCGCGGCTGGAACACGGCCGACTGGGAGTTCACCTACACCGACGGGGGTACCCAGTACCGCACGATCGACCGGGGCTTCGTGGTCAGCGATCACCTCGGGTACGGCCTGATGTACACGGCGAAGGCCGGTGACTGGGACGGCGACCTGCGCAAGGGCACCTTCGAGACGCTGACGAAGTCGTTCCAGCCCAAGTGAGATCCGGCTTCCCCTCTTGCGGGTTGCCTCCGGCACGTATCGTGAGTGGTCGCGGACCGTGAGCGTCGGGAACGGGCCGTGCAGCGAACGGAAGTGACCGACCGTCGGCCGGGGGAGGCAACGTGGACGACTACGCGGGCCGGGTTCTCGCCGACCGCTACCGCCTGCCGCTGCCCCCCTCCGAGGAGTACGAACTCACCGAGACCCGGGCCTTCGACACCTACAGCGGCCAGGAAGTGCTGCTGCGCCAGGTGCCGTTGCCCGAGGTGGTCGAGGCCGAGGTGCTGGACGCGGACGGGCTGCCCGAGGGGTTCACCGCCCGGGAGGGCGGCTTCCGCGGGCCCGGGCCGCGCACCGGACGCGGCACGTCCCCGGCGCGCGGCGCCCGCGCGGCCGCCGGGGCGACGCGGCGGCCCGCCGATCCCGCGGTGCGCCGGGCGGTCGAGGCCGCGCAGGCCGCGGCGCGGATACCCGACCATCCGCGGCTCGACCAGGTCTTCGACGTGTTCACCGAGGGCGGCTCGCTGTGGGTCGCCAGCGAACTGGTCGCCGCCCGTCCGCTGGCGGCCCTGCTGGCGGAGAGCCCGCTGACGCCGTACCGGGCGGCCGAGGTCGCCTCCGACCTCCTCATGGCGCTCCGGGTGCTGCACGGGCACGGCTGGGTGCACCGCAACATCACCGCCCGCACGGTCCTCGTCTGCGACGACGGCCGCGTGATGCTGACCGGCCTCGCGGTCGGCGCGGCGGAGGAGGCGCTGTGCGGCTACGACCCGGTACCGGCGCCGGACGGCGAGGGCGGCGAGGAGGGCGAGGACACCGGAGGGGGTGCCCAGGGGGGCGCCCGGGGCGGCTTCCAGGGCGGCGGGGGCGGCTTCGAGGGCGGCGGGGGCGGCTTCGAGGAGGGGCCCTCCGGGGCGGCGGGGAGCCGTGGCGGTCCGGGGGCGTACGGCGGGCGAGGTCCGTACGCGCAGGCGGGTCCGTACGGCGGCGAGGCGGGTCCGTACGGCGGTGGCGGTCGCGGAGACGCGGGAGCCGCAGGGGTCGAACGAGCCGCGCCGGCCGTGGGTGAGGCGGGGGCCGATCCCGAGGCCGCGCGGCGGGCCGCGATCGAGGCGCGGGCGGCCGGTGCGCTGCCGCCGCCCGGCGGCGACCCGGGTGGCGGCGCGGGCGCGCTCGTACGGCGTACGCCGGAGAGCGGTGGGGACGTCCGGGCGGCGCGCGCCGGAGCGATCGCCGCGTATCGCGCGGGCGCGCGGGCGGCGGCCCGGGTGCAGGAGGCGCAGCAGAGCGCGCGGCCCGCGCTGCCCGGTGCCCGGCCGCCCGCCGAGGGCGAGAACCGGGGCACGCCGCCGGGCCGGATCGCCGACCCCTACGGCGTCGGCGCCGCTCCCTGGAACAGCGCCGCACCGGACCCGGGAACCGGCGGCGCGCCCGCCACGGGCGCCGGGAGCGGTGCGGCCGGCGCCGGTGACGAGGGCAGGGCGGCCACTGGGACCGGCGGGGCGACCGGGGCAACCGGGGCCAGCCGCCCGGGCGTCGCTCCTGGACCGGGCACTCCCGGCGGTCCTGCTGGTCCGGGCACGCCCGGTGGCCCTGCGGGTCCTGCTGGTCCTGCCGGTCCTGCGGGTCAGGGCATCCCCAGCGGTCCGCGCACCCTCGGTGGCCCGGCCGGGCCCCCCGGTCTTCCCGCCCCCGCCCATCCCGCCCAAGCCGCCCCCCCCGCCCCCTCGAACCGCGCCGCCCTCCCCCCGGCATCCCCGGCCGTCCCGGCTGCTCCGGCCGCCGCCCCCTGGGGCGACCCCGTCGCCGGTGTGCCCGTGCGGCCGCGGCCGGGGTCCGGTACCGCGCTGGCCGCCGAGCGGGCGCGGCAGGCGCGGATGACCGTGGTGGGGCCGGTGACCGAGCGCTGGGCGCCGGAGCAGGCCGGGCCCGTGCACGAGAACTGGCAGCTGGCCGCGCCGATCGGCCCCGCGACCGACCTGTGGGCACTGGGCGCGCTGCTCTTCCGGGCCGTACAGGGCCACGCGCCCTACCCGGAGGACTCGACCGCCGAGCTGGTGCAGATGGTGTGCGCCGAGCCGCCCGCCTTCGCGGAGGAGTGCGGCCCGCTGCGCCCGGTGGTGGAGTCGCTGCTGCGGCAGGACGCGACCGAGCGGCTGGACTTCGAGGAACTGGGCGGCTGGCTGCGCTCGCTGGTGCGCTCCGCGCCCGAACCGGAGGCGGGGGCCGACGTCGTGGCCGCGCCGCCCGCCGACCCGGCCCGGCTGCCGATCGTCCGGCGCCGGGGCGAGCTGGTGCGCAGGCGGCGCGCCGGGCTCCCCGCCCACCACGGGCGGCACAAGCGGGCCCGGGAGGCGGAGCGTTCACCGCGCGGCCTGGGGCGCCTCCTGCTCCTGCTGGTGCTGGTCCTGCTGGCGGCGGCGGTCGCGTACGCGATGCTGTTCCTGCCGAAGTCCGGTGAGGAGGGGGCCGGTCAGGCGCCGCGCGGCGACCGGACGACGGCCGCCGGCGGGACGGGCGGCGAACAGTCCCCGGGCGGCGGGGAGCAGGGCACGGGGTCAGGTCCGGGTACGGACGACAGCCCCTCGCAGTCCTCCGGTTCGGCCCAGACGCAGACCACCGGGGCCGGGCTGCCCGGCGGTTTCACGCTGCGCAAGGACGCCGCCGGGTTCCGGATCGCGGTGCCCGCAGGCTGGAGCGGCGCGCCGAAGAACGACCACGGCGAGGTGGTCTACTCCCACGGCGGCTTCCAGCTGATCGTGGTGCCCGGCCGGGACGGCGCGGACCGGTTCGGCAGCGACCCGATGGTCTATCAGCGGGAGAAGGAGAGCGAACTGCAGGGCTACCGCGACTCCAGCTGGGCCACCTCCTCGGGGCTGCGGACCACCCAGGTGGGCGGGCGGACCATGGCGGAGGGGCAGTTCACCTGGACCGGCCCGGACGGGCAGCAGCTCTTCGTGCGCAACCTCGCCGTCCTGCTGGGCGGCCGCTACCACGTGGTGCAGGTGCGGGGTCCCGACGCCCAGCGCGACGAGGTGAGCCGGGTGTACGAGCAGGCGTCGGCCACGTACCAATACACCGGCTGAGCCGCAAGTTCGGGGAAATTCCCGGAAGTAGTGGGAAGCGACAACTGTCACAGTGCGGTTTCTTGGCACCCCGCTGGTTCCCAGCCGCGAGGCCGGTCCTTACGCTGGCCCAGTCAAGAACATTGCGGGGAAACGTGAATCAGATGCAGGGCCAGCTGCTCGCGGGCCGCTACCGGCTCGCCGACTCCATCGGCAGCGGCGGCATGGGCCGGGTCTGGCGCGCGCACGACGAGGTGCTGCACCGGGCCGTCGCCATCAAGGAGTTGACCGCCGCGCTCTACGTCTCCGAGAGCGACCAGGCGGTGCTCCTCGCCCGCACCCGGGCGGAGGCGCGCGCGGCCGCGCGGATCAACCACTCCGCCGTCGTCACCGTGCACGACGTGCTGGAGCACGACGGCCGCCCGTGGATCGTGATGGAGCTGGTCGAGGGCCAGTCGCTGGCGGACGCCGTCAAGGAGCGCGGCCGCCTGGAGCCGACCGAGGCCGCCCGGATCGGCCTGTGGGTGCTGCGCGCCCTGTGCGCCGCGCACGCCGCCGGGGTGCTGCACCGCGACGTCAAGCCCGGCAACGTCCTGCTCGGCAACGACGGCCGGGTGCTGCTCACCGACTTCGGCATAGCGCAGATCGAGGGCGACACCACCATCACCCGGACCGGGGAGGTCGTCGGCTCGGTCGACTACCTGGCCCCGGAGCGGGTGCGCGGCCACGACCCGGGCCCGGCGTCCGACCTGTGGGCGCTGGGCGCCACGCTGTACACGGCCGCCGAGGGCCTGTCGCCGTTCCGCCGCACCTCTCCGTTGACAACGATGCAAGCGGTCGTCGACGAGGAACTCCGCGAGACACAGCACGCCGGTCCGCTCGCCCCCGTCATCACCGCGCTGCTGCGCAAGGACCCGGCCGCGCGGCCGGACCCGGTGGCCGCCGAGCGGATGCTCGCGGAGGCCGCGCAGGGCCTGGTGCCGAGCGACACCGGGGCGTACGCGACCGCGCAGCGGGCGGACGGCGGCGAGCAGACCGTCCGGCAGCCCGGCACCGGCCGCACGGTCCCCGCCCAGCGGGGTGCCACCGCCGCCCACGCGCTGCCCGGCGGCCCGGCCGCCGCGCCGTACCGGCCGGTGACCGCGCAGACGGCCGTCGGGCCCGCGCACGCCGGCGGTGGCGGTGCCGCGCCGTCCAGGAGGCGCCGGCTGCGCAACATCGCCCTCGTGGTGGTCCTCGCCGCGGTCGTCGGCGGGGGCACCGCGGTGGTGCTGCGCCAGTGGGACACGGGCGGTTCCCCGGGCGCCGGCACCTCGCCGACGTCGGCACCGCCGGTGTCGGCGTCGGCGTCCGCCGCGCCGAGCCCGTCGCAGACCGAGAAGGACGGTTCGGCGAGCAGCCTCCCGGCGGGCTGGAAGCGGATCAAGGACCCGTACGGCTTCAGTGTCGCGGTGCCCGGCGGCGGCTGGCGGCGGGAGGTGTCCGACAAGGCGCTCCATCAGGTCGACTACTCCCCGGACGGCGGGAAGACCTTCATCCGCGTCGCCGTCACCGACTCGCCGCAGTTCCCCGCCGCGCACGACCACCAGCTCGACCTGGAGCAGCAGTTGCTGCGGCTGGTGGGCTACCGGCGGCTGACCTTGCAGGCCAACACCTTCCGCGACCGCCCGGGTTCCCTGTGGGAGTACACCTGGACGGCGATGGCCAAGGACACGCCGTTCCCGGGGCCGCGGCACGCCATCGAGGAGACGTACTTCTCCCGGGACGGCGTCGAGTACGCGATCTACATGTCCTCGCCGTCGGCGGACTGGGAGACGACGCGCAAGCAGTTCAAGACGGTCCTGCAGAGCTGGCGGCCCGGCTCGCCCTGACCCTCCCGGCCCGCCCTGACCCTCCGGCTCGCACTGCTTCCCCCCCCGGCTCGCACTTCCTCCCCCGGCTCGCACTGCCCCCCGGCTCGCACTGCCCCCCGGCTCGCACTGCCCTCCCGCCCCACCCCCGCACCCGCCCGCTTCCCTCCGCCGGGCCACGGCCCGCCGGGCCACGGCCCGCCGGGCCACGGCCTGATCAGGCCCCCTGCTTGGCCGGTCGGCGCCCCGGAGGAAGGGCGTCCGATACGGCATGATGGGGCGTATGGGGATCGAGGGGGACGACTTCCGTGTGATCGCGGGCCGTTACCGCCTGGAGGCGCGGATCGGGCGCGGGGGAATGGGCATCGTGTGGCGGGCGACCGACCTGCTGCTCGGCCGCCGGGTCGCGGTGAAGGAACTCCCGTTCGACGAGACGCTGTCGGCCGAGGAGGCCCGGCAGCAGCGCGACCGCACGCTGCGGGAGGCCCGGGCCGTCGCCCAGCTGCGGCATCCGCACATCATCGTCGTCCACGACATCGTGGAGCAGGACGAACGCCCGTACATCGTCATGGAGCTGATCGACGGCGGCTCCCTCGCCGACCGGATCGCCGCGCGCGGGCCGGTGGACGCCGGCGAGGCGGCCCGGATCGGGATCGCGCTGCTGAGCGCGCTGGACGCCGCGCACGCCTCCGGGGTGCTGCACCGCGACATCAAACCGGCCAACGTCCTGCTGGAGTCCGGCACCGAGCGGGTCGTCCTCACCGACTTCGGCATCGCCCAGGTCTCCGGCGCCCCCACCCTCACCGAGACCGGGTCCTTCGTCGGCTCGCCCGAGTACACCGCGCCCGAGCGCATGTCGGGCTCCCGCAGCGGACCGCAGGCCGACCTGTGGTCGCTGGGCGCGCTGCTGTGCACGGCGCTCAGCGGCGAGTCGTTCTTCCGGCGCGACTCGCTGGGGGGCATCCTGCACGCGGTCGTCGTCGACGAGATCCGGCCGCCCGTCGAGGCCGGGCCGATCCTGCCCGTCGTGCGGGGGTTGCTGGAGCGCGATCCGGAGCGGCGGCTGAGGGCGGTGGAGGCCGAGCGGATGCTGCTGGCCTTCCTGGAGTCGGGGCGTACGCCGCCGTCCGCGGCCCGGTACACGCCGACGCAGCGCAGTGTGCCCCGCGTCCCGCCGGCGGCGCCGGGGCCGGTGCCCGTCTCGCCGATGGACCCCTCGGCGGTCCCGCGGGTCCCGGCCGGCGGGCCGGGCGGCGCCCTGGTGCCGAGCCGGCTGTCGCCGCGGGGCGTGCTGGTCGCGGCGCTGCTGGCCGCCGCGGTGGCCGGGGCGGGCGTCTCCGCGGCGGTCCTGCTGCTGCACGGCGGCGGGCACGGCGGGGGTACGCCGACGGACTCGCCCCGGCCCAGCAGCACCGCGAGCACCCCGGGTGCCGGCTCGTCGGCCCCGGGCACCACCTCCCCGGCCCCGGGCGCCGGGCCGACCGGGTCCGCGCGGCCCTCCTCCCCGCTGTCGGGCACGGCGGCCCGTACCCGGTCCGCGCAGGCCCCGGCCGTCGCGCCCAGCGCGCCCTCCGGCTACCGGCTGGCCCAGGACCCGGCCGGTTTCTCGCTGGCCGTGCCGGACGGCTTCACCCGCACCACCCAGGGCGCACGGACCTTCTACGTCTCCCCCGGGGAGACCTTCCGGCTGGGCGTCAAGGCCGCGGCCCCGGAGCCCGGCGGCCCGGTCGCCGTGCTGCGCCGCGCGGACGCGGCCGGACCGGACACCAATCCCGGCTACCACGACGGGCAGGTGACCACCGCCGCGCACGCCGGACACCCGGCCGCCCTGTGGCAGTTCACCTGGAACGGCTTCAGCGCCGCCGAGGGCGCGCGGCACACCTACGACCTGTGCTGGGAGCAGGACGGGCGGATGTACGACGTGTGGGTGTCGGCGCCGGTCGGCAAGGTGCGCGAGGCCAAGGAGTACTTCGACGTGGCGGTGGACACGTTCACCCCGGCGTGAGCCGTACGTCACGGGTCTGTGACTGCCCGGCCCCCGAGTGGAGGCGCCCGCGGTGGTCGCGGTATGGGTGGACCATGAGCGACAACGGGGGAGCCCGCGACGGAGTTCGTGACGGGAACGGGAACGGGAGCGGGGGCGGGAACAGGGACGGGGAGCCGACGAGTTTCGTGCTGAGACCGCCGCACGCGCGATCGGCGGACGCGGGGCCGCCGGACGCGCCGGTGCCGGACGCGCCGGTGCCGGGCACGCGGGTGCCGGGCACGCGGGTGCCGGTGCCCCACCCGCACAACCCGTACGCCACGCCGGTCCCGCCCACGCCCCCGGCCGGGTCCGCGGCCCCGCCGGCGCCCCCCGGCCCCGCCGCCGCCCCGCCGCAGGAGCCCGGTGCCGGGCGGCTGATCGCCGGGCGCTACCGGCTGCTGGCCAAGCTGGGGCACGGCGGCATGGGCACGGTGTGGCGGGCCAAGGACGAGACGGTGGACCGCGAGGTCGCGGTCAAGGAGCCCCGCGTCCCCGACCACCTGCCCGAACGGGAACGCGCCAACGCCTTCGAGCGGATGCGCCGCGAGGCCCGCGCCGCGGCCCGGCTCGACCACCCGGCCGTCGTCACCGTCCATGACGTGGCCGTCGTCGACGGGCAGCCGTGGATCGTGATGGAGCTGGTGCACGGCCGCTCGCTCGGCGAGGCGCTCCAGGAGGGCACGCTGGACGCGCGCGAGGCGGCCCGGACCGGACTCGAGGTGCTCGGCGCGCTGGAGGCCGCGCACGCCGCGGGCGTCCTGCACCGGGACGTCAAGCCGGACAACATCCTGCTCGGCCGGCACGGCCGGATCGTCCTCACCGACTTCGGCATCGCCCGGACCGAGGGCGAGACCAGCCTGACCGACACCGGCGGCTTCGTCGGCTCCCCGGAGTACATCGCGCCGGAACGGGTGCTGGGCCGGCGGCCCGGACCGGCCAGTGACCTGTGGTCCCTCGGTGTGGTCCTGTACGCGGCCACGGAGGGCGTCTCGCCCTTCCGCCGCAGCAACACCCCGGCCACCCTCCAGTCGGTCCTCAACGCCGCCCCGGCGCCGCCCGCCGCCGCGTCCGGCCCGCTCGCCGAGGCCGTCGGCGGCCTGCTGCACAAGGACCCCGCGCACCGCCCGGCGGCCCCCGCGGTCCGCGCCCTGCTCCAGGCGGCGGCGGCCCCGCCCGTGCCGGTGCCCACGCGGGCGGACCGGGCCCCCGAGGCCGTACGGCCCCGGCGCCGCCCGGGCCGCGGGGTGCGGCTCGGGCTCGGCGCGGCGGCCGTGGCGGGCGCGGTGACGGCGTACGTCCTGATCGCGCACCCGTCCGCGGGGCCGCTGCCGGGCGGCTGGGTGACCCACCACGAGGGGGACGTGGCCGCGACGCTCGCCGTGCCCGGCGACTACCAGCGCACCCTGCCCGACCGGAAGACCGACAAGGGCCACTGGGTCACCTACACCGACTACAGCGGCAGCGTCTGGATCACCCTGTCGCTCGACCGGAAGGCGCAGGACACCGGCCACCAGATCGCGGACTCGGCGGCGGCCGGGATGTACCAGGACGACACCGGGTTCAAGCAGCACGGCGACTACGGGCTCGACATGCCCTCGGGCCCGCGCACCGACCCCGACGACAGCGCGACGTTCCACGGCCGCAAGGCCGCCGGGAACACGGTCGTCTACACCACCGACGACAGACAGCACCCCCGCCCGCGCGAAGTGCGGATCTTCTACTACCGGACCACCGGCGGCGACCTGTACAAGCTCACGGTCGGCTATCCCGGCAAGGGCGACTTCACCGGGCGCGGGCGCGAGGTGGCGCGGACGGCGATCGCGAACCTGGCCGTCGACACGTTCTGACCGGTCGCCGGGTACGCCCGCCACGGCATGGACAACGCCCTGATCAGCGCATTCGTTGCCAGTGATCGCTGGCGCCGTGCGGGCGCCCGGTGAAACACCGTTACCGACGGGTACACAAACCTTCGGCCACGTCATACGCTGCGCTGCATGACGGACGCGCAGGCCCCGGCCCAGACCGGCACCAACCCCCTGGCCCCCGCTCCGGCGGGCGCCCGCACCGCCGCCGACGTGGTGACCCCCGAGCTGGTCGCCCGGCTCCTCAAGGGGGTCACCGGGTCCGGCCGGACCGCCAACCACACGCCGTTCACCGGCGGGAAGCTCGCGGACCTGCCCGAGTCCACCCCCGAGGACGTGGCGCTCGCCTTCGACCGCGCCCGCGCCGCCCAGCCCGTCTGGGAGCGCACCCCGGTACGGCAGCGCGCCGCCGTCCTGCTGCGCTTCCACGACCTGGTGCTCGCCCGCCAGGCCGAGGTCCTCGACCTGATCCAGCTGGAGACCGGCAAGGCCCGCCTGCACGCGCACGAGGAGGTGCAGGCGGTCGCCGTCGCCGCCCGGCACTACGGCCGCCGGGCCGCCGCGTACCTGCGGCCCAAGCGGCACACCGGCGCCATCCCGGCCCTGACCAAGGTCACCGAACTGCGCCACCCGCGCGGTGTCGTCGGCCAGATCGCGCCCTGGAACTACCCGCTGGAGCTGTCGGTCGGTGACGCGCTGCCCGCCTTCGCCGCGGGCAACGCGGTCGTCATGAAGCCCGACACCGAGACCTGCCTGACCGCGCTGTGGGCGCGCGACCTGCTCATCGAGGCCGGGCTGCCCGCCGAGGTGTTCCAGGTGGTCATCGGTGAGGGCCCGGTGGTCGGTCCGGCGGTCGTCCAGCACGCCGACTACGTCTCCTTCACCGGCTCCACCCGCACCGGCCGCGAGGTCGCCCAGGGCGCCGCCGCCCGCCTGGTCGGCGTCTCCCTCGAACTCGGCGGCAAGAACGCCATGCTGGTCCTGGAGGACGCCGACATCGAGAAGGCGGCGGCCGGCGCGGTCCGCGCCTGCTTCTCCTCCGCCGGCCAGCTGTGCATCTCCATCGAACGGCTGTACGTCCACGAGGCGGTCGCGGACGCCTTCCTGGAGCGGTTCGCCGCCCGCACCAGGGCCATGCGGCTCGGCACCTCCCTCGCCTACGGCGCCGACATGGGCTCGCTGGTCGGGGAACGCCAGCTGGAGACCGTCACCCGGCATGTCGAGGAGGCCGTCGCCAAGGGCGCCACGCTGGTGGCCGGCGGCGTCGCCCGCCCGGACATCGGGCCGTACTTCTTCGAACCGACCATCCTCGACGGCGTCGAGGCCCCCATGTCCGTGTGCACGGAGGAGACCTTCGGCCCGGTCGTCTCCGTCTACCGCTTCGGCTCCGACGACGAGGCGGTGGAGCGCGCCAACGCCACGCCGTACGGCCTGAACTCGTCCGTGTGGACCAAGGACACCCGGCGCGGCCGCGCGGTCGCCGCCCGGCTGCGCACCGGCACGGTCAACCTCAACGAGGGCTACGCGCCCGCCTACGGCAGCGTCCAGTCCCCGATGGGCGGCATGAAGGACTCCGGGCTCGGCCGCCGGCACGGCTCCGAGGGCATCCTCAAGTACACCGAGGCCCAGACCATCGCCCACCAGCGACTGCTGCCCATGGCCCCCTCGCTCGGCATGGACGACGAGCAGTACGCGGCGTTCATGAGCCGGAGCCTGAAGGCGCTGAAGGCCCTCGGGTTCCGTTAGGACCGGTCCCGCGACAGGCCCCAGACCACGCAGCAGGCCCCAGACCACCCCCGTTCTCGACGAGGAGAGCACGTGTCGCAGGAGAACTCCGCCCGCGGGCAGGACGGTACGGCGAACAACGGCGACGGCAGCACGGCGTACGGCGACGGCACGGCCCACGGTGACGACACGGCGTACGACTATGACGTCATCGTCGTCGGCTCCGGCTTCGGTGGCTCGGTCACCGCGCTGCGCCTGACCGAGAAGGGCTACCGCGTCGGTGTCCTGGAGGCGGGCCGCCGCTTCACCCGCCAGTCCCTGCCGAAGAACTCCTGGGACCTGAAGAACTACCTGTGGGCCCCGAAGCTCGGCATGTACGGCATCCAGCGCATCCATCTGCTGGGCAACGTCATGGTGCTGGCCGGCGCCGGGGTCGGCGGCGGCTCCCTCAACTACGCCAACACCCTCTACGTACCGCCCAAGCCCTTCTTCGACGATCCCCAGTGGCGGCACATCACCGACTGGCAGGAGGAGCTGGCCCCCTACTACGACCAGGCCAAGCGCATGCTCGGCGTCCGGCTCAACCCGACGATGACCCCCTCCGACGTGCACCTGAGGGCGGCCGCGCAGCGCATGGGCGTCGGTGACACCTTCCACATGGCGCCGGTCGGCGTGTTCTTCGGGGACGGCGAGGACGCCGGCGGCACGGCCCGGGCGAAGCCGGGGCAGCGGGCCGCCGACCCCTACTTCGGCGGCGCCGGACCGGACCGCAGGGCCTGCACCGAGTGCGGCGAGTGCATGACGGGCTGCCGGCACGGCGCGAAGAACACGCTGAACGAGAACTACCTCCACCTCGCGCAGAAGGCGGGCGCGGTGGTCCACCCGATGACCACGGTCGTCTCCGTCACGGACGACTCCCGGGGCGGTTACGCCGTCGCCACGCTCCCCACGCACGACAAGAAGAAGAGCGCCGGCCGCATCCTCACCGCCCGGCGGGTGGTCCTGGCCGCCGGCACCTACGGCACCCAGACCCTGCTGCACCGCATGAAGGCGGGCC
This sequence comes from Streptomyces sp. NPDC047017, assembly GCF_040644175.1. NCBI lineage: Bacteria > Bacillati > Actinomycetota > Actinomycetes > Kitasatosporales > Streptomycetaceae > Streptomyces > Streptomyces sp. NPDC047017. The sequence continues at coordinate 158,254 of NZ_JBEYVW010000013.1, read as the reverse complement.
GCCAGCTGCCCTACCTCTCGCCCCGGCTCGGTGAGCTGACCCGCACCAACTCCGAGGCGCTGGTGGGCGCCCAGACCGACAACCGGCGCTACCGCGCGGCGACCGGGCAGACCAGGCCCGACTTCACCCGCGGCGTCGCCATCACATCCTCCGTGCACCCCGACGAGAACACCCACATCGAGCCGGTCCGCTACGGCAAGGGCTCCAACTCGATGGGCAGCCTGTCGATCCTCCAGGTCCCCTACACCGAGGGCGGCTCCAGGGCCGCGGCCTGGCTGGCGAACGCCGCCCGCCATCCCCTGCTCGTACTGCGGTCGCTGTCCAACCGCCGCTGGTCGGAGCGCTCGATCATCGGCCTGGTGATGCAGTCGCTGGACAACTCCCTGACGACGTACCTGAAACCGGACGGCGTCGGCAAGGGCCTGCTCACCGCCCGCCAGGGCCACGGCTCGCCCAACCCCAGGCAGATCAGGGCCGCCACCGAGGGCGCCTCCGCGCTGGCCGCCGAGATCAACGGGTTCGCCGGTTCCAACGTGGGCGAGCTGATGGGCACCCCGCTCACCGCGCACTTCCTGGGCGGCTGCCCGATCGGGGACTCACCGCAGACGGGTGTCATCGACCCGTACCACCGCCTGTACGGCCATCCCGGCATCTCCGTCGTGGACGGCGCGGCCGTCTCCGCGAACCTGGGCGTCAACCCGTCCCTGACCATCACCGCGCAGGCCGAGCGGGCGATGTCGTACTGGCCCAACAAGGGCGAGGCCGACCCGCGCCCGGCGCAGGGCGCCGCCTACGAACGCCTCAAGCCGGTCGAGCCCCGCGATCCGGTGGTCCCGGCGGACGCGTTCGGCGCGCTGCGGCTGCCGTTCCTCGGCGTACCGGCGGTCCCGCCGAAGAAGTGACCGCACCGCGCGGCCGTACGTACGGGAAGCCCGCGTGTCCGCGTGCCCGCGTGGGGGAGGCCGTACGCCGGGAAGGCCGTAGGGCCGTAGGTACGGAAGAAGGACCTGCGCCCCCCTCCTGGTGCAGGTCCTTCTCCCGTGGGCGGACCCCGCCCGGCGCTGCCGCGCGGGGTCCTGTGCGGTGGTTCGTGTTACGCGTCCGCGCCGCTCCTGCGGCGGCGCACGGCGAACAGCGCGCCCGCGCCGACGACGACGGCGACACCGCCCACGATGCCGATGGTGGGCACCATGGAGCTGGAGCCGGTCTCGGCGAGGCGGCCGGTGGCCGGGATCTCCGCGACGCCGCCCTGCGGCTGCTTGCCGCCGGCGGGCCGGTGACCGCTGCCGGGCTTGGCCTGACCCGGGTCGCCGTTGGAGCTGCCGGGCTTGAGGACCGTGAAGGCCCAGTAGCCGAACGCGTTGTGGACGCAGTTCTTGTCCTGGTCGACATAGCCGCCCAGGCCCACGCTGAAGGCGGTGCCCGCGGCGGCCTTGGCGGTGATGTCGACGCGCAGCGCGATGTCGACCGTCTGCTTCGGGCCGAGCGGCGTCTCGCCGAAGTAGACGCCGTCGCCGATCTGGTCCGCGAGGGACTCCCACTTCTTGGTGGTGGGGTTGAAGTACTCCAGCAGCGCGTAGTCGCCCGGCCCGTCCTCCTCGTCCGACGACTCGTCGTCGATGAGGGCGAGCCAGTGGACCTGGCCGAGGGACCGGTCGCTGTGGTTGGCCGCGGTGAGCTTGAAGTTGTGCCAGCCGCTGCCCGCGACGATCCTGCCGGGCAGGCCCGAGACCGAGATCGTCAGCTGGGAGTCGGGGTCGACCATGTCGTCGGAGTCGTCCGCGACGCAGGGTGTCGGCTCGGCGGAGGGCTCGGCAGGGTGGCTCGGTGACGCGGCGGGCGAGGTCGCCGAGGACGAGGGGGAGGCGGCGGCGCCGGTGGACGCGGTGGTCCCGGGCGTCCCTGTCGTACCGGTGGACGGAGCGGACGCGGACGTGCCGGCGCCGGGCGTCGACTCCGACGCGCCGGCCGAGGGCGTGGCCTCGGGGCCGGTCGCGGGCGCCGAGGCGGACGTCGGGCTGCCGGGCGTCTCCTCGGCGAAGGCCGACGGAGCCGACAACAGCGCCAGCGGGGCTATCGCTGCCGTCGCGGCGGCAGCCGCCATGGCACGGCGAAGCTTCATGAAGACCTCGTGTGGTCCGGCGTACCGCGAGGACGCGGTACGGAGGTGAGGCGGGGCCCGCGTCATGGGGGTGCGGGTGTGGCCCTGGTTTCTGATGGTGTGACAAGAGAAACCTGTGAAGGGTTGCGGGATCTTCACGAGATCCTTATATGACCTGCACCACATCACCGGACCACGGTGGACCGCGCCGTCCGCCGCTCACGGCGGTGCGCGCGGCGGCCCGGGAAGCACGAACGGCCGGCTCCGGGCGTCCCCGGAGCCGGCCGTTTCCTGGGTGACCGGGCTGCTGTCCCCTGCCGTCCGGTCACTTCCCTGGAGCGAGGTCCCACGACGCGCGGCACGATCCGCACGTCTCATCGCCCCAGAGAGTCACGCGTGTTTTCCTTCGAGCCGCCCCTGGCTGGCACGGACACCGGTTCCAACGACGCCGCACCCGCGACGGTCACGCGCCGGACGGGTGAGACACGGGTGGAATACGGGTGAGGCACATAGGCACGGGAGGGCGTCTCAGACCTTGCCCCGGCACAGTTCGAGCAGGGTCATCGCCAGGGCCGTGCCCGGCCTGCCGAGCACGTCCCGGAAGTGGCCGAGGATCTCCATCTCGCGCGAGAGGCTCACCCGCCGGCCGCCCGAGCCGATCCTCGCCTCCTGGACGACGGCCGAGACCGCCATCCGTTCCTGGACCAGCCCGATGATCCGGTCGTCGAGCGCGTCGATGCGGGCCCGGGCGTCCGCGATCACGCGCGCGGCCTCGTCGGTGCGCGCGCCGGTCTGCTCCGCGTCGGTCTTCTCTGCTGCGGTGACGGTCATGTCAGGGCTCCTCACGGGTGGGTGCGGCGCCCTCGGACGACGAGACCGGGAAACGCCAGACGCCCCGGGCCTTGTCGGCCCGGGGCGCCTGGGAAGTCGCTTGTCAGTTGCTCAAGCAGCACGACCATGGCAGCCGGCGGGCCGGATGCCATAGGTAAAGACGAAGGTCTGGTGCGTGAGCATGTCTCCAGTATGCCCCGGTGGCGGCCGGCGGCCAACGCGGCCCGGATGGTGAGACACGGGCCCGCCCCGCACCCGCTCCGGCTGCCGGGACGCCACCCGCGCCCGCCCCGTTAGAATCGGTGGTACACAGCCCCCGCCCCACCGCCGGAAGGCACCCCGTGTCATCAGCGTCTCCCGCTGCCGCCGCCCCCGACACCGTCCTGGTCGTCGACTTCGGCGCGCAGTACGCCCAGCTCATCGCCCGCCGCGTCCGCGAGGCGCGGGTCTACAGCGAGATCGTGCCGAGCACCATGCCGGTGGCGGAGATGCTCGCCAAGAACCCGGCGGCGATCATTCTCTCCGGCGGCCCCTCCTCGGTGTACGAAGAGGGCGCCCCCCGCCTGGACCGCGAGCTCTTCGAGGCCGGCGTCCCCGTCTTCGGCATGTGCTACGGCTTCCAGCTGATGGCCGAGGTGCTCGGCGGCACGGTGGACAACACCGGCGCGCGCGAGTACGGCCGTACGGACCTCGTCGTCTCCAAGCCCTCCTCCACCCTCTTCGAGGGCACCCCGGCCGAGCAGGCCGTGTGGATGTCGCACGGCGACGCCTGCTCCGCCGCGCCCGAGGGCTTCACCGTCACGGCCTCCACGGACGTCGTCCCGGTCGCCGCCTTCGAGAACGACGAGAAGAAGCTCTACGGCGTCCAGTACCACCCCGAGGTGATGCACTCCACGCACGGCCAGCAGGTACTGGAGCACTTCCTGTACCGCGGCGCCGGCCTCACGCCCGACTGGACCACCGGCAACGTCATCGACGAGCAGGTCGCCGCCATCCGCGAGCTGGTCGGCGACAAGCGGGCCATCTGCGGCCTGTCCGGCGGCGTGGACTCCGCGGTCGCCGCCGCCCTCGTCCAGAAGGCCATCGGCTCCCAGCTGACCTGCGTCTACGTCGACCACGGCCTGATGCGCAAGGGCGAGACCGAGCAGGTCGAGAAGGACTTCGTGGCCGCCACCGGCGTCCAGCTCAAGGTCGTCGACGCCGAGCAGCGCTTCCTGGACGCGCTCAAGGGCGTCTCGGACCCCGAGGAGAAGCGGAAGATCATCGGCCGCGAGTTCATCCGGGTCTTCGAGCAGGCCCAGGTGGAGATCATCGCGGACGCGGGCCCGGCCGTGGAGTTCCTGGTGCAGGGCACGCTCTACCCGGACGTCGTCGAGTCCGGCGGCGGCACCGGCACCGCGAACATCAAGTCGCACCACAACGTCGGCGGCCTGCCCGAGGACCTGGAGTTCCGGCTGATCGAGCCGCTGCGCAAGCTCTTCAAGGACGAGGTCCGGATGGTCGGCCAGGAGCTGGGCCTGCCGGAGGAGATCGTCCAGCGCCAGCCCTTCCCGGGTCCCGGCCTCGGCATCCGGATCGTCGGCGAGGTCACCAAGGAGCGGCTCGACCTGCTCCGCGACGCCGACGCCATCGCCCGCGAGGAGCTGACCGCGGCCGGTCTGGACCGGGAGATCTGGCAGTGCCCGGTGGTCCTGCTCGCGGACGTCCGCAGCGTCGGCGTCCAGGGCGACGGCCGCACCTACGGCCATCCGATCGTGCTGCGCCCGGTCTCCAGCGAGGACGCGATGACCGCCGACTGGTCGCGCCTGCCGTACGAGGTGCTCGCGCGGATCTCCACCCGGATCACCAACGAGGTGCGCGACGTCAACCGGGTCGTCCTCGACGTCACCTCCAAGCCCCCGGGCACCATCGAGTGGGAGTAGTCCCGCCGCCCCGACCGGCGGGAGCCGTCCCGCCGGTCAGGTCCGCCGGAGAGTGCGCACCGGCTCTCCCGGCTTGAAGACCTGGACGACCAGACACGTGTCGTCCTCGACGCAGGTCCGCACGACCTCCGTCAGCTCGGTGCGGAAGAGGTGGAACGGCTGCGGCGGTTCCACCTCTTTCACGTACGCGCCCTTCGCCCGCGGGTCCGTCACCTCGACGGCCCGGCCGCCGACCCGTACGTCCCCGCCGCTCATCGAGGTGTCCGGGCCCGGGTTCGACTGGAGCACGAACCGCCCGTCGCGCCGCAGGTCCCGCGCCTTGAGCGAGTCCGGCATCATGCCGAACCACAGCTCCCCGTGCAGGAACCGCACCTCCATGCCGCTGGTGCGGGGCGAACCGTCCTTGCGCAGGGTGACCAGGACGTGGTGCGGGAAGGCACCGAAGCGTTCCTCCGCGAGGCCGGCCAGTTCGGGTTCGGTCGCGGCGAAAGCCGCCCAGTTCGTTGTCGCCATGCCGGTGAGTCTGACGCGGATACCGGACATCTTTTGTCGGGTATGAGGAAGGTCCGGCCTTGTCCGGCGCGGCCGGGCGCGGCCGGGTCGGCTGCTGGCTGCTGGGTGCCGGGTGCGCGGCATCTTCACGCACCCGTGCTGCCCTTCCCGGCCGTGGGCCGGTACGTTCCGCCCGTACACCGATCGACCGCCGGAGGACCCATGCACGGCCGCGGCCCCGTTCCGCCCCCGCCCCTGCCCACCGACAAGCTGCGGTTCGCCCTGCCGCCCATGCACGATTCGGTCGAGGACGAACGCCGGCACCGCAAGGAACGGCTCGCGGGCGCGCTGCGGATCTTCGGCCGCCACGGCTTCGAGGACGGCGTCTCGGGGCACATCACCGCCCGCGACCCCGAGTTCTCCGACTGCTTCTGGGTCAACCCCTTCGGGCTGCCGTTCCGGCACGTCACCGTGAACGACCTCGTCCTCGCCAACCAGGACGGGCAGGTCGTCGAGGGCCGCTACCACGTCAACCAGGCGGCGTTCACCGTGCACGCCCAGGTCCACGCCGCCCGCCCGGACGTGGTCGCCGTCGCGCACTGCCACTCCGTGCACGGCCGGGCCCTGGCCGCCCTCGGCGACCTGCTGGACCCCCTCACCCAGGAGAGCTGCGCCTTCTACGAGGACCACACCCTCTACGACGCCTACACCGGTGTCGTCGTCGACGCGGCGGAGGGCCGCCGGATCGCGGCCGCGCTGGACTCGCACAAGGCGCTGGTGCTGCGCAACCACGGGCTGCTGACGGTCGGCGACTCGGTGGACGCCGCCGCCTGGTGGTTCCTGTCCATGGAACGCTCCGCCCAGGTGCAGCTGACCGCCCGCGCCGCCGGCCGTCCCGTCCTGATCGACCACAAGGCGGCCGTGTCCACCCGCGAACAGCTCGGCACCGATCTGGTGGCGTGGATCAACTACCAGCCCCTGTGGCAGGACATCAGCCGCACCGAACCCGATCTCCTCGGCTAGCCGTCCCTTCCCGCCCTCGCCCCGCCTGCCCCGCGTCAACACGGTGTCCGCGCCTTCACCCGCCCTGACCAGAACGAGCGGACGCGGACGGGGCCGGGTAGGGCACAATGCGCAGTCGGCGTAGGGGTGTTGTCCGCGGGACTGCCGCGGGTTCCGGGGAAGGCGGGCGTCGGGCGTGGCGGTGCAGGAAGCGAGAGACGGCACGGGAACGGGCGGCCACACGGGCGGCTGCGCCTGCGGGGACTGTCCGCAGGGGGCGCGTACGGGGCACCGGCGGGCCGTGGCCGAATTCCTCCTCAAACGGGACGAGTTCGCCGCCGGGCAGGGGCTGCCGCCGGCCGTGGCCCACTCGGTGTCCGCCTCCCGGCAGTGGGTCTCGGAGGAACTGACCCAGTCCGCGGAACTCGTCGCCGAACGCCGCCGCGCCGAGGGCGGGGCCTGGCTGACCCGGCTGTGGCGCCGGACGGCGTACGGGGCCTGCGCCGCGGTGGTCGTACTCCTCCTGGTGCAGGCGCTGACGGCGATCGGCGCGGGCTGGAGCGCCGCGCGGACGGCGGGCCTGCTGGCCGCGGTGGCCGTGGCCGGTGTGCTGACGGCCGCCTCCTGGTTCCACCGGGCGCGCGGCGGCGCGCTGGCCCCGGTCATCGGCGAGGACAACAGGCTGTCCACCTCCCGTGCGGTGGCCGCGGCGTGGGTGCTGTTCGTGGTGTACGCGGTGCTGGTGCTGGTGGCCCGGCTCGCGGCGGCCTCGGACCACGCGGAGCGCGATGCCCTGATCTCCGGGCTGGGCCTGGCCCGCGGCGCCGGTGTGGTCACCGTGCTCGCGGTGGTGTGCGCGATCGCCGTGCTGGTGCGGCGGGTGGTCGGGCTGCGGGTCCTGGGCCAGCGGCTGCAGAAGGTACGCGCGGACCGGCCGCGCGCGGCCGACCTGCTGACCGACGACGCGGGCCGGGGCGCCTTCGCGGACATCCAGTACGTCGTGCTCGGCGCCGTCGCGCTGGTCTTCGCGGCGGTCCGGCTGGCCCGGCGCCCCGACCAGCTGCCCGATCTGCCGTGGGGGCTGGCGGTACTGATGCTCGTGTCCGCCGCGACCTACCTGGCCGGCAAGTACGCGGAGGGCGGGCGACCGGTGATCCTCTCGGTGGTCCGGGCCCGGGAGGCCGGCGACCTAGACGCGCCGATCCGCACCGGCGACGACATCGAGATCCGCGGGGCCGGGTTCGTCCCCGCGGGCGCGCAGGGCGCCGACCGGCTGGCCCGGATGGTGGTCCGCATCGGCGCGGTCCACGTCCACGTCCCGCTGGTGCCCGTCACCGGCGGTTTCAGCAACCCCACGGACGCGGCGCTGACCGTGCCGGTCCCGGCCGACGTGGAACCGGGCCGGGTCGAGGTGCAGCTGGTGACCGCGGCGGGCGTCGAGACCAACCGGTACGCGATCGAGGTGATGGAGTGAGGGCCAACCGGGCTCCAATCCGTACGAAAGTCAGAAAAACGGCCCGGTGTGGTTGAGTGGCTCCTTCCTTCTCTGCGTATCGTCTGGTGAGGGCGCAGCGCGGTGAGAGGTGAGAGAGGCGGCTGACAGCGATGACTCATGGCCTTCGTACGGGCACACAGACCTCGTACCTGGACCGGCGCGGCACCTGGCGGGACACCGCCGCCCGCTACTCCCTCCTCCCGCTGCGGGTCTTCCTCGGCGTCACCTTCGTCTACGCCGGCCTGGACAAGCTCACCGACAGCGCCTTCATGAAGGCCGCCGGTCCCGGATCGCTCGGTGACACCATGCGCGCGGTCCGTGGCTCCTCCGCCATCCCCGCCCTCGTCGACCTGGCCCTGAAGAACCCGGTCGGCTTCGGCTATGCCATCGCCCTCGGTGAACTCGCCGTCGGCATCGGCGTCCTGCTCGGTCTCTTCGGCCGCCTGGCCGCGCTGGGCGGCGCGCTGATCTCCCTCAGTCTGTGGCTGACGGTCAGCTGGGCCACCACCCCCTACTACTACGGCAACGACCTCGCCTACCTGATGGCCTGGCTCCCCCTCGTCCTCGCCGGCACCCCCTTGCTCTCCCTGGACTCCCTCCTGCGCACCCGGCGCCGGCGGCTGGGCAGCTACCGCTAGCGGACGCACACCCCAGGGCCCCGGCCGCACGGGCTCGTAGGACTCGGGCCCCGACCGCACGGGCTCGTTGGGCTCGGTCCCGCCCGGGCATCGGCCCCCGGCTCACGGGATTCGGGGCCCGGGTGTCAGGCCGTGCCGTTCGTGCGGGGCTCGGCGGGGCCGCCACGGCGGGCCGCCCGGCGGCGGCGTACGGCCCGGTCGGCCGCCGCCACCGCGCCCGCCAGGCACAGGCCGCCCAGCACCAGCGGGACGGCCGCGAACCACGGTGCCTGCCAGAGGCCGCCCGCGTCTCCGCCGTAGACGACGGCCGCTCCGACGAGGCAGGCACCGGCCACCAGCTTCCCGGGCCGGAACTCATGACGCAGCACGGCTCACCTCCACCTGTCCCGCACCGACGTGCAGATCGAGATCGACGGTCCCGGTGCCCTTGGTGTCCGCGGCCGGCGGCAGCGTCACCCGCTGGTGCCGGTCCGGGGCCACGTCCACGTCCTGCGAGCCGTCGCCCGGCAACTGGATGTCGCCGACGCCCACGTCGATCGTGGCCCGCACGGTCACCCCCGGCGGCACGATCACCCGCAGCCGTCCCACCCCGACCTGCGCCCGCGCGGACACCGTCTGGTCCGTGCCGAGGCGTATTCGGGTCAGGTCGAGGACGCCCTCACCGGTCCCGAGGTCGTACGTCCCGCGGACGTCCGCCGTCGCGGCCGGCTGCCACGTCGTGTGCGTCCAGCGGGTGCCGATGTCCTGGGGGAGCGCCGACGACGCGGCGAGCAGACCCGCCGTGATGATCGCCAGGAGCACCGAGCCCGCACCCGTCCGCCCCAGGAACGCGCTCACCGCTATGCCGAGCCCGAAGACGCCCAGCGCGCAGGCGAGGCCGGTCTGCAGGCTGATGCCGAGCGCGTGGCCGTCCCAGGTCAGCCCCGAGCCCAGGCCGCCGGCCAGCAGGGCGAGCAGGAACACCCAGCCGCCGATCCAGCGCGGGCCGCGCGGCCGGGGCGGCTCCGTGCGCGGGGCTCGCGCCTCCTCGTTGCCGTGGCGGCCCAGGCTGATGTTGACGGCCGCCGCGATGTCCCGGTCACGGGAGTCCTGCGGGCCCCACAGATAGCCCGTGCCGCCGACGTGGGTGCCGTCCTTGACGATCGGGTCGCGCCACCAGGACGGATAGGAGGCCGCGACCGGGGGCGCCTTGGCCTCCGGCGGGGCGTCGGCGGCGGCCTGGGCCGCCAGGGGGTCGGGGTCGGGCGCGCCCCGGTGCCGCGACCAGTACCCGGCGCCCGCGAGGAGCAGGGACAGGACGACGGCGAAGGTCAGCACGCTGCCGTTGGTCAGCATCGACAGGAACACACCGCAGCCGACCAGCGCGAACAGCACCGCGGCCAGCGCCTGGCCGTCCACCCGGCCGGTGAGGAGCTTGCGCACCTCGTTCTCGTCCTCGTCGTCGCAGGCCACGAAGAGCCAGGCGAAGCCGTAGAAGATGAGGCCTATGCCGCCGGTCGCGGCCAGCACGGCCAGGGTGACCCGGAAGATCACCGGGTCCATGTCGCACTGCCGGCCCAGCCCCGAGCAGACCCCGGCGATCAGCTTGTGCCGCCGGTCCCGCCGGAATCCCGCCGTGCCGCTCCCGGCGGCTTCCGGGCCTCCGGCAGCCGCGGCCCCTGCCGCACCGGTGCCTGCACCGGCCGCACCCGCCGCACCGGTCGCGGAACCCGCGTCGGTCTCCGCTCTCGTCCCCGGCCCCGTCCCCGGCCCCGGCCCCGTCTCCGCCTCCGTCCGGCCGGTCGCCTCCGCTGTCCCCGCCACCTTCGCCTCTCCGGTCCCGTCGCCGCCCGCGCTCGTCCGCTCGTGCGCCCGCGGTTCCTCACCCGCACCCGGGCCGGGCGCGGGGTCCGGCGGCTCCGCGCCCGGCACCGGGCGGGAGCCGTGACCGGGCTCCGGGCCCGTCGCGGCGTGCTGGTGATGTGTCATGCGTCCATGGTGACGGGCGCACCGCCGCGATGGCAGCCGGGGCGACCCTGGCAGAACCCTGATTCGCCCCTGACCCCGGTCCGGGGATGCGTTCGACGGACCCCGGAGCGTCCCCGCCGCCGAGCCCGGGGCGGCGGGGACGCGGACCCGCCCGGGGCCCTCAGCCCGACCCGTCCGGAGCCCGGGGGCGGCGCTCTTCGGTCCCGTGCGCCGCCTCTTTCCAGGGCTTCCCCCGAAGATCAGGGGAGTCTCCGGGGCGGACCCTGATGCCCCGCTCCGGAGGGCATGTGACCATCATTGGCATGCCGGAAGCCGCAGCACTGCCCCTCGACGACCCGCGGCCGCCGCGCAAGCTCTACCGCAGCAGCGACGGACGCTGGCTCGGCGGGGTGGCGCGGGGCCTCGCCGGGCATCTCGGGCTGCCCGTGATCTGGGTGCGGCTCGTCTTCGCCGGTCTGTTCCTGGCCGACGGCCTCGGCGCGCTGCTGTACGCGGCCTTCTGGTTCTTCGTGCCCCTCGGGGTCGGCGGGGTCGGCGGGCAGAAACCGCCGTCGCTCGTCGCCACCGAGACCTCGCCGGACGGCCGCCGCCGGATCGTCGCCCGCAGACCGGACAAGGGCCAGCTCGTCGCCCTGCTCCTGATGGTGGTCGTCGCGTCGGTCTTCGTCGGCAGTGTGAACCTGGGCGGCGGCGCCAAGGCGTACCTGCTGCCGGCCGTCCTCGTCGCCGCGGGCGTCGCCCTGGTCTGGCGGCAGGCGGACAACGCCCGCCGGGCCCGCTGGGTCGAGGTCGGCCGCCGTCGCCGTACGCTCACGCTGCTGCGCGCAGGCGCCGGCGTCCTGCTGGTCACGGCCGGTGTGTCGGCCATCTTCGTCCTCCAGGGGTCCGCCGCCCACCTCGGTTCGGTCCTCCAGGCGGGCCTCGCCGTCCTCGTCGGGATCACGCTGCTGGCGGGCCCGTATCTGGTGCGGATGACCCAGGACCTGTCCGAGGAACGCCTGATGCGCATCCGCGCCCAGGAGCGCGCCGAGGTCGCGGCCCACGTCCACGACTCGGTGCTGCACACCCTGACCCTGATCCAGCGCAACGCGGAGAACGCGGGCGAGGTGCGCCGCCTGGCCCGCGCCCAGGAGCGCGACCTGCGCGCCTGGCTCTACAAGCCGGAGGGCAACGGCAAGGACGAGGAGGACGAGCCGGCCACCCTCGCCGAGGCGGTCAAGCGCCACGCCGCCGAGGTCGAGGACAAGCACGGCGTCCCCATAGAGGTGGTCGTGGTCGGGGACTGCCCGCTCGACGAGCGGATCGGCGCACAGCTGCAGGCCGCGAGGGAAGCCATGGTGAACGCCGCCAAGTACGGTGGCGACGGCGGCCCCGTGCAGGTGTACGCCGAGGTCGAGGGCAAGGCGGTCTTCGTGTCCGTCCGGGACCGCGGGCCGGGCTTCGACCTCGACGCGATACCCGACGACCGGATGGGCGTCAGAGAATCGATCATCGGCCGCATGGAGCGCTACGGCGGCACGGCCCGGCTGCGCGCCGTGCCGGACGGCGGCACGGAGGTCGAGCTGGAGATGGAGAGGGCGGAGAACACGTGATGAGCGACCCGACCGAGGCGAACGGCACGGCGGAAGCGGCACAGGCGGCGGGGGCCGCGAACGGGCGGCACGTGCGCGTGGTCCTCGTCGACGACCACCGCATGTTCCGTACGGGGGTCCAGGCGGAGATAGGGCGGACCGAGCAGACCGGTGTGGAGGTCGTCGGCGAGGCCCCGGACGTCGACCAGGCGGTCACGGTCATCACCGCGACCCGCCCGGAGGTGGTCCTCCTCGACGTCCACCTCCCCGGGGGCGGCGGAGTCGAGGTGCTCCGGCGGTGCGCGGCCCTGATGACCGACGCCGAGCGGCCGGTGCGCTTCCTCGCGCTGTCCGTCTCGGACGCGGCGGAGGACGTGATCGGGGTGATCCGCGGCGGGGCGCGCGGGTACGTGACCAAGACGATCACCGGCGCCGACCTCATCGACTCGATCTTCCGCGTCCAGGAGGGCGACGCGGTGTTCTCGCCGCGCCTGGCCGGGTTCGTCCTGGACGCCTTCGCCTCCACCGACGCCCCGCCGGTCGACGAGGACCTCGACCGTCTCACCCAGCGCGAGCGCGAGGTGCTCAGGCTCATCGCCCGCGGCTACGCCTACAAGGAGATCGCCAAGCAGCTCTTCATCTCGGTGAAGACGGTCGAGTCCCATGTCTCGGCGGTCCTGCGCAAGCTCCAGCTGTCCAACCGCCACGAGCTGACCCGCTGGGCGACGGCGCGCCGGCTGGTGTGACCGGGCGCGGCCGGCGCCGGCGCGGCCGGCCCCGCTCACCTCACACGATCCGCGTCGCCCCCGCGAACGGCATCTGGTCGACGGGGGCGAGGCGGACCGGGGCCGACGGGTTCGGGGCGTGGATCATCTGGCCGCCGCCGACGTAGATGCCGACATGGCTGACCCCGGAGTAGAAGAACACCAGGTCACCGGGGCGCAGCTCGGACCGGGAGACGCGGTGGCCGGAGTTGATCTGCGCGTAGGTGGTGCGCGGGATGGAGATCCCGGCGGCGCGGTAGGCGGCCTGGGCCAGGCCCGAGCAGTCGAAGGCGTCGGGGCCGGTCGCGCCCCACACGTAGGGGCTGCCGAGCTTCCCGTAGGCGTAGGCGACGGCCGCCGCCGCGCGGGAGTCGGTGGCCGCGGCCGGTCCCGGGGCGCCGAGCGTGTCCCGGCCGCCGGTGGCGGCGCGGGAGGCGCGCGCGGAGTCCGCGCCCTGGCCGATCGCGGCGCGCTGCCGCGGGGAGAGCCGGGAGAGCAGCCGCCGAGCCTCGTCCAGTTTGGCGTTGACCGCCTTCTTCTGGCGCCGCAGCTCCGCCTGCTGTGCGGCGAGTGACGTCAGTTCGGTGCGTGCGGCCGTGCGTACCTGCTCGATCTTCCGCAGCTGCTGCCGGACGTCGGACACGGCGGCGGCCTGCTGGGCGCCCGCGCGTTCCGCCAGCTCGGCTCCTTCGAGGTAGCGCGCGGGATCGGAGGAGAGCATCAGCTGCACCGCGGGATCGATGGCGCCGGAGCGGTACTGCGCCGCGGCGACGGCGCCCAGCGCGTCCCGCGCGGTGTTGAGCCGGTCCTGTCTGCGGGCCGCCTCGTCGCTCAGCGTCCGCAGCCGCTCCCCGGCCGCGTCCGCCTTCTCCTTGGCTCCGTCGTACTTCTCGGTGGCGGTCTCCGCCTCCCGGTACAGCTGGTCCACCCGCGCGCCGACCTGCTCCGGCGTCAGCTGCGGCGCGGCCTGCCCGATGCCGTCGAAGCCGGTCGCCGACGCCACACCGGCCAGGGTGAGCGTGACGGCCGTGCGTGCCGTGGTGCCGCCGAGCGGGCGATGTCGGGGCTTGCGGTGCGAGGCCACGTGGACCGTCACGTCCCTTCGTCCGGCCGCCGGCGGACCCTCCGGCGGGGGTGCGCGGCTGCCGCTCCTGGCCGGAGCGGCGGTGGGGAGCCGGTCACCTGGGGATGGACGCTAGGTCCCGCCGTGTCGGACGGGTGACGCGATGTGCGGAACTGACAGGAGGGGAGCTGTCGGTGACCTCATGTGACCGAGGGGGCGGCGCGGCGGCGTCGGATTCACGCAGCGTGCTGACCGAAGCGGCGGTTCCCGGACGGACGGGACGGCAGGGTGCTATGGGGCGTATGGGCGAGCGTATGAGGGCATCGTCCGCGCCGGCGGGGACCGGGGGCGGGAGGCGCTCGTCGGGCGGCCCGGTGTCCGAGGGGGCGGAGGCCGGTGGCTAGGCTCCGGCCTCATGGACGTACTCATCCATCTCTTCGTCGGCCTGCACATCATCGGCATCGCCGCGCTGCTCGGCGGTTTCCTCACCCAGATGAAGGCGATGGGCCGGGGCACGGCCCGGTTCGTGCCCGGCATGCTGCACGGCGCGCTGACCATGCTGGTCACCGGCATCGTCCTGGTCGGTCTCAACCAAGCGCAGGACTACCCCGTCAACACCGTCAAGATCGGTGTGAAGCTGGCGCTGCTGATCGTGATCCTGGGCCTGGTCTACGTCAAGCGCGACGACGAGAAGGTGGACAAGGGCATGTTCGGCGTCGTCGGCCTGCTGACCATGGCGAACATCTTCATCGCGGTGCTGTGGACCTGAGCGGCCCCGGCAGCCGCCCCGGCAGCTGACCCCGCCGCCGGGACGCCGGATCAGCGCCGTCCTCGCTGTCCTCGCCGTCAGCGCGCGGCCCGCAGTTCGGCGCGCGCGTCCAGGACCGCGCCCACCGCGACCGCCAGCCATGCCGCCACCGCGATCCACAGCAGCACCTCGCCGACCCCGCTGAACGCCGGGAGGCCCAGCGCGGAGGCGCCGGACAGCGCCGCCGCGGCCGTCATGCCCATGGGGAACACGGTCGACCAGCGGCGCACGTCGTAGCCGGGCCGGGGGCGTACCAGCTCGGCGACGAGCAGGACGGCGTACCAGCACAGCGCGAGCACGAGCAGCCCGAGGGTCACGGTGTGCAGTACGCCGCTGTCGTCCTCGTTCCACAGATACCGCCCTGGAGCCGCGGCGGCGATCAGCCTCGCGCCGGCCACCGCGGAGATCGCCAGCGCCCCGCCCGCCACCCAGTGGTCCCCGCGCCCCTCGTGGACGTGCCGCAGGTCGAAACGGGACAGCGCGAAGAGGTAGAGCGCGAGGCCGAGCCAGAAGAACACCAGCGCCGTGTGCGCGAGCCAGGCCGTGCCCGGTGCCGCCGCCAGCGAGGCGCCGAGCAGGGCCAGGCCCTCGGTGGCCACGCAGCACAGGAAGACCGCGCCCGGCATCGGCCGCCGGGAGTTGCGCACCACCCGCACGAGCAGCCACGGCCACAGCACCACGGCCAGCGCGAGCAGCGCCTCGGCGAGGGTCCGCGCGCCCAGCGCCGAGAAGCGTGTGCCCAGCACGGTGGTGGCGGCGACCCCGGTGAGCGCGCCCGGCGTGCCCGCCTCGGACATCCAGCGCGCCCGCTCCCGCAGCAGCCGTACGACGAAGTCGGCGGCCAGCGCCAGCCAGGCGAGGCAGGCCACCGCGAGGACCGCGAGGGACAGCGGCTCGAAGCCCGTAAGGTGCAGCCCCACCGACACGATGCCGCTCGCCATCACGGCGCCCCCGGCTGCGGGCGGACGCTGCGCCAGCCAGGCGCGCAGGGGCAGGGGCGAGGTCACCGGCATGATCCGATGCTAGAGAGCGGCGCACGCCGAACGAGCGGGGCACGCACGCGGGCGCACGCGAAAAGTCGGCGCGCGCCACCCCGCCCCGCCCATCGCCCCGCCCGCCCCGCCCGCCGCGCCGCCTGGTGCCGTTCAGGCCGGGCGCACCACGCTGTGGATCGCCGCTCCGCCCGCGTGCAGGACCGGTTCCTCGCGGACGCGGGCGCCGGGCTCCGGGGCGTGGATCATGATGCCGTCACCGGCGTAGACACCGACGTGGCGCAGGTCGTCGTGGAAGAAGACGAGGTCACCGGGGAGGGCCTCGGCGAGCGGGAGCACGGTGCCCGCGCCCGCCTGGCCGCGCACGGAGCGCGGGAGCGTGACCCCGGCGGCCCGCCACGCGGCCCGGGTCAGCCCGGAGCAGTCGTACGAACCGGGGCCGGCCGCGCCCCAGACGTACGGTTTGCCGAGCTGCGCGCGGGCGAACGCGAGGGCCTGCTGCGCCTTGCTGAGGCGGGCCTCCTCCCCGCTCGCCCCGGGGGCCGGGCAGAGCAGCCCGCGGGCGTCGGCGAGCTTGCGCTGGACGGCCGCCTTGGCGGCCCTGATGTCGTGCGCGGGCTCGACGGGCGGGGCGGCGGGCGGGAGCGCGGGCGCCGCGGCTGCCGCGGGCGCCGTGGGAACGGCGGGCACCACCCGTGCCCGCTGTCCCGCGAGCGCCTCTGGTCCCGCGAGCGTCTCCGATCCCTCCGGCCGCGCTCGCTCGTCCGGCTGTGCCCGTCCCTCCGGCCGCGCCCGTTCGTCCGGCCGCGCCGGTCCCTGCGGCCGGGCCAGCTCCCGTGGCGCGGGCCGTAGGGCCGGGGCCCGCCGCGCGTACTCGTCGAACAGCTGCTTCTGCCGTGCGGTCAGCCGGCTCATCAGCTGGGCCTGGTCGAAGTACCCCGGCGGGGCGTCCGCGAGCAGGGGGGCGGCGGGGTCGGCGGAGGCGGCGGGCCCGGTACGGGACGGGATCGCGGCGAATGCCCTGACGTCGTCGAGGAGTGCGGCGACCCGCCCGCGCGGCCTCGCCGGGGCGGCCCGGCCCCCGGCGCCCCCGCCCTCCTCGGCGCCCGTAGTGCCTTTGCTGCCTTTGGTGTCCTTGGTGTCCTTGGTGTCCTTGGTGTCCTTGGTGGTGTCGGCGTTCCCGGGGCGGTCGGCGGCCCGGGTGTTCCCGGTCGCCGGATCGGTTCGCCGGTACAGTTCCTCGATCTTCCGTTCGACCTCTTCGGGGCTCGGCCCGACCATGCCGTCCAGGGGGTTGTGCGGCGCCAAGGGAGGCGACTCCTTCCGTCGTCCGCCTGCCGGGCCGGCGCCCGGGCACGGCGCGGGCCGCGCACACCGGCGGCCCCTGTCCGCACGGACGTACGGCGTGCGACGTACGGCACGCGGCGTACGGCACGCGGCGTGCGGCCCGGCGGCGTTGACCGGCACGGTAACCAACTCGTGTGGCTGGTGTGAAGACCGGGACGTGATATGTCCGATACGCATCCGTGACCTGGCACTCCTCGGCCGCCGCGGTCACACTCCGGCCGGCGGATGCGGCGATGTTCCCGGGGCGGACACGGGTTGTCAGTGCGGAGCCCTAGACTCGGAGAGCGATGAGCAGCCTCTTTGACGACAGCTTCCTGGCGGACCTCCATGCCCCGCGCGGCCACGAGGAGGAACCACCGCCACCGCCCGAGGACGAGCACGCTCCGGAGCCCGTTCCGGACGACCTGTTCGGCGGGAAGTTCGACGTGCCACCGGACCCGCACGCCCACGGCAGGGACGCCTACTACCGCGACGGCGCCCCCCGCCCGGTCATCGACGCGGCCGCCCTCCTGGACGGGCTCAACGAGAACCAGCGCGCGGCCGTCGTCCACTCCGGCTCCCCGCTGCTCATCGTGGCCGGCGCCGGCTCCGGCAAGACCCGCGTCCTCACGCACCGCATCGCCCACCTGCTGGCCGCGCGCGGCGCCCACCCCGGCCAGATCCTGGCGATCACCTTCACCAACAAGGCCGCCGGTGAGATGAAGGAGCGCGTCGAGCAGCTCGTCGGCCCGCGCGCGGGCGCGATGTGGGTGATGACGTTCCACAGCGCGTGCGTGCGCATCCTGCGCCGCGAGAGCAAGCGGCTCGGTTTCACGTCCTCGTTCTCGATCTACGACGCCGCCGACTCCAAGCGGCTGATGGCCCTGGTCTGCCGCGACCTGGACCTCGACCCCAAGCGCTACCCGCCGAAGTCCTTCAGCGCCAAGATCAGCAACCTGAAGAACGAGCTGATCGACGAGGAGGACTTCGCCGCCCAGGCCACCGACGGCTTCGAGAAGACCCTCGCCCAGGCGTACGCGCTCTACCAGTCGCGGCTGCGCGAGGCCAACGCCCTCGACTTCGACGACCTGATCATGACGACGGTCAACCTGCTGCGCGCCTTCCCGGACGTCGCCGAGCACTACCGCCGCCGCTTCCGGCACGTCATGGTCGACGAGTACCAGGACACCAACCACGCCCAGTACGCCCTCGTACGGGAACTCGTCGGCACCGCCGCGCGCCCCGAGGACGTCCCGCCGGGCGAGGCCGACGTGCCGCCCGCCGAGCTGTGCGTGGTGGGTGACGCCGACCAGTCGATCTACGCCTTCCGCGGCGCGACCATCCGCAACATCCTCCAGTTCGAGGAGGACTACCCGGACGCGACGACGATCCTGCTGGAGCAGAACTACCGCTCCACGCAGACCATCCTGACCGCCGCCAACGCCGTCATCGAGCGCAACGAGTCCCGCCGCCCGAAGAACCTGTGGACCAACGCCGGCGCCGGCGCCCGCATCACCGGGTACGTCGCGGACACCGAGCACGACGAGGCGCAGTTCGTCGCCGAGGAGATAGACCGCCTCACGGACGCGGGCGAGGCCAAGGCCGGCGACGTCGCCGTCTTCTACCGCACCAACGCCCAGTCCCGTGTCTTCGAAGAGATCTTCATCCGCGTCGGCCTGCCCTACAAGGTCGTCGGCGGAGTGCGCTTCTACGAGCGCAAGGAGGTCCGGGACGTCCTGGCCTATCTGCGGGTGCTCGCCAACCCCGAGGACGCCGTCCCGCTGCGCCGCATCCTCAACGTGCCCAAGCGCGGCATCGGCGAGCGCGCCGAGGCGATGATCGACGCCCTCGCCCAGCGCGAGAAGATCAGCTTCCCGCAGGCGCTGCGCCGCGTCGAGGAGGCGTACGGCATGGCCGCGCGCTCCACGAACGCCGTCAAGCGCTTCAACACGCTGATGGAGGAGCTGCGCACCATCGTCGAGTCGGGCGCCGGCCCGGCCACGGTCCTGGAGGCCGTCCTCGAACGCACCGGCTATCTGGCCGAGTTGCAGTCCTCCACCGACCCGCAGGACGAGACCCGCATCGAGAACCTCCAGGAACTCGCCGCCGTCGCCCTGGAGTTCGAGCAGGAGCGCGGGGAGGGCGAGTCGGTCGCCCTGTCCGACTTCCTGGAGCAGGTCGCCCTGGTCGCGGACTCCGACCAGATCCCCGACGAGGAGGACGGCGACGGCGTCATCACGCTGATGACCCTGCACACCGCCAAGGGCCTGGAGTTCCCGGTGGTCTTCCTCACCGGCATGGAGGACGGCGTCTTCCCGCACATGCGCGCCCTCGGCCAGGTCAAGGAGCTGGAGGAGGAGCGCCGCCTGGCCTACGTCGGCATCACGCGCGCGCGGGAGCGGCTGTACCTGACCCGCTCGACGATGCGCAGCGCGTGGGGGCAGCCGTCGTACAACCCGCCCTCCCGTTTCCTGGAGGAGATCCCGGCGGTGCACGTGGACTGGAAGCGGACGGGCGGCTCGGCGCCGGTGTCCTCCGGTCCGGCCTCCGGGGTGGCGGCCTCGCTGTCGTCGTCCCGGTCGCGTTCGTCGGCCGCGGGCGCCTCGGGGTTCGCCACGCGCCGCGCCGCGGACAAGCCGGTGGTGTCCCTCGCCGTGGGCGACCGGGTCACCCACGACCAGTTCGGTCTCGGCACGGTGGTCGCGGTCAAGGGCACCGGCGGCAACGCGGAGGCGACGATCGACTTCGGCGACACCAAGCCCAAGCGGCTGCTGCTGCGGTACGCGCCGGTCGAGAAGCTGTAGGCCCGCGGCGCGTCCGGGCCCTCGTCCAGGAGGCGGGGGCCCCTGGTGCGGTGGGAGACGAGCCGCGGCGGGACGTGGTCTACGTCGGGTCCAGGCCGTGGCTGCGCAGCCACGGCAGCGGGTCGATCGGCGCGCCGCCGGCGGGCCGGACCTCGAAGTGCAGGTGCGGGCCGGTGGAGTTGCCGGAGCTGCCGGAGTACGCGATCGGATCCCCGGCTTTGACGGTCGCGCCGTAGGGCACCCGGTACCTGGAGAGGTGGCAGTACCAGGTCTGCGTGCCGTCCTTCGCGGTGAGGATCAGCATGTTGCCGTAGGCGTTGTTCCACTGGGTGCGCACGGTGCCGTCGGTGGCGGCCATGACCGTCGTCCCGTACGAGACGGGGAAGTCGATGCCGGTGTGCACGGACATCCAGTTGACGCCGGCCTGGCCGAAGTAGGCGCTGAGCCCCTTCTGCGTGACCGGGAGCACGAACTTGGGGCGCAGCCGCTCCTTGCGCGCCGCCTCCTGCGCGGCCTTCTTCTTCTCCGCGTCCTGCTGCGCCTTGAGGTCGATGCGCTCCTGGGTGCGGCTGGCCCGGCCGGCGAAGTCGTTCGCCCCGGCGGACAGGCTCTGCAACTGGGAGTCGAGCTTGTTGTTGGCGGTGGAGGGGTGCACGGGGTGCGCGTCGGCGGCGGAGGCCGAGGTGTCCGTGCCGCCGTCGGTGAAGCCGCCCACCGTCGCGGCGGCGATCCCGGCGACCCCCATCACACAGGCCGAGGGCACCGCCACGGTCAGCAGCGCCGAGCGCTTGGCCGGGGAGCGGCGCCGGGAACGGCCCCCGGCTCGCGAGGCGGCACGCGGGGCCGGGACCGGGGTGGCCGCCTCCTCCTGCTCTTCCAGGAGACCGACCTCGTCGAGCGGACCGGTCTCGTCGAGCGGACCGGTCTCTTCCAGCGGGCCGATCCCGTCGAGGGGGCCGGTCTCGTCGAGCAGGCCGACGGCGGGCAGTTCACCGGTGGAGGCCGTGCCGTCCTGGAACGGCTGCGGCTGCGGCTGCGGCTGGGGCTGCGGCTGGGTCTGCTCGCCGCCGTCGGTGTTCCACTGCGTCGCGTCGTAGGCGCCGGTGTCGAAGGTCTGCGTGCCCCACTCCCACTGCTGGGTGTGCCCGTCCGCGGCGGCGGGGGCGCCGGTCGGGAGCCAGGCGGTCGTGTCCCACTGGCCGGTGGTCTCGACGGGCCCCGACTGCTGCGGCACGGCGGACAGTTGCTGGTACCCGTCGGCCCAGACGGTGGTGTCGTAGGCGCCGGTGTCGTAGGCGGCGTGGTGCTGGGCCGCGTACGCGTCGTAGTTCAGGGTCTGGTGGCTGCCCGTGGACCACTGGGTGGTGTCGTAGGCGCCGGTGTCCTGGACGGTCGCGGCCGGGAGGTCCCCGAAGAGCGGGTCGGCGGGGAAGACCGCCGTGCCGTGCGTGCCGGTGTGAAAACTGGTGGCGTCGTGGTCGCCGTACGTGGTGAGGTCGCCGTACGCGGCTTCCTGCCCGCCGTACGACGCGTAGGGCGCCGCGGCGGCATCGGAGGCCGGAGCCGGGGTACTCGCGGTCCCCGACGGATGACGGTCGTTCACCGACTTCTCTTTCGCCTCGACAACAGTGGCTGCCAGAGCAGTGCGGTGACTGTACCCGGCGGTACGCGGGCGCGACAATCTTCGGCAGGTTTCCGGCTCGCGGTCAGCGGGCATTCGGCCGGGTTTCGGGGCAGTGCGGACCCGGCTTTGGCACTGTGTTCGAGGCGAGTTCGGACCCTGATGGGTCAATGTCAGGCCACGGTGAGCCCGCCGCCGCGCGCCGCCACCGGGTCGGACGGCCGTACGGTGTCCAGCGCCTGGCGTATGCCGCTCGCGACGGCGGGGTGCACCGGCATGGCGAGATGGCCGATGCCGCTCACCCGGACGTTCTCCGCCTGGAGGTCGGGGTGGTCGACGCAGGCCGACTCCAGCGGGTCCATCAGGTGGTCGAGGTCGCTCCAGAAGCTGACGAAGTACGTACGGCAGCCCGGCGCCGGGCGGGACAGCTCCTCGATCAGCTCCGAACCGGGCCGCATCTGGCGCACGATCGGGTGCGCGTTGGCCAGCGGCGCGACGCGGGTGCCGGCGTGCGGGGTGCCCAGGGTGACCAGGGTGCGGATCCGGCGGTCACCGCCGAGCCGCTGCACGTAGTACCGGGCTATCAGCCCGCCGAGGCTGTGCCCGACGACGTCGACCCGCTCGCTGGCGGTGCGCTCGCAGATCTCCTCTATGTGCCGGCCGAGCAGCTCGGCCGCGGTGCGGATGTCGCAGGTCAGCGGCGAGTAGTTGAGGGACTCCACGCGCTGGCGGCCGTGCTGGGCGAGGTTGCGGCGCAGCAGGACGAAGACCGAGCGGTTGTCGATGAAGCCGTGCAGCAGCACCACCGGCGGCTTGGCCTCGGTGGGCAGTTGGGCGGCGGCGCCCGGCTCGGGGAGCGGGTCGGCGGCGGCCCGGCGCTCCTGGACGATTCCCGAGGGATACAGCAGGACGTGCCCGGCGAGGATCGCCAGTTCCAGGGCCGTCGCCTTCAGCAGGCCCAGGGACAGCCCCGCGACTCGGCCGGGGAGCAGGCGCTGACAGAGCGGAAGGATGGGGTCTGCGACGCTGGTGACCTTCATGGCCGACCTCCTGTCGGCACGCGGGAGGACGACTCTGTCCCCCGTGTGCGCTCGTGGGCGGTCGCGGCGGGGGCAGCCGGCCGGGCATGAGCGGGGTACGCGGGGCGGGTCGTCCGGTACGCGGCGCTCACCGCGCCGCGGCTGCGGCGGGCCTGCTCGCCGGTGGGGCGCCGCGTCCGGCGGCGGCCGTGCCGTACCTGCCCTGTGTGTCCTTCGTGCCCGCGCCGGTGCGCCGAACCACCGCGGCGCGTGGTCCGCGGTGTGGTGGTGCGACGGCCCTGCCGCGGCTCCCGTGACGCTTCTTCCCGCAGTCCTTCGCGCGCCTCGGCGGTGTGCGGCTCTGGAGCCGCGCCGGTGTCCCACGGTGCGCGGGCTGCGGATCCCCCGTGCCGCAAGGGCCTGGAGGAGTGTCCCACTGTGTGATTTCCCCCTCCCCGCGCACCGTGAAACCGCGGGTTGCGGGATGCTGGGGATAACGTTCGTTCACTTCCCCGGACGATGTGGTGCGGGGGGTCGGTCCCGTCGGGGACCCATGGAGTCGCTTCATGGAGGCAGTGATGGGTGTGGCAGCCGGTCCGATCCGCGTGGTGGTGGCCAAGCCGGGGCTCGACGGCCACGACCGCGGCGCCAAGGTGATCGCGCGGGCGCTGCGCGACGCCGGTATGGAGGTCATCTACACCGGGCTCCACCAGACTCCGGAGCAGATCGTCGACACCGCGATCCAGGAGGACGCCGACGCGATCGGGCTCTCCATCCTCTCCGGCGCGCACAACACGCTGTTCGCCGCCGTGATCGACCTGCTCAAGGAGCACGACGCCGCGGACATCGTCCTCTTCGGCGGCGGCATCATCCCCGAGGAGGACATCACGCCGCTCAAGGAGAAGGGCGTCGCCGAGATCTTCACGCCGGGCGCGACCACCCAGTCGATCGTGGACTGGGTCCGCGCGAACGTCCGCCAGCCGGCCCAGGCTTAACAGGTCCAGGTCCAGGTCCAGGTCCAGGTCCAGGCCCTGGCTCGGGCCCGTGCCTCGGCCCAGGTTCAGGTCCAGGCCCAACCCCCGGCCCAGGCCCAAGTGGCGGCCCAGTCGACCGGGCGACCGGCCGGCCCGCCGGACGGGCAGGCGGGCCGCCGAGCGGACAGCGGGCTGGGCAGGCGAGAGAACAGCGGGCCGGACAGCGGGCCAGGTGGGCGAGCCGACCGCCGGGCGGGCGGACAGGCGGGCAGGCAAGGCGACCGCCGGGCGGCCAGGCAAGACGGCAGTCGGCCGGGTGGGCAGCCGGGCAGGCGAGACGAACGCCGAGTGGGCAGGCGAGGCGGTAGCCAGGCGGCTCGACGGCCGGCCAGGCAAGACGGCAGTCGGCCGGGTGGGCAGCCGGGCAGGCGAGACGAACGCCGAGTGGGCAGGCGAGGCGGTAGCCAGGCGGCTCGGCGGCCGGGCAGGCAAGGGGTCCGCCGGCCGGGTGGGCAGCCGGGCAGGCGAGACGAACGCCGGGCGGGCAGGCGAGTTGACAGCCAGGCGGCTGGACAGGCGGGCAGGCGAGACGAACGTCGGCCAGGTGGGCAGCCAAGCAGGCAAGGCGACCGCCGGGCGAGCATCATGCTGGACGGCGGTCCGGTGCGTGGGCAGGCGGCGGGCAGGCGGGCGTACGGGCAGGGAACCGGACGGGGGTCCGGTGAGGCCGTCCGCCCGGCGGGGGGCGTGATTCAGCCGGTGCGGGCGACCGGTTCCGTCAGTTCCTCGGCCATCGCGGCGCGCAGCCGCAGCGTCGTCACCAGGCGCTGGAACGCCTCCGCCCAGTACCCGCCGGCCCCCGGCGACGCGTCCGCCGTCTCGTCCGGGACCGCCAGCAGCCCGTCGAACCGGCTCGCCTCCGCGGGGTCCAGACACCGCTCGGACAGTCCCATCACTCCACTGAAACTCCATGGGTAACTCCCTGCGTCCCGCGCGATGTTGAGCGCGTCGACCACCGCCCGGCCGAGCGGCGGCGCCCACGGCACCGCACACACCCCGAGCAGCTGAAACGCCTCGGACAGTCCATGGGCCGCGATGAACGCGGCGACCCAGTCGGCCCGCTCGGCGGCGCCCAGCGTGCCGAGCAGCTTGGCCCGCTCGGCCAGTGACACCGCGCCCGGCCCGCCGGCCTCGGGCGCCGCGGGGGCCCCGAGGAGCGCCCGCGCCCACTGTGCGTCCCGCTGCCGCACCGCCGCCCGGCACCAGGCGGCGTGCAGCTCGCCCTGCCAGTCGTCGGCCACCGGCAGGGCCACGATCTCCCGCGGTGCGCGCCCGCCCAGCCGCGCGGACCAGGTGCCCAGCGGGGCCGCCTCCAGCAGCTGCCCCAGCCACCAGGACCGCTCACCCCGCCCGGCCGGCGCCTTGGCGACGACGCCGTCACGCTCCATGGCCGCGTCGCACTCGTGCGGGGCCTCGACGGCGATCGACGGGGTGTCGCGGGTGTGGTCGACGGCCACGCAGGCCGCGGCCCGGTCCGCCATTCGCGCGGCCAGCGCCGAACCGGGCAGCGCCGACAGCAGCTCGGCGGCCGTGGCCCGTACGTTGCGGCTGCGGTCGGCGAGGGCCTGCTCCAGGAACGGTTCGTCGTCCGGGCCCAGGCCGGCCCGCAGTGAGTCGAGGAACATCAGCCGGTCCTCGGCCCGCTCGGCTGCCCAGGTGGTGGCGAGCAGGTCGCGCGCGGCCGAGGGCTCGCGCTCCCGTATCGCCGCCAGGAGCGCGACCCGCTCGGCGAACAGGCCCTCCTCCCACAGCTGCCGGGTCCGTTCGGTGTCCTCGGGGCCGGGCAGCGCGGTGTCTCCGCCGGGGGCCGTCCGCAGGACGAACCGCCAGTCCGGGTTGAGCCGGGCCAGCCACAGCGCGCGCGGGCCCGCGAAGGCCAGCGCGGCCGGGCGCAGGTCCGTGCGGCCCCGGGCCGCGTCCAGCAGGGCGGGCAGCGCCTCGGGCGGGGCGGCGTATCCGCGCGCGTTCGCCGTCTGGAGCCACTGGGGGAGCAGCTCCATGAGGTCGGGGGCGGTGCCCCGGCGTCCGCCGCCGGACGCGCCGGGCCGGTCGGTCAGCAGCAGGGTGAGCCGGCGGGCCGCCGCCGTCGGCAGCGCGGGGCGCGGGTCGGCGGCGGCCCGCTGCGGGCGCTCGGCCGCCGGGGCGGCGCACAGCCCGGCCCGCCGCCGTACGGTTTGCTCGGCCGCCGCGTCCAGCAGGGCCGCCGGAGCACGGTGGCCCGGGACGGTGCCCGGAGGCGTACGGCGGTCCGTGCCGAGCAGGGCGGTGGTGACCAACTCCTCCCAGACGCCCGCTGCGGGCGCCTCCACCGGGACGGAGGTCCTGATCATGAGCTTCCTTTCCGTTGCCGGCTGCCTGACGGGCGGGGTCGGAGGGTCACCCGGGCCGGGTTTCCCCTGGGACGGAAGAAAATCGTGAATCCGGTGACAAAGCCCGGACGGAGGAGCGGTGGCCGGGGCCGGTGTGCGCCTTTCGGGTGAGGCTTCCCGCTCCGCCGCCGACGCCCCGCCATTCGCCGCCACGTCACTCCAATGCCGGACGGACGGGGGCCGCCGCGGCGGCCGATGTGGCGCTGTGCATCTCTCTGTTCAACACAGCGTCACCGGCGCTCCGTCGCCCTGCGGCCAGGCCGTCAGGGGCGTGAAACCGCGGTGGCCGCACTCGCCGAAGACCGTGACGGGCGCGCCGCCCGACAGGGCGACCAGCCGCCACAGCCCCGGACGGCTGCGGGCCGCGGCGGTGAGGGGCAGCGCGGTGCCGGCCCGGGCGTCGGCCAGCTGCCAGGAGTCGCCGGCCGGGACCGGTATCACCTCCGCGAGCGTCACCGGGACGGACTCCAGCCACGGGTCCTCCCGCAGCGCCTCGCCGTAGCGCGCCGCTGCCCGCGCCGTCGTCACACCGGGCGGGCGGGCCCGGACGGGCGCCGGGGGCGCGAACTGTTCACCGAGGGCCGCGCGCGGCTGCCCGGCGCCCGGATACGGGGTGACCTCCGCGTCCAGGGCCAGACCCACCGGCAGCGCCGGCTCCGGGGCGCGGCCGGCCGCGCCGTAGGACAGCAGCAGGGCCGTACGGCCGGAGCCGATGCCGTGCAGCCAGATCCGGCGGGTGGTCAGCTTCGCGTCCGCCGTGTCGTACTGGGCGAGGACGAGCCAGCGGTCGCGCACCGGCGGCCCGTCCGGGGAACCGGGCAGGCCGACGCGGGAACGCACCGTCGCCGCCAGTGGCTCCGGCAGCCGCTCGCGCCGCAGCCAGCCCTGGTCCAGCAGGTGCAGCAGCGCGCACTCCTCCAGCAGCCGCACCGGCCAGCCCGGCCCGGAGGCGGGTATCGCACCCAGTTCCCGCACCCGCGCCGCCAGCCCCGGGGCCTGCGCGTCGACCATGCGGGCGGCGGTCTCCTCCCACAGCCCGTACCCCTCCTGCTCCGCGCCGGCCAGGCCGCCGCGCAGCAGGTCGGTCAGGCGCTGCTCCAGCTCCGTCGCCCCCGCGGTGATCCGCTCGGCCCGGCGCTCGGCGCGGCGCCGCGCCGCCTCCGGATCAGCGGCACCGGTCTCGCCGGCCGCCCGCGCCGCCGTCTTCTCCACCGCCCGCCTGCGCCGGCCGGCCAGCCACTGCCCGGCCCAGTCCGGCACCTGCCCGGCCCACACCGTGCCGACCGCGGCGTCCTCGGCCGCCCACAGCAGGAGCAGCCCGAGGGCGTGCTTGCACGGGAACTTCCGGCTGGGACAACTGCACTTGTACGCCGGTCCCGCCGCGTCGGCGATGTCCACCACCGTCTGGTACGGCTTGCTGCCGCTGCCCTTGCACAGTCCCCACACCCCCTCGTCCGAACTCCCCGCCTGCGACCACGGCCCGGCCGTGCCGAGTTTGCTTCCCGCTTTGCGTGACGCGACGTCAGGTGCCAGTGCCAGCACCTGGTCCGCACTCCAGCGCACCCCCTGCTGAGTCATGCCATCGAAGGTAGATCCCCCCACTGACAATCGGCCCGGAGAGAGCGTTTGCGCAGGTCACAACGCATTGTCAGTGGCGTGGTGCACGGTGGAACCAGATCCGAACCGGCCGAGCTGGAGGGGGCCTCAGCCATGTCTGTGTCCGTCGAACCGACATCCGTCGAACCGACATCTGTCGAACCGACACCCGTCGAACCGAGCCAGCACCACTCCGCGCCCGTGAACGCGGTGGGCGACGGGGGCGGTGAGGCGCTGCGACCGCACGCCGAGAACGCCTTCGCCGCCGAACTGGCCGCGCTGGCCGCGCAGGACGACCGCCCGCGACCGGAGCGCTGGAAGCTGTCGCCGTGGGCGGTGGCGACCTACCTCCTCGGCGGCACGCTCCCGGACGGCACGGTGATCACACCGAAGTACGTCGGCCCGCGCCGCATCGTCGAGGTCGCCGTGACCACCCTCGCCACCGACCGGGCCCTGCTGCTGCTCGGGGTGCCGGGCACGGCGAAGACCTGGGTGTCCGAGCATCTCGCCGCCGCGGTCAGCGGTGATTCCACGCTGCTGGTGCAGGGCACCGCGGGCACTCCGGAGGAGGCGATCCGCTACGGCTGGAACTACGCGCGGCTGCTGGCGCACGGCCCGAGCCGCGACGCCCTCGTGCCCAGCCCCGTCATGCGGGCCATGGCACAGGGGATGACCGCCCGCGTCGAGGAGCTGACCCGTATCCCCGCCGACGTCCAGGACTCGCTGATCACGATCCTGTCGGAGAAGACCCTGCCGATACCGGAGCTGGGCGAGGAGGTGCAGGCGGTCCGCGGGTTCAACCTGATCGCCACCGCCAACGACCGCGACCGCGGTGTCAACGACCTCTCCAGCGCCCTGCGGCGCCGGTTCAACACGGTGGTGCTGCCGCTGCCGGAGAGTCCCGACGCCGAGGTGGACATCGTCACCCGCCGCGTCGAGCAGATCGGCCGCTCCCTCGACCTGCCGGCCGTGCCGGACGGCATCGACGAGATCCGCCGGGTCGTGACCGTCTTCCGGGAGCTGCGCGACGGCGTGACCACGGACGGCCGGACGAAGCTGAAGTCGCCCAGCGGCACGCTGTCGACGGCCGAGGCGATCTCGGTGGTCACCAACGGGCTCGCCCTGGCCGCCCACTTCGGCGACGGCGTGCTGCGGGCCGGTGACGTCGCCGCGGGCATCCTCGGCGCGGTCGTCCGCGATCCGGCCGCCGACCGTGTCGTCTGGCAGGAGTACCTGGAGGCGGTGGTCCGCGAGCGCGACGGCTGGAAGGACTTCTACCGGGCCTGCCGGGAGGTGAGCGCGTGAGCCGGGACATGAGGGCGAGCCGGGCGGGGGCGCCGGCCGGCGGTGCGGCGCGGGTGCGGGCCCGCACGGAGGACGAGCCCAGCTGGACGGGCGGGCGGGGCGGCCGGCGACGTGCACGAGGGGGACGGTGTGAGCGGAGTTGAGGGGACGGGGGGCCGCGGGCCCGGTGCCGGGCCGCTGCTGCTGGGGGTGCGGCACCACGGGCCCGGTTCCGCGCGGGCGGTCCGGGCGGCGCTGGAGGCCGCCCGGCCGCGGGTGGTGCTGATCGAGGGCCCGCCGGAGGCCGACGCGCTGATCCCGCTCGCCGCGGACGAGGACATGCGGCCCCCGGTCGCCCTCCTCGCCCACGCCGTGGACGAGCCCGGCCGCTCGGCGTTCTGGCCCCTGGCCGGGTTCTCCCCGGAGTGGGTCGCGATCCGCTGGGCCCTGGAGCACCGTGTCCCGGCCCGCTTCATCGACCTGCCGGCCACGCATACCCTGGCGTGGGACCGGGACGGCACGGGCACCCCCATGGACGACGGCGACTCCCCGGCGCGAACGGGGGACGCCGGGGGCCCGGCCGGCACGGACGGCCGGGCGCGCGACGGGCGTTCCGCGGAGGAGGGGACCGCGGAACGCCCGGGCGGCGTATCTCCGTCCGGCGGAGGTCTGTCCGACGGCGGTCCGGCCGATGACCGTCCGGCCGATGACCGTCCGTCCGGCGGCCGTTCGTCCGGCGGGCTGCCGGAGGCGGCAGGCAGGTCCGGCAGGTCCGGTACGTCCGGCGCGGCCGGTCCGGCTGCTTCGGACGGTCCGGCCGCCCCCGGCGACCCGGAGGGGGCTGCCTCCGGTGGCTCGCAGGCTGCGGCTCCAGGCGGCCTGGGGGACGCAGTGCCTGCCGACCCGGAGGACGCGGCCTCGGGCGGCCTGGGGGACGCAGTGCCTGGCGGCTCGGAGGACGCGGCCTCGGGCGGCCTGGGGGACGCAGTGCCTGGTGGCTCGGAGGACGTGGCCCCGGGCGGCCTGGGGGACGCAGTGCCTGGTGGCTCGGAGGACGCGGCCTCGGGCGGCCTGGGGGACGCAGTGCCTGGTGGCTCGGAGGACGCGGCCTCGGGCGGCCTGGGGGACGCAGTGCCTGCCGGCCCGGAGGACGCGGCCTTGGGCGGCCCGGAGGACGTGGCTCCAGGCGGCTCGGAGGTGGCCGCCTCCGGTGGCTCTCGGGATGTGGCCTCCGACGACCCGCAGGACGCCACCCTCGGGGGCCAGGAGGACGCGGCCCCTGGTGGGGACGTCCGCGTCGATCCGCTCGCCGCGCTCGCCGGTGCCGCCGGGTATGACGATCCCGAGCGGTGGTGGGAGGACGTGGTCGAGCACCGGGGGGTGGGGGAGAAGGACGTGTTCGCTCCCTTCCTGGTGCTGGAGGAGGCCATGGGGGCGCTGCGCGAGGCGTACCCCGGCGACGAGCGGGACCTCGTGCGCGAGGCCCATATGCGGCTCCAGGTGCGGGCGGCGCAGCGTGAGTTCGGGGACGGCGTGGCCGTGGTGTGCGGCGCCTGGCACGTGCCCGCGCTGCGCCGGAAGGCCACCGTCGCGGCCGACCGGGCGCTGTTGAAGGGCCTGCCCAAGGTCAAGGCGGACATGACCTGGGTGCCGTGGACGCACCGCCGGCTGTCCCGGGGCAGCGGCTACGGCGCGGGCATCGACGCGCCCGGCTGGTACGCCCATCTGTTCGACGTACCGGACCGGCCCGTGGAGCGGTGGCTGACCAAGGTCGCGGGGCTGCTGCGGGCGGAGGACCGGATCGTGTCCTCCGCGCACGTCATCGAGGCGGTGCGGCTGGCCGGGACGCTCGCGGCGATGCGCGGCCGCCCGCTGCCTGGTCTGGGCGAGACCACCGACGCCGTGCGGGCGGTGATGTGCGACGGCTCGGACGTCCCCCTGGCCCTGGTGCACGACCGGCTCGTGGTCGGGGACGTCCTGGGCGAGGTCCCCGAGGCGGCGCCCGCCGTGCCGTTGCAGCGGGACCTCACCCGCCTCCAGCGCCGGCTGCGCCTCAAGCCGGAGGCGCTGGAACGGGAGCTGGAGCTGGACCTGCGCAAGGAGACCGACGCGGCTCGCAGCAGGCTGCTGCACCGGCTGCGGCTGCTCGGCGTCTGCTGGGGCGAGCCCGCGGCCTCCCGGGGCAGCACCGGCACCTTCCGGGAGACCTGGCGGCTGCGCTGGGAGCCTGAGCTGTCGGTGCGGGTCGCCGAGGCCGGGGTGTGGGGGACCACCGTGCTCGCCGCCGCGACCGCCAGGGCGGAGGCCGACGCCACCGCGGCGCAGGCCCTCGCCGAGGTGACCGCGCTCGCCGAGCGCTGCCTGCTCGCGGAGCTGCCAGGCGCCCTGCCCGTGGTGATGCGCGTGCTCGCGGACCGGGCGGCGCTCGACACCGACGTCGGGCACCTCGCCCAGGCCCTGCCGTCCCTGGTGCGTTCGCTGCGCTACGGCGATGTGCGCGGCACCGGCACCGGGGCCCTGGCCGAGGTGGCCGCCGGGCTGGCCGAGCGGGTCTTCGTCGGACTGCCCCCGGCCTGCGCCGCCCTGGACGCGGAGGCGGCCGAGCAGATGCGGCGCCACGTGGACGCGGCGCACACGGCCGTGGGCCTGCTCGGTGACACCCTCACGGCCGGTCACGGTGATCTGCGCGACCGCTGGCACGGCGTGCTCCGGGTCCTGTCGGGGCGGGACACGGTGCCCGGCGTCCTGCGCGGGCGCGCGGTGCGGCTGCTGCTCGACGACGGCCGGATCGAGCCGGACCGGGCAGCCCGGCTCATGGGGCTCGCGCTGTCCCCGGGCACGCCGCCGCCGGACGCGGCCGCGTGGATCGAGGGCTTCGTCGGCGGCGGGGGCGGGATGCTGCTCGTGCACGACGAGCGGCTGCTCGCCTTGGTGGACACCTGGCTGACCGGGGTGCCGGCGGAGGCGTTCACGGACGTACTGCCGCTGCTGCGGCGCACGTTCTCGGCGTACGAGCAGGGGGTGCGCAGGACGCTCGGTGAGCTGGTGCGGCGCGGTCCCGGGCAGGGCGGTGGTCCGGCGGGGGCGGCGGTGGCGGGCGCCCCCGGGTTCGGTGCCGCCCTCGACGAGGAGCGGGCGGACGCCGTGCTGCCGGTGGTGCGGCTGCTGCTGGGAGTGGACGAGGCCGGGGTGCCGGGCACTCCGGCCGGGGACGAACTGGCGGGAGTGGCGGGATGACGGTGACGGAGGGGTACGGCGTGGACGGTACGGAACCGGGGCGGGAGCGGCTGCGGCGCTGGCGGCTCGTGCTCGGCGGGGACGCGGCCGACGGCACCGGGTGCGCGCTGTCCGGGCGGGACGCGGCGATGGACGGCGCGCTCGCCGCGCTCTACGGCCAGGGCGACAAGCCGCAGGCCGGGCGGACGGGGCGGGACCGTTCGGCGGGACTCGGGGCCTCGGCGCCCTCGGTGGCGCGGTGGCTCGGGGACATCCGCACGTACTTCCCCTCCTCCGTCGTGCAGGTCATGCAGCGGGACGCCATCGACCGGCTCGGACTGGCCACGCTGCTGCTGGAGCCGGAGATGCTGGAGGCGGTGGAGGCGGACGTGCACCTCGTCGGCACGCTGCTCTCGCTCAACAAGGCGATGCCACAGACGACGAAGGAGACGGCGCGCGCGGTGGTGCGCAAGGTCGTCGAGGACCTGGAGAAGCGGCTCGCCACCCGCACCCGGGCCACCCTCACCGGCGCGCTCGACCGCAGCGCCCGCATCAGCCGGCCTCGCCACCACGACATCGACTGGAACCGCACCATCGCGGCCAACCTCAAGCACTACCTGCCCGAGTACCGGACGGTCGTGCCGGAACGGCTGATCGGTTACGGGCGGGCGTCCCGGTCGGTGAAGAAGGAGGTCATCCTCTGCATCGACCAGTCCGGGTCGATGGCCGCGTCGGTGGTGTACGCGTCGGTGTTCGGGGCGGTGCTGGCGTCGATGCGGTCGATCAGCACCCGGCTGGTCGTCTTCGACACGGCGGTGGCCGACCTCACCGACCAGCTGGAGGACCCGGTCGACGTGCTCTTCGGCACCCAGCTCGGCGGCGGCACGGACATCAACCGGGCGCTGGCGTACTGCCAGGCGCAGATCACCCGGCCCGCGGAGACGGTGGTCGTGCTGATCAGCGACCTGTACGAGGGAGGGATACGGAACGAGATGCTGAAGCGGGTGGCGGCGATGAAGGCGTCCGGAGTGCAGTTCGTGACGCTGCTCGCGCTCTCGGACGAGGGCACGCCCGCCTACGACCGGGAGCACGCGGCGGCACTCGCGGAGCTGGGCGCACCGGCGTTCGCCTGCACGCCCGACCTGTTCCCGGAGGTGATGGCGGCGGCGATCGAGAAGCGGCCGCTGCCGATACCCGAGGCGGTGTGATCCACGTACCGAGGCGGTGTGATCCACGTATCCGAGCCGGTGTGATCCACGGCGGGCGGACGGGTGTGACTGCGGCGGGCGGGACGGGTGTGACTGCGGCGGGCGGGACGGGTGTGACTACCCGGCGGTAACAGGGGCTTGCGCGGCGGGGAGAGGCCCGTGCAGGATCGGTCCCCCGTCGTCAGCGGATCGGTACCGCGCCTGGCGCACGGCATCCGACACGCGGCACGCCGCACCCGGCGCTCGGCGCGCGCCACGGGCCGCGCGTCCCCCGACGCCCGACCGGACCCGTCGAACCACCGGAACCGCCGGCCCGCTGGCCCCGTCGAACCACTGGCCCCGCCGGCCCACCGGAACCGCCGGCCCACCGGCTCCGTCGGACCACTGGCCCCGTCGGACCACTGAACCCGCCAGGGCCCCCGGCTCGCGTCGGGGTCGCCGGACCGGGTCGGACCGGGCCGGACCGGACCGCGTCGGACCGGGCCGGACCGCGTCGGACCCCGCAGGGCCCGCAGCCCCGGATGGCCGAGAGCCGTCGGTTTGTCCGGTCGGCTGGTCGGAACCCTGCGGAAGGGCCGGCTGGTCCCCATTGGGGTGGGGATCATCCGCCCGGAGCCCTCCGGGGCTGCGCAAGGGGCCTCACCGGGTCCACCCCAGCCCGGTGAGGCCCACCCGCGCGGCACGCCGCCCCAGCCCGGTGAGGCGTCGCGCGGCACGCCGTGCCAGGTAAAGCGGCATCATGTGACAGGTATCACCGCTCAGGTGCGACCCTCGATTTATGGCGCCCCCGCAAGCGGCGATAACCTGCGAGATGGACATGCCGCGCGCTCGGACACCGTGTGCGCCCCCCTAGTGACAAGCGGACGTCACGTTGCCCTTCGCGGCACGCCCACGCATCCAACGAACCGCGAGATCACTGATAGGGACGGAAGCGCGTGGACCTGTTCGAGTACCAGGCGAGGGACCTCTTCGCCAAGCACGATGTACCGGTGCTGGCCGGTGAAGTCATCGACACGCCTGAGGCGGCGCGCGAGATCACCGAGCGGCTGGGCGGCAAGTCCGTCGTCAAGGCGCAGGTGAAGGTCGGTGGTCGTGGCAAGGCCGGTGGCGTGAAGCTCGCCGCCACCCCGGACGAGGCCGTCGCCCGTTCGACGGACATCCTCGGCATGGACATCAAGGGCCACACGGTCCACAAGGTGATGATCGCCGAGACGGCTCCGGAAATCGTCGAGGAGTACTACGTCTCCTTCCTCCTCGACCGTGCCAACCGCACCTTCCTCTCCATCGCCTCCGTCGAGGGCGGCATGGAGATCGAGGAGGTGGCGGCCACCCGTCCGGAGGCCGTCGCCCAGACCCCGATCGACGCGATCGACGGTGTGACCCCCGAGAAGGCCCGCGAGATCGTCGCGGCCGCCAAGTTCCCGGCCGAGGTCGCCGACAAGATCGCGAACGTCCTGGTCAAGCTGTGGGACACCTTCATCAAGGAGGACGCCCTCCTGGTCGAGGTCAACCCGCTGGCCAAGGTCGCCTCCGGCGAGGTCATCGCCCTCGACGGCAAGGTGTCGCTGGACGACAACGCCGAGTTCCGCCACCCCGACTTCGAGGAGCTCCACGACAAGGCCGCGGCCAACCCGCTCGAGGCCGCTGCCAAGGAGAAGAACCTCAACTACGTCAAGCTGGACGGCGAGGTCGGCATCATCGGCAACGGCGCGGGTCTCGTCATGAGCACCCTGGACGTCGTCGCGTACGCCGGTGAGAAGCACGGCAACGTCAAGCCCGCCAACTTCCTGGACATCGGCGGTGGCGCCTCCGCCCAGGTCATGGCGAACGGCCTGGAGATCATCCTCGGCGACCCGGACGTCCGGTCCGTCTTCGTCAACGTCTTCGGCGGCATCACCGCCTGCGACGAGGTCGCCAACGGCATCGTGCAGGCCCTGAAGCTCCTGGAGGACCGCGGCGAGAAGGTCGAGAAGCCGCTCGTCGTCCGCCTCGACGGCAACAACGCCGAGCTGGGCCGGAAGATCCTCACCGACGCCAACCACCCGCTGGTCCAGCGCGTCGACACCATGGACGGCGCGGCCGACAAGGCCGCCGAGCTGGCCCACGCCGCCAAGTAAGCACTCAGGACGAGGACACCAACACACCATGGCTATCTGGCTCAACAAGGACAGCAAGGTCATCGTCCAGGGCATGACCGGCGCCACCGGCATGAAGCACACCAAGCTCATGCTCGGCGATGGCACCAACGTCGTGGGCGGCGTGAACCCGCGCAAGGCGGGTCAGTCCGTGGACTTCGACGTCCCCCAAGGCCCGAAGGGCCAGGGAGGGGCCCCCATCGAGGTACCCGTCTTCGGCACCGTCAAGGAAGCCATCGAGAAGACCGGCGCCGACGTCTCCGTCATCTTCGTGCCGGAGAAGTTCACCAAGGCCGCGGTCGACGAGGCCATCGACGCCGAGATCCCGCTGGCCGTCGTGATCACCGAGGGCATCGCCGTGCACGACTCGGCGTCCTTCTGGGCGTACGCCGGCAAGAAGGGCAACAAGACCCGGATCATCGGCCCGAACTGCCCCGGCATCATCACCCCGGGCCAGTCGAACGTCGGCATCATCCCGGGCGACATCACCAAGCCGGGCCGCATCGGCCTGGTCTCGAAGTCCGGCACGCTGACGTACCAGATGATGTACGAGCTGCGCGACATCGGCTTCTCGACCGCCGTCGGCATCGGTGGTGACCCGATCATCGGCACCACCCACATCGACGCGCTCGCCGCGTTCCAGGCCGACCCCGACACCGACCTGATCGTCATGATCGGTGAGATCGGCGGCGACGCCGAGGAGCGGGCCGCGGCCTTCATCAAGGAGAACGTGACCAAGCCGGTCGTCGGCTACGTCGCGGGCTTCACCGCGCCCGAGGGCAAGACCATGGGCCACGCCGGTGCCATCGTCTCCGGTTCGTCCGGCACCGCCCAGGCGAAGAAGGAGGCCCTGGAGGCCGCGGGCGTCAAGGTCGGCAAGACGCCGACCGAGACGGCCAAGCTGGCCCGGGAGATCCTGGCCGGCTGAACCGGCTGAACCGGCTGAACCGGCTGAACCGGCTGAACCGGTCGGGATTCCGCACGGACGCCGGTGGGCCCGTTCCCTCACGAGGGAACGGGCCCACCGGCGTTTCCGGGGCGATCGCGAGCCTTACCCCGCCTCCGGGGACAGCCGCTCCGGTCCGGCCGCCCTCTCCTTCCTCAGCTCGGCGCGCAACTTCTGCTCCCGCTGCGACAGGGGGCCGAGCGCGCCCCGCGCCGGAAGCCCCTGGACCGCGTGACCGGGGGAGACGGGCGCGAGGTAGTGGGTCGGCGCGGTGCGCAGCGTGAGCGCCGTGGCGCCGATGATGGTGACCGTGAACACCACGGCCGACCGTGTCCAGAAGCGCGTGCTGCGCTCCCCGGCGGTCCGCACGGCCGACGCGGCGGCGGGCGCGGTGGGCGCGGTGGGCGCAGCGGGCGGGGCCGCGGCCGGCGCGGGCACACCGGCCCCCGCGCCCGCGCCTCCGGCAGCGCCTCCCGCGCCTCCGGCAGCGCCTCCCGCGCCTCCGGCAGCGCCTCCCGCCCCCCCGGCGCCTCCCGCCCCTCCGGCGCCAGCGGCGCCAGCGGCCCCTCCGGCGCCCTCCGCCGTGACCGCCCCCACCGTGGCGCCCTCTGCCGTCCCCGTCGTTCCCGTCGTCCCCGTCGAGGTCAGGGCCGCCGCCGTGCCCAGCCGGGCCAGCCGCCGGTGCAGTTCCGCCGGGTCCGCCAGTTCCGGCACCTGGGTGGCGACGGCCTCGCGGGCGTGCATCAGCCGGTTCGCCGCCGCCGGGGTGCTGGCCTCCGTCTCGGCCGCCGTCTCCGGCAGGTCGAGGCCGACGCCGTCGTAGAGGACGAGCGTGCGGCGGTACGACGACGGCAGCCGCAGCAGCGCGTGCTGGAGCGCGCGGTCGGCGGGGTCGGTGGGCGGGTCGGGGAGGCGGTAGCGCGGGATGAAGCGGTACCAGGGGGACAGCGCGCACTCGTACGCCGTCGCCCGCACCCAGCCCGCCGGGTCGCGGTCGTGGGCCACCTGGGGCCAGTGCTGCCAGGCCAGTTGGAAGGCCCGCTCCACGGCGTCGCGCGCCCGGTCGCGGCGGCCGGTGAGCAGATAGGCCTGCCGGACGAGGGCGGGCGCGCAGAAGGCGTAGAGCGCGTCGAAGGACTGAGCGGGCGTCAGAGGCTCCGCCGGTTCCCCCTGCTTCCCGGGTTCCCCCTGCTTCCCGGGTTCCCCCTGCTTCCCCGGTTCCCCCTGCTTCCCCGGTTCTCCCTGCTTCTCGGACTTCCCCAGTTCCCCCTGCTTCCCCAGCCTCCCAGGATTCCGCGACTCCCCCGGCTCCCCCGGCTCCGTGCCGGTCGTACGGGCGGTCTGGCCCCCCGTCAGTTGACTGCTCGTCACCATGCGTCCCTCCGCGTGAATAGGCACATAAACGTATATTGAGCGACACAGCGGAGGTTCGCCTGTTGCGCCGGTAACGCGTGTGACGTTGGGAGCATGGCGGGCGTGATCCAGACGAACCGTCAGCGTCCGCCGCTGCCCCGCCTGCGCACTCGTGTCCGGGACCGTTCGCCCGGCCTGGGCGCCGGACTGCTCGGCGGGGTGGTCGCGGCGGGCCTCGGGCTCGGCTCGTTCGCCGTGCTCGTCATCGCGCTGTGGATCAGCTCGCCGTACCCGGACAGCGGCCCGAGCGGCGCGCTGCACGTCGCCGCCGCGCTGTGGCTGCTGGCGCACGGCGCCGAACTGGTCCGCACCGACACGCTCACCGGGGTGCCCGCACCCGTCGGGGTGACGCCGCTGCTGCTGCTCGTGCTGCCCGCGCTGCTGGTGCACCGGGCGGCCCGGGACGCCACCGACGCCGGGGACGGCGGACCGCTCGTCCCCCCGCGCACCGCCTGGGCGGGCGTCCTCATCGGCTACCTCTCCGTCGCCTGCGCCGCCACGGTGTACACGGCGGGCGGGGTGCTGCGCCCCGCGTGGTTCTGGACGGTCGTGTGGGTGCCGTTCGTCGCCGCGATGGCGGCGGGCAGCGGGGTATGGGCGGCGTACGGCTGCCCGCGCGCGCCTCTGGACCGGGCGCTGCGCAAGCTGCCGCCGGGTGTGCGGTGGCTGCTGCTCGGTTCGGCGCCGCGGGCGCGGCTCGGCGCCTCGGCCCGGGCGGGCGGGGCGGGCGCGGTGGTGTTCGTCGGGGGCGGGGCGCTGGTGCTCGGGGTGTCGCTGGTGGGGCACGCCGGGGCCGCGCAGGGCGCCTTCCTGCGGCTGACCGAGGGCTGGTCCGGGCGGTTCGCCGTGCTGCTGCTGTGCCTGGCGCTGCTGCCGAACGCGGTGCTGTGGGCGGCGGCGTACGCCCTCGGGCCGGGCTTTCTGCTCGGCGCCGGGCACTGGGTCGATCCGTTCGTCTCGACGCCGGCGCCGCTGCTTCCGCCGTTCCCGCTGCTGGCGGCGGTGCCGGACGCGGGTCCGGGCACCTCGCTGCACCTGGTCTCCCTGGCGGTGCCGCTGGCGGCGGGGCTCACCATCGGCTGGTTCGTCGCGGGCGCGTCGGTGAGCGTGTCGGGGGGCGCGTCGGCGGGGGAGGGGCGCGCACCGGACGGGGCGGGCGCCGGGGTGCGGGCCTGGCCGTGGCGGCGCACGGCGGGCGGGGCCGCGCTGGCGTGTCTGGTGTGCGCGCTGGGGCTCGGAGTGTTCGCGCAGTTCGCGGGCGGCCCGCTGGGCAACGCCGCGCTCGACCGGTTCGGCCCGGTGGGCTGGCAGGTGGCCGGGGCCGCGCTGCTGTGGACCTCGGTCGCGGCCGTGCCGACGGCGGTGGTCGTACGGGGCTGGCGGTGCTGGACCAGCGGGGCGACCGTCGAGCGGGAGACGGCGCACCGGATCGGGAAGCCCAGGGAGGGCGCCAGGGAAGGCGGGGGCGCGGCGGGCGCGGGACGGCCGCGGCTGCCGGACACCGGCGCCGGCGTGCCCGTACGGTACGACGCCGATGCCGCGCTGGAGTCCTACGACGTCCTGCCCCTCGATCCGCCCGCGTCCGGGGCGGCCTCCTGGGAGAGCGACGACGAGGCCCGCCGGGCCCGCTGGACCGCACTCACCGAGGCGGCGAAACCGGCGAAGCCCACGGAACCGGCGAAGCCGGCAGAAGCCCCGGCCACCGAGGCCACCGAGGACGCAAGGGACTCCGCGGCTCCCGAGCCTGGACCCGAGCCCGGCGCCACGAAACCTCCGCCGTCCTGACGCCCCGGCCCGCCCCGTCCCGCCCCGGTCCGCCCGCCCCCGCTCAGCCCTCCGTGCCCAGCATCCCCCGCAGTTCCCGCGGCAGGTGCTGGTCGCAGGACTGCTTGGCCTGGTTGGTCAGGGAGTCGTTCAGGCAGCTGTAGTAGTCGCGGTAGACGAACTGCGCGGCGAAGCCCGCCGCGACCAGGACGAGGGCGAGCGAGCCGGTGACCAGGCCGGTGACCGCCGCCGTCACCTGCGGGCGGCTGTCGGGCGCCGGGGCGGCGTTCGGTCCGGATGTGCCCGGCTTGGCGCGCAGGGCGCTGATGCTCCAGTACAGGGCGAGCGCGCCGAGCAGCAGGGCCACCGGCGACCAGCCGAACAGGACGAAGAAGAAGGCCCACATGCCGGAGAGCAGGGCAAACCGGGCGCGGCGCTGGGCGGGGTCCGCGGGGTCCCAGCGCATGCCGGAACCGGGCTTGCCGGGACCGCCCGCCGGTCCCTCGGGGCCGCCCGGACCGCCGGGCCCGGGCCGCTGCCGCGGACGCTCACCGAAGCCGCCGGAGGAGCGGCCCGGCTGACGGTCGCTCCACTGGCTGCCCCAGGGCGCACGCCCCTGTCCCTGCCCCTGCCCCGGACCCTGCCCCGGCGCCTGTCCTTGCCCCTGTCCCTGCCCCTGTCCTTGGCCCTGCCCGTCCCCGCCCGAGGGGTGCCGGGGCTGCCAGGGGCGGTCGGGGCTGCCCTCCGGCGGCGGTGCGAAGGGATTGTCGTCCGAGACGCCGCCCCCCTCGCCCCCTCGCCCCTGGCCCTTCCCGTCGCCCGAGGGCGCGTCCGGCGATGAGGTGGGGCGCTCCCGCAGCAGCACTGCGCCGCGCTCCCCTCCCTGCGCCGTCTGCGGAGGAAGCGTGAGGAGTCGCAGGCTGCGGTCCGGCATCAAGTGAGCGTCGTCCCTCGGTGAGTCAGGTGAGTCAAGTGGGTCACAACTGGTCCGGAGGCTGGTCCGGAGGAGCCTTCGAAAGGACCCCTGCCCCCTCCAACGCACAGCACGCGGAGCACGTTCCCCGAGCATCCCGGCGCCTCCCCGTACCAGCCCGGTGCAGACGCTACCTTCCGGCCACGCACCCGTCCCATGGGGGCCGTCCGGAGTGCCGGTATCGTTGCTGGCGGTCGGCCGCTTCGTAGGCTTCCCCGTATCCGGGGGCGCGAAGCATTCGTACGACCGTACAAACGCTTCCCCGAGAAAGGGCCCCGCCGTGGCCGCCAAGCCCGTGGCCAAGCGCCTCGTCGTGCTGGTCTCCGGATCAGGCACCAATCTGCAGGCGCTGCTCGACGCGATCGCCGAGACCGGAGCCGAGTCGTACGGCGCCGAGATCGTCGCCGTGGGCGCCGACCGCGAGGGCGTCGAGGGGCTGGCCCGCGCCGAGCGCGCCGGGCTGCCGACCTTCGTGTGCAAGGTCAGGGACCACGGCTCGCGCGACGACTGGGACGCGGCGCTCACCGAGGCGGTCGCCGCCCACGAGCCCGACCTCGTGGTCTCCGCCGGGTTCATGAAGATCGTGGGGAAGCGGTTCCTCGCCCGGTTCGGCGGGCGGTTCGTGAACACGCACCCCGCGCTGCTGCCCAGTTTTCCCGGCGCCCACGGCGTCCGTGACGCGCTCGCGTACGGCGCCAAGGTCACCGGCTGCACCGTCCACTTCGTCGACGACGGCGTCGACACCGGCCCGATCATCGCCCAGGGCGTGGTCGAGATCCGGGACGAGGACGACGAGAGCGCGCTGCACGAGCGCATCAAGGAAGTCGAGCGAAGGCTGCTCGTCGAGGTCGTGAGCCGGCTCGCCCGCCACGGCCATCGCATCGAGGGACGAAAGGTAGTAATCCTGTGACCGCCGAGAGCAACAAGCGGCCCATCCGGCGCGCGCTCGTCAGCGTCTACGACAAGACCGGCCTGGAGGAGCTGGCGCGCGGGCTGCACGAGGCCGGGGTGGAGCTGGTCTCCACCGGGTCCACGGCCGGCCGGATCGCCGCCGCCGGCGTCCCCGTCACCAAGGTCGAGGAGCTGACCGGCTTCCCCGAGTGCCTGGACGGCCGGGTCAAGACCCTGCACCCCAAGGTGCACGCGGGCATCCTCGCCGACCTGCGCCTGGAGGACCACCGGCGGCAGCTCGCGGAGCTGGGCGTGGAGCCGTTCGACCTCGTCGTGGTCAACCTCTACCCGTTCCGCGAGACCGTCGCCTCGGGTGCCTCGCCCGACGAATGCGTGGAGCAGATCGACATCGGCGGCCCCTCCATGGTCCGCGCCGCCGCCAAGAACCACCCCTCGGTCGCGGTCGTCACCAGCCCCGGGCGGTACGCCGACGTGCTGGCCGCCGTGCGCGACGGCGGCTTCGACCTGACCGCGCGCAAGCGGCTGGCCGCCGAGGCGTTCCAGCACACGGCGTCCTACGACATCGCGGTGGCCGGCTGGTTCGCCGCCTCCTACGCGCCCGTGGACGACTCGGCCTTCCCCGACTTCCTCGGCGCCACCCTGGAGCGCAAGAGCACCCTGCGCTACGGCGAGAACCCGCACCAGCCCGCCGCGCTCTACGTCGACGGCACCGGCACCGGCCTCGCCGAGGCCGAGCAGCTGCACGGCAAGGAGATGTCGTACAACAACTACACGGACACGGACGCCGCCCGCCGTGCCGCGTACGACCACGACGAGCCGTGCGTGGCGATCATCAAGCACGCCAATCCGTGCGGCATCGCCACCGGCGCGGACGTCGCCGAGGCGCACCGCAAGGCGCACGCCTGCGACCCGGTCTCCGCCTACGGCGGTGTGATCGCCGTGAACCGGCCGGTCAGCAAGGAGCTGGCCGAGCAGGTCGCGGACATCTTCACCGAGGTCATCGTCGCCCCGGACTACGAGGAGGGGGCGCTCGAAGCCCTCGCCCGGAAGAAGAACATCCGGGTGCTGAAGGCCCCGGCCGCGCCCTCCCACCCGGCCGAGGTCAAGCCGATCGACGGCGGCGCGCTGCTCCAGGTCACCGACCGGCTCCAGGCCGACGGCGACGACCCGGCGAACTGGACCCTGGCCAGCGGCGAGGCGCTGTCCGCCAGTGAGCTGGCCGAACTCGCCTTCGCCTGGAAGGCGTGCCGGGCCGTGAAGTCCAACGCGATCCTGCTCGCCAAGGGCGGCGCCTCGGTCGGCGTCGGCATGGGCCAGGTCAACCGCGTCGACTCCTGCAAGCTCGCGGTCGAGCGGGCCGGCGAGGAGCGGGCGCGCGGTTCCTACGCCGCCTCCGACGCGTTCTTCCCCTTCCCGGACGGCCCCGAGATCCTCATCGCGGCCGGGGTGAAGGCGATCGTGCAGCCGGGCGGCTCCATCCGTGACGAGCAGGTCGTGGAGGCGGCGAAGGAGGCGGGCGTGACCATGTACTTCACGGGCACGCGCCACTTCTTCCACTGACCGTCACCCGCTCCCCGCGCTGAGGGGAACGTCGCACCAGACGGTCTTCCCGTCCGTCTCCTGCCGTACGCCCCAGCGCAGCGCGACCGAGTCGAGGAGGAGGAGTCCCCGCCCGGACTCCTCCTCCGCGCCCGCGTGCCGCACCACCAGCCACGCGTGCGGCTCCCGGTCGGTGACCTCCACCCGGGCCCGGCCGCCGCCCGTGCCGTGCACCCGCAGCGACACCGGGGTGCCCTCCCCGACGTGCCGGATCACATTGGCCAGCAGCTCGCTCACACACAGCTGCACGTCCGGGCACGGCACCCCGAGGTACGCGCGCACCGCCCGCCGCGCCTCCGGCACGGCCTTGGGCAGCGCGGCCAGCTCCAGCGCCAGCGGCGCCCTCACCCCGCCGCCCCCTCACGCAGCGCCGCGGCCAGCGCCCGCGCGGTGTCCAGGTTGCAGTTCCCGAGTGCGATGAGCGGGGCCGCGTACGCCCCGGTGAGCGAGGGCAGTTCGAGCGCGAGCGAGGGGAGGGTGATGCCGTGCGCGGCGAGTGCGGCGCGCAGTGCCTCCAGGCGGGCTTCGGCTTCCTGGATGTGGGGATGCGGCACGGGCGTACGCCTTTCTGTGTGCGATGCGTGACGAAGCACTCACACAGTGGCGTGAACCGGCGTACCGTGAAAGGGGTTTGAATTGCACACGGTTAAGTTACAAAACGGTGGTGATGGGTTGT
Source organism: Streptomyces sp. NPDC047017 (assembly GCF_040644175.1). Classification (NCBI taxonomy): domain Bacteria; kingdom Bacillati; phylum Actinomycetota; class Actinomycetes; order Kitasatosporales; family Streptomycetaceae; genus Streptomyces; species Streptomyces sp. NPDC047017. The sequence continues at coordinate 114,712 of NZ_JBEYVW010000013.1, read as the reverse complement.
GCCCGTTCGCAAGGACCCCGACGCGTCGGCCAGTGTCCCTTCCTTCTACGGCGCGGAGCTGCGCTTCAAGAGGGAATCGGCGGGCCTGACCCTGGAGCAGTTGGCCGAGGGCAGCTTCCGGGGGATCTCGTTCCTGAGCCAGATCGAGCGGGGTGAGCGGCGGATGCCGCTGGACTTCGCCCGGCATGTGGATCAGAAGCTGGGCACGGACGGGTTTTTCGAGCGGCGGTGTGAAGACGTCGCCAAGTCGAGGAACGCCGGGTATCCGCTGTACTACGCCGATGTGCCGGACCTGGAGAAGCAGGCGGTGACGCTTGAGGAGTGGGCGCCCAGCGTCTTTCCCGGCCTTCTTCAGACTGAGCCGTACATGCGGGTGCTCATGCGGAACGGGAAGCCGTCGCTGTCCCCGGACGTAGTCGAGGAGCGCGTCCGCACGCGCATCAAGCGCTCGGAGCTGTGGCAGCGGCCCGACCGGCCCATTTACTGGGGAATCCTCCGGGAAGCGCTCATTCGCAACCCACTGGTTGCGCCTGCTGCGATGGCCGGGCAGTTGGAGCACATTGCCGACCTGGTCCGTTCCACAGAGAGCATTTTGCAGATCGTCCCGGCAACGACCCGGGCGCACCCTCTCATGCTTGGCATGGCCAAGATCATGACCTTCACCGACGCCCCTCCACTGGTGTGGACGGAGAACGACTTCACCGGGCAGATCACGGATTATCCGGCCCTCGTGAACGACTATCGGAGGGCGTACGATCTGCTCAGGGCCGTCGCATTACCACCTGACGAGTCCCTGGCCTTGGTCGAAGATGCAGCGAGGGACTACCGAAATGAAGCACAGCAGGCAGATTGACCTGAGTGCCGTCGCCTGGCGCAAGAGCAGTTACAGCAACGGCGATGGCGCGGACTGCGTAGAGGTAGCCGACGCCCTGCCCGCCCTCGTCCCCGTCCGCGACTCCAAGAACCCCACAGGACCCGTCCTCCTCTTCCCGTCGCGCGCCTGGGCGCCCTTCCTCTTCTCACTCAAGAACCAGTGAACGTACGGCGGTGGCCTCCGGCCCTCCCCCAGGAGGGGCCGGAGGCCACCGCTGTCACGCGGGCCCCGTTCAGCAGGGGCGCAGCGACCAGATCGGGTCCCAGGTGGCCGTACCGGCCTGGTACGCCGTGGAGGTCCAGCGGACGCTGCCGTCCTTGTTGAAGAACTTGGCGACCGTGCCGGGCGTCTGGTTGTTGGTGAAGGGACCGTTGCCGGTCCAGTTGGTCAGGTTCCACGTCTGGCACTTGTAGAAGTCGAACTTCTGGCCGTTGACGATCATGCAGAGGTGGCCGTACGCGCAGTCCAGGTCCTTCAGGGCGGCCTGGTTCTTGGGCGCGGCGGTGACGGTGAGACCGTCGTACCGGACGGCGTCGGCGGAGGCGTGCAGGACCTTCGGGTGCCCGGCGAGGACCTGCTCGGCCCTCTGCTGGAGACTGGTCACCCGGGTGCCGGCCGGATCGGCGGCGGAGGCCGCGACCGAGGTACCGGCGATCAGTGCGGCGGCTGCGGCGAGCAGCGCGGCGGGCTTCTTCACGTTCACAGGTTCCCCCATGTGACGAAGGTGGTCGTACCGCCGAAGCGGAGTGGTACCACCATGCCGACGCCCGCGCCGGGCCGGTACCTCGGAAGTCTCAGGGTCGCGCGGTCCACCCGCCCCTGGGACCACGACTCGTCTTCCTCCTCGCCTCGGTCGCGGCCTGAGAACATCGGGTCATGGGCAAGCACTCCCGACCCGGACCGCCGAACCAGCCCTCCCGCGCGGTGCCGCGCGTCGACGCCGGTGATCCGCTCGCGGCGTACCGGAAGCGGCGCCGGCCGCCGCTCGACATCTACCGCAGGCACCGTCCGCTGCACGGCGGTGGCGGTCACCTTCACCCGTGCGAGCCCCGGGCGCTGGAGGCGTGGAACGGCTTCCGCTACGAACTCGCGGGCACGGCACCTGATCTCATGACCGCCCAGAAATGGGTCGACGAGGCGGGTCCCGGCAGTGGCGTCGCTTCCGCCGAGCCGCCCTGCTGATCCATCCCGCGCCGTACCGGTACCTCGGAAGTCTCAGGGTCACCAGCGGCCCGGGGGCGTGTACTCCTTGAGGTAGTGGGCGACGCGGGCGCAGTAGTCGCGGTACTTCGGGGGGACTCCGCCCGCGCCGTTCACCTTTCGGAACGAGGTGCGGTAGGCGGCGGCGACCAGGACGCGGCGGTCGCCGGGGAGGCCCGGGTTCAGGTTCGGGGCGATGAAGCACAGGTAGCGGCCCATCGCCGGGATGGAGACGGCGGCGGTGAACGGGGGGCGGGGGATGGTGGCCGCCGGGCTGCCGTCCGGGCGGATCCACCAGCGCAGCACGCGCGGGGTCCAGCGGGCGATGCCGTACTCGTCGTGGGCGGGGTCGGACAGGTTGGGGTCGAAGTCGCTCTCCGCCTTCAGCATGGCGGCGATGAGGGCGGGTGTGACGTCGGCGTTCGGGCAGGCGTGCGCGGCGTCGACCATGAGGGGCCGGTAGGACGGGGGGACGCCCTGGTCGGTGCGGAGTTCGGCGGAGCCGTAGGTGGCGGGGGCGAGGGAGCCGGGCAGGGCGGCGGTGGCGCCCGGCAGGGACGCCGTGGCCTCGGTGCGGGGCGGCGGGTCGTGCGCGAGGGCGCCGATGCCGTAGCCGAGGGCGGCCAGCGCGGTCGCGGCGATCGCGCCGCCGGCCAGCAGCCGGGCGCGGGGGGCGTGCGGTGCGGTGCGGCGGGGCAGTCGTAGCGCGCGCGGCGGGCGGGCCGTGCCCGCCGCCGTCGCCACCCGCCGCAGCAGCGCCTGCGTGCCGACGCGGTCGGTGTGCGTGCGGGTCAGGCAGTCCTGGAGGATCTCCCGCCAGCAGGGCTCCAGTCCTGCGGCCAGGCACAGGCCGTCCGTGCCGCGCGCGTAGGCGACGGCCGCGTCCCGGCGGGCGGTGGGCGTGCCGCCGGGCAGCGGGTAGGCGCCGGTCAGGGTGAGGTGGGCGAGGACGCCGAACGCCCAGACGTCGGCGGACGGGCGGATCTGGCGGCCGCGCTCGCCGATCTCGGACCACAGCAGCTCGGGCGGGGTGTAGTCGGGCGTGGAGAAAGCGGGGGAGTAGGCGTGGGTGCCCTCCAGTTCGGCGGCCATGTTGAAGTCGGCCAGCCGGGCCGAACCGTCCCGCATCAGCAGCACGTTGGCCGGTTTCAGGTCACCGTGCACCCAGCCCGCCCGGTGCAGCTGGGCCAGGCCCTCGCAGATCTGCGCCAGCAGCACGGGACCGGCGGCGGGCGGTGCCTCGGCGGCGAGCAGCGCGGCCAGTGAGCCCTCGGCCTTCTCCAGGACGAGCACGGTGGCGCCGTCCAGGGCCGGGTGGTCCGGGTCGTCCACGGTGAGCGTCTCGTACATCCGGATCAGCCGGGGGCGGTGCAGCCTGCGGTGCAACGTCACCTCCCGCTCGACCAGTTCACGCAGATGGGCGAGGCGGCGCGGGGTGCCGGTGCCGGTCGGCAGGAACTTCAGCGCGGCCGTCTCCGGCAGGGCGCCGCCCCGGGGGCCGGTGCGCCGGGCCTCGTACACGCTGCCGAACGCGCCCGTCGCCAGCGGCCTGCGCACCTCCCAGCCGCCGACCCGGTAGCCGCGCGGCACCGGGACGGCGTACGCCTCGCTCACCGGACCGACCGGGCCGACCGCGTTGCCTGTGAGGCTTGCGCTGCCTGCGCTGCCTGCGCTGCCTGCGCTGCCTGCGCTGCCTGCGCTGCCTGCGCTGCCTGCGGCGGCTGTGCGGCCAGGACGGGCAGGTCGTCCTCCCGTACCAGGTCGAAGCGGAGGGCGAGCGAGACCAGCGACTCCTTCTTGCCGTTGAGGCGCGGGCCGGTGTCGGCGGTGTCCGGGCCGGGCTTGAGACGCAGCTTCACGGCCAGGTAGTCGATGTTCCACTGCACCGAGGTGCGCGAGGCGGCCGGCCAGGCGGGGCGCAGCCGCTCGACGACCTGGTCCACGGTGGGCAGCGGGGCGTGCGGGTCGCCGCGCAGCCGTGGCTCGCACAGCGCGGCCAGCACCGCGAAGTAGCGCTTGGCGCGGTCCACGGAGAAGGCGGGCGCGGTGGTCTGCCCGTCGGCGCCGCCCGCGCCGGCCAGGTAGTCGTGGCGCGGCGCCCACACCTCGACCGGCAGCAGGTCCCCGGCCGCGGGCAGCACGATCCGGGAGAACTCGAAGGGGACCGGCGCGTCCAGCCGCCCCGGCCCGACCTTCATGTGCTCGCCCGCGCCCTCCGGGTTCTCCACCACGTAGGTGTGGCGGGCGGAGAGGTTGCTCAGTATCCAGAACGCGCCGTGCGCGGTGATCACACCGGCCCGGCGGGAGACCCCGTCGTGCGGGATCACGAGGTCGTTGTCCGGGGCGGAGCGCCCGAAGGCGAGGCGGTCGCCGGGCGCCAGCCGGAGCTGGGTGCCTGCTCGTTCGTCCTCCGTGGTCGGCGGAGGTACCACGATGATGCTGTACAAGGTGCGTCTCCCCGTGCCTGACGGCTACGGCTCCCAGACTAGGGCGACGCACCAGGGCCGTGTCCCCCCTTGCGCGGGGAGAGACACGGCCCTGGGAGTGAATGGCGCGAATGCGGCGTGAACCGCTCAGTCGGATCGTCGGCCCGTCGGATGATCGGGCCCGGCGTCCTCCGGCGGTCAGTAACGCGGGCGGTTGAACCACGCCTTGCCCTTGGAACCGCCCACGAAGCAGGCGATCAGGACGCCGAGCACCAGATGGACGAGGCCGACGACGACGAACGGGTACAGGCCGAGGACCGCCGTGATGATGGCGAAGACCATCAGGGTGACCCGGACGCCGTTGCCGCCGGAGGTGAACTTCGTGGCCAGCACGGCCGCGAACACGCCCCACGCGATGGCGAAGACCACCACCGCCCACAGCAGGCCGGTCGAGTAGTCGGCGAACTGGTGGAAGGCGGAGTCGTCCTTGAGCCTGTCGTCGTTCTTCATGGTGTTCAGGCGGACCACGGCGAGGGCGAACAGCACCGCGCCGATCAGCTGGAGACCGACGATCACCCACAGCATCACCCGGGCGCCGCTGACGCTGCCCGGCATCGTCTGCGGTACGCCGCCGCCGTACGGCTGCTGGACCGGCGGGGCCTGCGGGTAGCCGTAACCGGGGGCCTGGCCCTGCTGCGGGGCGTCGTAGCCCGGCTGCTGCTGGGCGCCGTAGGGGTTGTTCGGGTCGCCGTAACTCATGGCGGTGGTTCCTCCGTCGATCAAGTGCGGGGACGGCGCGCGGCACCTTACGGAGGAATGGTCAACAGAAGTGCGGTCCGTCCCCCCGATGAGCTGCCCGCGGCACTGTGCCCTCAGCATTCTTGACCGAATGCATACTTGTCCAGTCGGATTGCGACAGCGTTGTGCAAGTGCAACCTCGCTGATCATGGAGGTGCGCGGGGCGCGGCGGCGCGGGCGGCGGCCGGGGCACCCGGAGTGGAACCGGGGGCCGGTCATCCGCGAGGATGGGAGCATGACCGCCCAGATTCTCGATGGCAAGGCCACCGCAGCCGCGATCAAGTCCGATCTGACCGTCCGCGTGGCGGCGCTGAAGGAGAAGGGCGTCACGCCCGGCCTCGGCACGATCCTGGTCGGTGACGACCCCGGCAGCCGCAAGTACGTCGCGGGCAAGCACCGCGACTGCGCCGAGGTCGGCATCGCCTCCATCCAGCGCGAGCTGCCCGCCACCGCGTCCCAGGAGGAGATCGAGGCGGTCGTCCGCGAGCTGAACGAGGACCCGTCCTGCACCGGTTACATCGTCCAGCTCCCCCTGCCCAAGGGCATCGACGAGAACCGCGTGCTCGAACTGATGGACCCGGACAAGGACGCCGACGGCCTGCACCCGATGAACCTCGGCCGGCTCGTCCTCAACGAACCGGCCCCGCTGCCCTGCACCCCCAACGGCGTGCTGACCCTGCTGCGCCGGCACGGCGTGGAGATCAAGGGCGCGGAGGTGGTGGTCGTCGGCCGCGGGGTGACCATCGGCCGCCCGATGCCGCTGCTGCTGACCCGGCGCAGCGAGAACGCCACGGTCACCCAGTGCCACACCGGCACCCGCGACCTGTCCGCCCACCTCAAGCGGGCCGACATCATCGTGGCCGCGGCCGGCTCGCCGCACCTGATCCGCGCGGAGGACGTCAAGCCCGGCGCGGCCGTCCTCGACGTCGGTGTCTCCCGCAACGCGGAGGGCAAGATCGTCGGTGACGTCCACCCGGACGTCGCCGAGGTGGCCGGCTGGCTCTCCCCGAACCCGGGCGGCGTCGGCCCGATGACCCGGGCCGAACTGCTGGTCAACGTGGTCGAGGCGGCGGAGCGCAGTGCCGACTGAGGCGGGGGACGCGAGGCGCGGGGCCGGGGCGGCGGAGGCCAAGGCCAGGAAGGACGCCGGCGCCGAGACCGACTCCGATGCCCGCAGCACGGCTTCGGTTCCGGGTGTGGCGGAGACCGGCCGCGGGGCCGACCGTACGGCAGCGGCAGCGGCAGCGGCAGCGGCAGCGGCAGCGGCAGCGGGCGAGGCGCGTGAGCCGCGTGAGGCGGGCGCCGGAGCCGTTGTCGCCGCGCGGCTGCGGCGGGCCGTACGGCGGCTTCCCCTGGGGGGCGCCAAGGGGCTGCCGCCCAGCAGGCACAGCACCCGGGACACCGCGCGCCCGGAGGGCGGCGGCCGGGCGGCACCCGGGGCCGCTCCCGCGCCCGCCCGGCAGTGGCCGCTGCTCAGCGTGCTGATCGTGGCCGGCCTGGGCCTGCTGGTGATCGCCTTCGACGCGTTCCGGGTCGGGCTGCTGCTGATCGGCGTGGCCCTGCTGGGCGGCGCCGCGCTGCGCTGGCTGCTGCCCCGCGTCGGCATGCTCGCCGTCCGCTCCCGCTTCACGGACATCATCACGTACGGCGTCCTCGGCGTCGCCATCGTGCTGCTGGCGCTGATGGCGCAGCCCAAGCCGTGGCTGGAGATCCCGTTCCTGGACGACGCGCTGCACTTCACGGTCCGCAACAGCTGACGCCGTACGGCCGGTTCACGCCGCCCCTACAGCGCCGGGACTACGGTGACGACGGCCCATCCTCTCCCCCGAGTGAGGACGGGCCGCCGCCGGAACCAACCCTGATGCACGGGGAACGGCCTGATCAACGCCTGTCCACGCGCTGTGGCACGGAAGTGACCGTTCCGCTACGGTGTCCGCGCTTCGCCACAGCCCCGTCCCCGCCCGGCGCGGGAACCGATCACCCCGCGTCCGTCGTCACTCGCTGCGCGGGGGCAAGGTGAGGGACGCCGGGAGGTGACGATGGGGGCCTGGCAGCCGTTGCCGGACGACCTGCCGCCGGAGGTGCGGCACTTCGTGGAGCAACTGCGGCTCCTCAAGGACGGGACAGGTCTCAGCCTGGTCGCGCTGGGGGCGCGCACCGCGTACAGCAAGTCGTCCTGGCAGCGCTATCTGAACGCCACCCAGCCCCCGCCCCGGCAGGCCGTCGCGGCGCTGTGCCGGGTCGCGGGCCTGGTCGGCGCGGAGGCCGAACGCCACACCGTGCGCTGGGAGATGGCCGTCAAGGCGTGGCCCCGACCGGCGACGGTGCCGGAGCGGACCGCCGGTGCGGCGGAGGGGCCCGGCGGGGGAGGCGGTGAGCGGCCCGGTGACGTCCGCCCCGCCCACCCCGTTCACCCCGCCCACCCTGAGAGGCAGCGGAACCCCGGGGCGCGCGAGATCCCCGAGGCGTACGAAGAGGTGCCCACCGTCCCCTGGTGGGACCTGCCCGAGGAGCGGCCGCCGGCACCGGCGCACGCCCCGGGCGGGCAGCGCCTGCTGCTCTACGCCGTCACCCTGCTCGTCGCGCTGCTGCTGACCGCGGTCGTGGGCGTCGTCGCCCTCGGGTGAGGGCCCGCGCCGGAGCGGCCGGGGCGAAGTCGCCCGGCGACCCGCGCAGGGCCTAACGTGGACAATCGGCGCAACGGGGTCCCGACGCGCGGCGGCAGGGGGGAAGAGGGGGGAAGCGGCGATGCCTCGTTGGAAGGTCTTGCCCGAGGAACTCGATCCGCAGGTCAAGGAGTTCGCGAGCCAGCTGCGGCGGCTCGTGGACCGGGGCGGTCTGAGCGTGGCCACGCTCGCCGACCGCACGGGCTACAGCCGGACGTCCTGGGAGCGTTACCTCAACGGCCGGCTGCTCGCCCCGAAGGGCGCCGTGCTCGCCCTCGCGGAGGTCACCGGCACCAATCCGGTGCACCTCACCACGATGTGGGAGCTGGCCGAACGGGCCTGGAGCCGCGCCGAACTGCGCCACGACCGGACCATGGAGGCCATCCGGGTCGCCCGGGCCCGCGCCGCCCTCGGCGAGCCGGACGCGCGGGCGCCCCGGCCGGGCATCGCCGGTCCGGCGGGTGTCTCCCCGGTGGTGCCGCCCCGGGCCGAGCCCTCGGGCGAGGACGGCGCCGAGTCCGGCGGCGGGAGCGAGGACAGCGCCTCCGAGGACGAGACCCCCGAGGACGAGACCTCCGAGGACGAGACCCCCGAGGGCAAGGCCCCCGAGGCCGAGGGGAGTTCCGGCTCGACCGCCGTCCCCCGCCAGAACTCCTGGGGGCTGGCCGGGTACCGGGGGCCGTCCCCCGTGGGCGGCAAGCGCGCCCCCGCGGGCGAAGCCGCCCGCACGCCGGGCAACGGCACCCCGGCCCCGTACCCTTCCGGCACCGGCACCCCGATCCCGTACCCCCCGGGCACCGACACCCCAGCCCCGTACCCCCCGGTCACCAGCACCCCCGCACCCCCCGGCGAACCACCGCAGCCCCAAGGCGGACCGATCGTCACCGGCGGCAACGGCAACGGCAACGGCGTGTTCCGGCGGCAGTTGACGATGTTCCTCGCGGGTCTGGTCGGGGTGCTGGTGGTGATCGGGGTCGTCTTCGCGGTCACCGGGGGCGGCGGGGGCAGGAAGGGGGCGGACGGCGCCGCCGGATCACCGTCGGCCACCGCGGGTACCGGCAGCGCCGCCGCCCTGCCGCCCGGAGTGAAGTGCGCCGGGGCGGGCTGCACCGGCAAGGACGCCGAGGCCATGGGGTGCAGCGGCGAGCGGGTGGCCACGGCCCGCAGTGTCACGGTCGGCACCGCCCTCGTCGAGGTCCGCTACAGCCGGACCTGCGGCGCCGCCTGGGGCCGGGTCACCCGGGCGGCCCAGGGCGCCCGGATCGAGGTCACCGTCGGCACGCGCGAGGAGAGCGACACGGTCGGCCCGGCCGGCGACACCATCGCGTACACCCCGATGCTGGCCGTGCGCGACGCGGACCAGGCACGGGCGTGCGTGACGCTGGTGTCGGGGCGGCGGGGCTGCACGGGGTGAGGGATGAGCCGGAGGGCCACGGGAAGAAAGTGGCGCCCGGCGCGCATGGGTTGTGCCGATCGGGGCACGCGCACCTCACCCCCACGGGAGTCCGGCCGTCCGGTACCCCCCTCCGGCGGCCACCCGTCCCTCCTCTCCCGGACGGGCGGCCGCCGCCCCAGGTACGGAGGGTCCCTCGTCCGGCCACTCTGTGGGCCGGGCCACAGGGACCCGGCCGCCCGGGGCCCCGGATGCGCGATAGATTGACCGCTGGATCTCTCTTGACGCCAAGAGATCGATCATCCGTACGCGTGATCGATCATTGCGGCGAGCGTACGGTCACCCGCCGGACGCGGGGATCCCGCACCCCCGGGGCAGGGACGCCCCGACCGCCAGCTGTCTACGGAGAACGCCATGACCCGCACTCCCGTGAACGTCACCGTCACCGGCGCGGCCGGCCAGATCGGTTACGCCCTGCTCTTCCGCATCGCCTCCGGCCAGCTGCTCGGCGCGGACGTGCCGGTCAAGCTGCGCCTCCTGGAGATCACGCCGGCCCTCAAGGCCGCCGAGGGCACGGCCATGGAGCTGGACGACTGCGCGTTCCCGCTGCTCCAGGGCATCGACATCAGCGACGACCCGAACGTGGCCTTCGACGGCACCAACGTCGCCCTCCTGGTCGGCGCCCGCCCCCGCACCAAGGGCATGGAGCGCGGTGACCTCCTGGAGGCCAACGGCGGCATCTTCAAGCCGCAGGGCAAGGCCATCAACGACCACGCCGCGGACGACATCAAGGTCCTCGTCGTCGGCAACCCGGCCAACACCAACGCGCTGATCGCCCAGGCCGCCGCCCCGGACGTACCGGCCGAGCGGTTCACCGCGATGACCCGCCTGGACCACAACCGCGCGCTGACCCAGCTCGCGAAGAAGACGGGCACCACGGTCGCCGACATCAAGCGCCTGACCATCTGGGGCAACCACTCGGCCACCCAGTACCCGGACATCTTCCACGCCACGGTCGCCGGCAAGAACGCCGCCGAGACCGTGAACGACGAGAAGTGGCTGGCCGAGGACTTCATCCCGACCGTCGCCAAGCGCGGCGCCGCCATCATCGAGGCCCGTGGCGCGTCCTCCGCCGCCTCCGCCGCCAACGCCGCCATCGACCACGTGCACACCTGGGTCAACGGCACCGCCGAGGGCGACTGGACCTCCATGGGCATCCCGTCGGACGGCTCCTACGGCGTCCCGGAGGGCCTGATCTCCTCCTTCCCGGTCACCACCAAGAACGGCACGTACGAGATCGTCCAGGGCCTGGAGATCAACGAGTTCTCCCGCGCCCGTATCGACGCCTCCGTGCAGGAGCTGACGGAGGAGCGCGAGGCGGTCCGCGGCCTCGGCCTCATCTGAGCCACCGCGCCCCCGCGCAGGCCCCGTTCCGGTACGACCGGAGCGGGGCCTGCGCGCGTTCGCCGTCCGCCCCTGCGGGCGCCCTGACCTGGCCGGACGGAACAGTGGCCGGAGTGTGTCTCCCGTCACCGCCCTGCGCTCTTGACAATTCACTTCCCTCTGAGCTTTCCGCGCCCCTATGCTGATGGCTCATCAGGTTCGCCGTGCGTCGGACACCTCGGGGGAGTCGCGTGAGCACCGCATCCTTGCCGCCGCAACCGCCATCGCCACCGCAGCCCCGGCCGACGCCGCCCGACCCGCCCCCGCCCGTGCCGCCGCACGCCAGCGAGGCCACCCGGCTGCTGTGCGCCGGCACCTACCTGGACCCCGTCTACCGGGACCGGGTCATCGAGCAACTGGACCTCAACGAACAGCGGATCGTGGCCCCCTCACTGGGCTTCGACGCGGCCCGCGTGCTGGCCCACGCCCTGCGCGCCCGCCGCGTGGAAGTGAGCTGGGCGGGCGCGGTCGTGGGGCTGTGGGCGGTGGGATGGCCGCTCACCGGCCGGGCGATGCTGGTCTACCTGCTGCCCGGACTGCTGCTGGCGGTGGGCGTGGCCACCCGCGGCGAGGACCCGCACGCGCCGATGAGCCGCAAGGCGGCGGCGTTCGCCATGCGCTGGCTGGGACGGCTGGTGTTCGCCCTCTTCCTGGTCGCCACGGTGACCGCGGCCTTCTCCGACCAGGAGGACGTCTACACGGCCGGCGGCTTCCGCGGCTTCCTGCTGACCCTGATGCCCTCCCTGGCCCGGCTGGCCGGCGGGAACGGCACGGTCAGCGCGTTGCAGGCCTGGCTCGCGCTCGTCCTGTTCCTGGCCGTCGCCCTGTGCGCGGGCGTGCAGCGCAGCCAGTTCGCCCGCGCGCTCGGCGGCGAACTGGCCCCGGACCGCTTCCCGGACGCCGCCGCCGACCCGGCCGAGCGCGCCGAGAGCCCGCGCTTCCAGCGGCTCAAGGACCGCATCCGGCTGGAGCAGCACGCCCCGCTGATCATGTACCGCGAGACCAGCCCGTTCCGCGGCGCGGGCCACGCCTACGACACCTGGGTGCTCGCCACCGAGATGCGCCCCGCGGAGGGCAGGACACCGCGCCCGCTGAGCAACCGCACGGTCCTGGACACCGTACGGCCGCTGCTGGAGGGCCTGCGGCTGCCGCCGCAGTACACCGGGCACACCGTGCGCGACCGGCTGCGCTGGCTGGAGATCGACGAGTGCGTGTTCCTGCCCGCCGAGGGGCTGGCCCGCCGCGAGGACGCCCCGTACAGCCAGGCGGACTTCGAGGCGCACCGCGACCGCGCGGTGGAGGAGGGCGGCGAGAAGCGGCGGCACTTCCTGCGGGTGCGGGTGGGCGGCTGGGAGGAGGAACTGGTCGTCACCGTCTACGTGCGCATCCACACCCAGGGGCGGATGCTGATGCTGGAGGTCGCCCCGCATGTGCTGATGCCGGTCCGGGCCGACTTCAAGGACGCCGACCGGCTGGCCCACCAGTTCAGCAACAACAGCGCCTTCGGCAAGGCGACCTGGGCCGTGGGGCAGGTGCCCGCCTCCGCGTTCCGCTCCCTGCTGACCCTGTTCCTGGCCGCCGGCAACGCCTGGCAGCTGCTCACCGGCGGCTACCGCAACGCGCTGCCCGACGGGCCCGAGCTGTCCGTGCGGGAGCTGGGCGAGGCCGGTGCCGGTTCGCTGTTCCAGCAGATGGACGTCGACCGGTATCTGCGCAGCGTCCAGGACCGTATCGCGCACGGCGTCCGCACCGCCCTGAACGCCCACGGGTACCAGACGGGCGAGTTCGTGCAGAAGGTCGTCAACATCAGCAACGGCGGGGTGCACATCGACTCCGTCGCGGGCAGCACCTTCGCGATCGGCACGCACGCCCGCGCGAGCGGCACGACGACCGGCGGCGCACCCGCCCCGGCCGCCGCCACCCGGACCACCCCTTCACCGACGGCCGGCACCTCCTCGCGGGCCGGCACTGCCTCACCGACCGGCACCACTTCACCGATCAGCACGTGGACCACCCGCTCCCCGGGCGGCGCCGCCTCCGCGGCCTCCCCGGGGAGCACCTGGTCCCCCTCCTCCCCGTCCACCGGCGGTCTCGGACCGCAGAAGGGAACCGGCGACGATGACCACGGCGGATGAACCGGGCGTCAGCATCGGCGACGTCTCGCAGAGCACCTTCGCCATCGGCAGCCACGCGCGTGCCGTGAGCCACCGGCACGCGGCCCCGCGGGGCGCGTCCGACGAGGAACTCCTGGCCGCGGTGCGCGAGTTGCGGGCCGACCTGCGGCGGGCCAGGAGCACCGCCCAGATCAGGGACCTGGACGCCACGCTGGCCGACACCGAGGACGAGATCACCCGTACCGGCACCGCCGGGGCGACCAGGCGGCAGCGGCTGCGGGAACTGCTCACCGACGCCCAGTCCGTGCTGGCGCTGTTCGCGTCGGCCGAGGCGGTGGCCGGGCTGCTCGGGATCGGCTGACCCCGCCCGGCCCGATCCGGACGGGTGGGCCGCCCTGGGCCCGATCATTCCCGCCGGGCCCGCTGCGCCCGGCACCTGCGAGGGGAGAACACCGTGGCGCACGGGGGCGGGCGGTACTGGAACGACGAGACCCAGCGCTGGGAGGACGGCACGCGGGACACCGCTCGCGCGACCCCGCCGCCGCCCGCCCGGCCCGCCCGGCCCACCGCGCCCCCCGCGGTGCCGCCCGGCCCGGTCCACGACCCCGACGCGCCCACCCGCCGGTGGCCGGCCGCGCCCGGACCGCCGGAACCGCCGGGGCGCCCGGTGCCGCCCCCGCGCGGCTACGGCGGCTACAGCCGCCGTACCGTGTGGACGGTGGTGGGCGCGGCGGCGGGGGCCGGGGTCGTCGTGAGCCTGGTGGTGACGCTGGGCTTCGGGGGCGGGGGCGATGACGACAAGGGCGCCCCGGACGCGCGTACGTCCATGGCGTCCGAGGTGTCCGCGGGCACGCCCTCGGTGGACGCCGCAGGGGAGCCCACCGCCGAGGACACCCCGGCCGGGAGCCCCGGCGCCGCCGGGCCGCCGTCCGGCTACCGCCTCCGGGACGACCCGGAGGGCTTCCGGATCGCCGTGCCGGACGGCTGGCAGCGCTCCACGGTGGCGTCCCAGTTCGGGATGGACGTCGTCAACTACCGCGGCGGCGGGGGCGACCGGCGGGTCCAGGTGTATCAGGTGGCGGAGGGCTCGCCGGACGAGTCCTTCCGGCTGTATCTCTCCGATCAGGTCCCCAAGCCGCCGGGCTTCCGGGAGCTGGCCCTGGACCATGTCACCGCCGGGGGCGTCGCCGGCACCCGCATGGAGTACACGGCCGACTCTCTCAGGGGCGAGCCCGCCATCGGCACCTGGCACGTCTACGACGAACGCTTCGAGGCCGCCGACGGCAAGCTCTACGCGATCGCCTCCTACGGCCCCGACGCCGACGGCGGCGACGGCGAACTCCAGACCCTCACCACGGCACTGGCCTGGTTCTGCCCGGCGGGCGGCGACTGCCCCGCCCCCACGGGCTGACCCGGCCCGCCCGTCTCGCTACGAGCCTTCAATTCTGTCCCTTTTGCCCATCCATGCCCCCAATTTCTGTGACGCGGACCACTGTTCGCCTTGGATTGCGCATGCAATCCAGGGGGAGGGGCAGGCGCTGACGGTCCCTGTGGGTGACACCCGCGTCACCCAGGGCAACCGGTCAGGAACGGAAGGCAGTACCGATCATGGCGGACAGCACGCAGCGCACGGCGCACGCACCCCGGCGCACGGCGCACGGCACCATCCACGCGGGAGGGGAGTGGCTGGAGGCGGCCTCCGGTGCCACGCGCGACATCCTCGACCCGGCGGACGCGACGCCGTTCGCCCAGGTCGCCGAGGGGGACGAGAAGGACGCGGACCGGGCCGTGGAGGCGGCCCGGCGCGCCTTCGACGGCGGCGCGGGCGCCTGGCCGCGCACCCCGGTGGCCGAACGCGCCGCCCTGCTGCGCCGGGTCGCCGGCCTCCTGGTACGCGACCGCGAGGAGATCGGCCTGCTGGAGAGCCGGGACGCGGGCAAGACCCTGGAGGAGGGCCGCGTCGACGTCGACTGCGTCGCCGACGCCTTCCGCTACTTCGCCGATCTGGTCGCCGCCGAGGCGCCCGGCCGGGTCGTGGACGCGGGCACCCCCGACGTGCACAGCGTCGTCGTGCACGAACCGGTCGGCGTCTGCGCGCTCATCACCCCGTGGAACTACCCGCTGCTCCAGGCCAGCTGGAAGATCGCCCCGGCGCTCGCGGCCGGCAACACCTTCGTGATCAAGCCGAGCGAGATCACCCCGCTCACCACGGTCGCGCTCGTCGCCCTCCTGGCGGAGGCCGGCCTGCCCGCCGGTGTCGCCAACCTCGTCACCGGCCCCGGCCACACCGTCGGCGCGCGCCTGGCCGAACACCCCGACGTGGACCTCGTCTCCTTCACCGGAGGACTGGCCAGCGGCACCAAGGTCGCCCAGGCCGCCGCGCCCGGCGTCAAGAAGGTCGCCCTCGAACTCGGCGGCAAGAACCCCAACGTCGTCTTCGCCGACGCCTGCGCCACCGACGAGGGCTTCGACACCGCCGTCGACCAGGCCCTCAACGCCGCGTTCACGCACAGCGGCCAGGTCTGCTCCGCGGGCTCCCGGCTCATCGTCGAGGAGAGCGTCCGGGACCGGTTCGTCACCGAACTCGCCCGCCGCGCCCAGCAGATCCGCCTCGGCCGGGGCACCGGGACCGGCGTCGAGTGCGGCCCGCTCGTCTCCGAGCAGCAGCGCGCCAAGACCGAGGCGTACGTCGCCTCCGCGCTCGCCGAGGGCGCCGCCCTGCGCTGCGGCGGCAAGCGGCCCGAACCCTCCCCCGAGCGGCCCGCGACCGGCTACTTCTACGAGCCGACCGTCCTGGACGGCTGCCACCGCGAGATGAAGGTCGTCCGCGAGGAGGTCTTCGGACCGGTCCTGACCGTCGAGACCTTCCGCACCGAGGACGAGGCCGTCGCGCTCGCCAACGACACCGAGTACGGCCTCGCCGGTGCCGTCTGGACCGCCGACGCGGGCCGCGCCCGCCGGGTCGCGGGCCGGCTGCGGCACGGCACGGTCTGGATCAACGACTTCCACCCCTACCTCCCGCAGGCGGAGTGGGGCGGCTTCGGCAAGAGCGGCACCGGCCGCGAACTGGGCCCCGCCGGACTGGCCGAGTACCGCGAGTCCAAGCACGTCTACCAGAACCTCGCGCCGCGGCCGGTGCGCTGGTTCGCGGGCTGACGGGCCGGCCCGCCCGCCGCGACCACCCCGCGACACCACCCCGGCCGCCCGCCCCTTCCCTTCCGTCCTCCCCGTCCCCACCTGGAGTACCACCCCGATGGCCGATCACACCCACGAGTACGCGCACGAATACGACTACGTCGTCATAGGCGGCGGCACCGCCGGCTCCGTCATCGCCTCCCGCCTCACCGAGAACCCGGACGTCACCGTCGCCGTCATCGAGGGCGGCCCCAGCGACGCCGGCCGCGAGGACGTGCTCACCCTGCGCCGCTGGATGGGCCTGCTGGGCGGCGAGCTGGACTACGACTACCCGACCACCGAACAGCCGCGCGGCAACTCGCACATCCGGCACAGCCGCGCCCGCGTCCTGGGCGGCTGCTCCTCCCACAACACCCTGATCGCCTTCAAGCCGCTGCCCTCCGACTTCGACGAGTGGGAGGCGGCCGGCGCCAAGGGCTGGGGCGCGGTCCCGATGGAGGCGTACTACGCCCGGCTGAAGAACAACATCGTCCCGGTGGACGAGAAGGACCGCAACGCCATCGCCCGCGACTTCGTCGACGCGGCCCAGCAGGCCGTGGGCGTACCGCGGGTGGAGGGCTTCAACAAGAAGCCGTTCCACGACGGCGTCGGCTTCTTCGACCTCGCCTACCACCCCGAGGACAACAAGCGCTCCTCGGCCTCCGTGGCGTATCTGCACCCGGTGATGGACGAGCGCCCCAACCTGACCCTCTGGCTGGAGACCTGGGCGTACCGGCTGGAACTCGACGGCACCCGCGCCGAGGGCGTGCACGTGCGCACCAAGGACGGCGAGGAAGTCCTCGTACGGGCCCGCCGCGAGGTGCTGCTGTGCGCCGGCGCGGTCGACTCGCCGCGGCTGCTGCTGCACTCCGGCATCGGTCCCCGCGCCGACCTGGAGGCGCTGGGCATCCCGGTGGCGCACGACCTGCCCGGCGTCGGCGAGAACCTGCTCGACCACCCCGAGTCGGTGATCGTCTGGGAGACGCACGGCCCGATACCGGAGAACTCCGCGATGGACTCCGACGCCGGCCTGTTCGTCCGCCGCGACCCCGCGCACGCGGGCCCGGACCTGATGTTCCACTTCTACCAGATCCCGTTCACCGACAACCCCGAGCGGCTCGGCTACGAACGCCCCGCCCACGGCGTGTCGATGACCCCGAACATCCCCAAGCCCAAGAGCCGCGGCCGGCTGTACCTGACCAGCGCCGACCCGTCCGTCAAGCCGGCCCTGGACTTCCGCTACTTCACCGACGAGGACGACCACGACGGCCGCACCCTCGTCGACGGCATCCGCATCGCCCGCGAGATCGCCCGCACCGAGCCGCTGGCCGGCTGGCTCAAGCGCGAGGTGTGCCCCGGCCCGGACCTCACCGGCGACGAGGAGCTGAGCGAGTACGCCCGCAAGGTCGCCCACACCGTCTACCACCCGGCCGGCACCTGCCGGATGGGTGCCGCCGACGACGAACTCGCCGTCGTCGATCCCGAGTTGCGCATCCGGGGCCTGGACGGCATCCGGATCGCCGACGCCTCGGTCTTCCCCACCATGCCCGCAGTGAACCCGATGATCGGAGTGCTCATGGTCGGGGAGCGGGCCGTCGACCTGATCGGAGGTGAGAGCTGATGGCTCTCACGGTCCCCACCCGCAAGCCGCCCACCGCCGCGACCCCGGACGCCGCCCCTGACACCACCCCGGTCTTCTCCGTCGACGGCCTGTGGAAGGTCTTCGGCCCCAAGGCCGCCCGGGTCCCCGCCGACCCGGAACTGAGCGCGCTGAGCGCCGCCGACCTGCGCGCCCGCACCGGCTGCACCGCCGCCGTCCGCGATGTCTCCTTCGACGTGCGCAAGGGCGAGGTCTTCGTCGTCATGGGCCTGTCCGGCTCCGGCAAGTCCACCCTCGTGCGGTGCCTGACCCGGCTGATCGAACCGACCGCGGGCACCATCGCCATCGA
Organism: Streptomyces sp. NPDC047017; assembly: GCF_040644175.1. Taxonomy (NCBI): domain Bacteria; kingdom Bacillati; phylum Actinomycetota; class Actinomycetes; order Kitasatosporales; family Streptomycetaceae; genus Streptomyces; species Streptomyces sp. NPDC047017. Next base: position 96,675 of record NZ_JBEYVW010000013.1, on the reverse strand, counting down.
CGGCGAGGACGTACGCGCCATGGACCGCACCCGGCTGCGCGCCCTGCGCCGGCACCGGGCCGCGATGGTCTTCCAGCACTTCGGGCTGCTCCCGCACCGCACCGTCCTCGACAACGTCGCCTACGGCCTGGAGATCCAGGGCATGGGCCGCGCCGAGCGCCGCGAGAAGGCCGCCGAGGTGGTCGCCAAGGTCGGCCTGGAGGGCATGGAGCAGCGCCGCCCGGGCCAGCTGTCCGGCGGCCAGCGCCAGCGCGTCGGCCTGGCCCGCGCGCTGGCCGCCGACCCCGAGGTGCTGCTGTTCGACGAGCCGTTCAGCGCGCTGGACCCGCTCATCCGGCGGGACATGCAGGAGGAGGTGATCCGCCTGCACGAGGAGGAGGGCCGCACGATGGTCTTCATCACCCACGACCTGACCGAGGCCCTCCGGCTCGGCGACCGCATCGCGCTGATGCGCGACGGCCGGATCGTGCAGCTCGGCACCCCCGAGGAGATCGTCGGCTCCCCGGCCGACGACTACGTCCGCGAGTTCGTCCGCGACGTCCCGCGCGAACAGGTCATGACGGTCCGCCGCGCCATGCGCCCGGCCACCGCCGAGGAGGCCGGCAGCGGCCCGGCCGTCGCCCCGGAGGCGACGGTCGCCGAGGCGATCGAGGCGGTGGCCCGCGCGGGCGCCCCGGCCCGCGTGGTGGACGACGGCCGCTGCGTCGGCCTGGTCGACTCGGACGCGCTGCTGGGCGTGGTCGCGGGAGTGAGCGGCACGGACGACGTCGGGGCGGGGAGCGGCGGTGAGGGCGCCACGGGGACCGGCGGTGCGACACCCGCCGGCACGGGCCCTGGCGGTGCGACCTCCGCCGACACAGCCCCCGCCGACACAGTCCCCGCCGGCACAGCGCCCGTCGGCACAGTCCCCGCCGTCGCGGACACCGCCGGTACAGCGCCCGTCGTCGCGGACGCCGCCGGTACAGCCCCCGCTGTCACGGGCCCTGGCGGTACAGCGCCCGTCGTCGCGGACGCCGCCGGTACAGCCCCCGCTGTCACGGGCCCTGGCGGTACAGCGCCCGTCGTCGCGGACGCCGCCGGTAC